>CAZJOS010000009.1:0-26102 GCA_964547655.1 uncultured Christensenellaceae bacterium
GGAGTAGGCCGGGGTAACCGGCGCCCGGGTTCAAATCCCGGCTTCTCCGCCAAAATCTACAATAGGACACAAAAAAACAAATTCCTATTCAAAAGTTTAGCACATCCGGTTTCCGGATGTGCTATTACTTATATCACCATAAAATTCGTATATCAATATTGCGTGCGATTACTCATCAAGAACATTGCAGTATTCCTGATTTATGATTTTATCCCTGTAATCGCCGTACAATCCCGAAATGCGTTCGCTTATCTTTTGCATAGTCTGCGTGTTCATATAGAGCTGGTTTTCTAACACGCCGTTCTGTTTCTTCAGCTTTCGGCGTTCCGCTTTCCTGATTTTCAACCCGGCATTATGGCCGCCACTTGTATAACAAATTGATTTAAGAATCCTTCCCCTCCACGATTGCTACGGATTTGCTGCAGCCAAACCGCTGCGCGCCCGCCGCGATCAGCTCGCGCACCTTCTCTGCCGTGGCTATGCCTCCGTCTATTTTGATGCCAATGCCATCGCCCACGATACTGCGTACGAAAAGCACGTCCTCGGCCAGCGCCTTCTTGCCGGTGAGCGCATTGGATATCTTGATGAAGTCTGCCCCGGATGCCTTGGCGATATTCAACGCCGTTACCTTCTCTTCTTCTGTGAAAAGCCCCTGCTCATATATGGCCTTTACGGCTGCCTTGCCTCTGGCGACATTCACAACCTCACACAGATCATCCAGCGCGTCTTTTGCCTCACCGCTTTTTATGGCCAGTATGTTCATCGTAACGTCTATCTCCTCAGCCCCGTTGCGTATGGCTTCCTTCGCCTCTGCCACCTTGGCTGCTGTCGAGGCGGCGCCGTGCGGAAACCCGACCGCAGTACATACCTTCACGCCGCTGCCACGCAGATAATCCGCCGCAAGCGGGACGAAATACGGCGACACGCACACATTCGCCATGCGGCCCGCCTTGGCCTCCCTGCAACCCTTTATAATCTGCTCCCTCGTCGTGTCAGGATTCAGCAGACTGTGTTCTATGGTATGCGCGATGTCTGCGCCCGATTGCTTTTTTGGGCAGCCGCTCTCGCCCAAACGCGCTAAAACCTCTTTTGTGACCTTCGCCACGATATCCTGTATGTCCATGAGTTATCTCCCTTTTATTCATGGGGTGATTTTTCTACGTCAAAATGATCGATGACACCGCAGATCGTCATATCGACGATTGCTTTTTTGTCATCAAGTATCATCTGCGACGCGCCGCCGTCCGCAGTGACAAGCACGGTATCGCCTATGCCGGCGTCCGCAGCGTCAATGACGATCTGGCGCGCACCGCAGGGCTTTTCGTCAAGCCCGATGAACTCTACCATCATGAGCTTGCGCCCATAATGGGACGGTGTCTTTATCGTCGACACTACGTTGCCAACGACCTTCGCGAGCAGCATATTATTTACCCGGCAGTATCGCTTCGACGTCGTCGTGCGGCCTTGGTATCACATGCGCCGATACAAGCTCGCCCACACGCTTGGCTGCCGCTGCGCCCGCGTCCACGGCCGCTTTGACCGCGCCCACATCGCCTCTGACCATGACTGTCACGAGTCCCGAACCGATCTGCTCTTTGCCTGCCAATGTGACATTAGCCGCTTTAACCATGGCGTCCGCCGCCTCAACCGCGCCCACGAGACCTCTTGTTTCCACCATTCCAAGTGCCTGCTTTTCCATTTTGTTTGCTCCTTTTGAAAAATTTTTAATCGATTATTCGGTCTATGAACCCGATGATCGACGAATCGACGGGGATCAGCCTGCATTCCGGGAACGGCAGCGTTGCTTCTTTGCTGCCGATAAGGTACACAAAATCGCCGACTCCCGCCTGGCGCGTACCGTCCGCAGAAACGATCATTCCTGCCGGCTTGCCGTTCTCGTATTTTTCGACCACAAGCAGCTTAACGCCTGTCAGGCTCTCGTCCTTGACCGTGCTTACAAGTGAGCCTACGACCTTACCCGTGTACATTTATTTCTTCTCCGCTGCCGCTTTCGGCTTTTTCACTTCAGGCAGTATATATTCCACGTCGTCATGCGGCCTTGGTATCACATGCACCGATACAAGTTCGCCCACACGCTTGGCTGCCGCTGCGCCCGCGTCCACGGCCGCTTTGACCGCGCCCACATCGCCGCGAACCATAACCGTCACAAGGCCCCAGCCTATCTGCTGTTTGCCAATGAGAGTGACATTCGCCGCTTTAACCATGGCGTCCGCCGCTTCGATAGCGCCCACAAGGCCTCTTGTCTCAACCATTCCGAGTGCCTGCTTTTCCATTTTGCTTCCTGCTCCTTTTTATTTTACTAATACACAGCTCTTTTAAGGTCAGGGTGCGGCGAAGGGATCACGACCGTGCGCATCACCATGCCCTTGACTTCTTTATCCGCCTTGGCAGCCTCCACAGCGTGCCGAACCGCAGCCACACCGCCCGTCAATGTCACGAACGACTTGCCGCCCAACCCGCGCCCGAGCCTTATCTCAATCAGCGCCACATCCGCAGCCTTGACTGCCGCATCCGCGCACAGCAGCGCCGATACCAGCGAGAATGTCTCGATAATTCCGAGCGATTCAAAGTTTTTCGGCTCTGAACACGCCGACACCGCTTGCAGTACCTGTGCGTCCAGATTCGGAATCACCATGCTGTCAACAAGCGTCTCTTCAGCGCTGGCTGCCCCGGCTTCCACCGACGCTTCGACCGCCGCAACATCGCCCGATACGAGTACAACGTATTTGCCCGCGCACGCTGTCTGCGACGACAACAGGCTCACATCGGCAGCCTTGAGCATGGCGTCCGCCGCCTCTATGCCTTTGGCTATGCAGTTGGTCTCGACCATTCCGAGCGCGTATGTCATGGGCTTCTACTTCCTTATCTCTATATATTGGCCATGGACAGTCGCCGTGCCGCCTATGCTCGCATGCAGGTTCGCTCCCACACCGTCATTGACTGCGGCGATCAGTTGCCCTTTTGTAACTTTATCGCCGGTATTGACCACCGGTACGGCAGGGGCGCCGATGTGCATCTTCAAAGGCAGCCGGACATAGTCCGTATCTATCAGTTCTTCTTTAAGCTCGAGGTCTTTGTCGTATTTATCGAGCCCGAGCCGCACATTGAGCCTTGAAGTGGGCACCTTGATACTCTCCATGTTGTCCGCCACGCCGAACGCCACATTCTTCTCGGGCTTGACGCCCGCCTTCATCAGTTCCTGCTTGACGCGCGTTATCAGCCTTGAAGGCGCAAGCTGGAAGTTGCAGGCGTAGTGCGTGCAGATACCGCAATTGGAGCACGAGAAAATACCGTTAACCTCGCCGAAATTATCGGCGTTCAATGCCAATGCGCGCATGATCTTATGCGGCTCCACCTGGAGCCCCAGCGCGTTGCGGGGGCACATCTGCGTGCAGTAGTTGCATTGGCAGCATACAGACTTCGCGAGCCGATAATCGTTATCCAGGCTGCCTGTTTTCTGCCGTATCAGCGTATGCTCATCCGGCATCACGATCAGTCCGCCTGTCGTTTTCTCTATGACTTCTTTTGAAATATCGTCCGCCACGCGGCCCATGAGCGGCCCTCCGATGACAACGCTGTAGCCCGACATGTCGCGCGGCCCGCCTGCGGCGGCGATAAGCGCAGCTGCCGGCGCGCCTATGGGCGCTTTAAGCACTACAGGATTTGCGACTTCGCCGGTAACGGTCACGTATTTTTCTGTGATGGGTATGGCGTGCAGCGCATCGGCGACGGCAATCAGAGTCGCGACGTTCTGTACCACTGCGCCCACGTCCGGCGGCAGCCCTCCCGTGGGCACGACCTTTCCGGTCACCTCATAGACGATCTGCTGCTCGTCCCCTGAAGGATAGAAGCTGTCCAAAAGAAAAAGCTCCGTTGCCTCATCCTGTGCGCTTTTAAGCGCCTCAATGGCTTTTTCATACTTCTTCTTTAATACGATGACACCTTTTGGAGCATCCGTTAAATACATTGCGGTTTTGAGCCCGAGCAACACCTTTTCGGGTTGTGTCTCCATGAGCAGCCGGTCGGTGCGCAGCAGCGGCTCGCATTCGGCGCCGTTGGCGATCACGATATCGGCGCTGCAAGAGAGCTTAATGTGCGTGGGGAAACCCGCGCCGCCCGCGCCTATAACACCTGCCTGTTTGATTTTTTCGCGCATCTGCTGCTTTTCCATTACACGATCCTGAAGTTGCCATACAGCACGCAGCGGCGTAGCCGCGTGAACGTCCGCGCGCTTGTCACGCCTTCGCCCGTGGGCGTCGCGATGGTCATCGACGTGAACCCTTCGCCGCCGAATCCGAGACCGGCGTACGAGGGCGCGTTCTTGACGAATATCGTGGTGTTCAACGCCCTGGCCGCCATAGAAAGATGGCTGACGTTCTGCGAGTGCATGATCGCGGTATGTTTGCAGCCTTTTTCGGCTTTTATTGCCTTTTGAATCGCCGTGTCGATATTGCTCTCAACGCGCACGATGCCGAGCACGGGCATGAGCATCTCGGTGATGACGAACGGATGGTTTTCCTCAACATCAGCGATAATGAGCCTTGGGGTTTCATAGCAGCTCACGCCGCTGTCCGAGAGTATCCTCGCCGCGTCCTTGCCGACATAATTTCGGTTGACGCTGTATTTGCCGTCCTTGCGCACGAGCACTGTTTTGACTATTTGATCTATATCCGCACTTGAGGCTTTATACGCGCCGTGTTTTTGCATCTCGCCCATCAGCTTGTCGGCGACGGAGTTGTACACGAACACTTCCTTCTCCGCGATGCAAAGCACGTTGTTATCGAAACTCGCGCCGTCCACGATGTCTTTCGCGGCCTGCGCGATGAGCGCGGTATCGTCAACGATGACGGGCGGGTTGCCCGGCCCGGCTGCGATTACTTTTTTGCCGGTACGCATCGCCACATGCACCACGGCTTCTCCGCCCGTAACTGCGAGCAGCGGCACGTCTTTATGTTCCATAAGCGCTTTGCCGCTCTCGAGCGTGGGTTGTTTCACGGTACAGAGCAGCGTGGCGGGCCCGCCTGCGGCTGCAATGGCTTCGTTCAATATCCGCATAGTTTCGGTCGAGCTCTTCCCGGCTGACGGATGCGGGTTGAACACCACGGCGTTGCCAGCGGCAACCATGCTGATGGCGTTGTTGATCACGGTCGATGTCGGGTTGGTGGACGGCGTGATCGCGCCAATAACGCCAAACGGCGCGCGCTCAATGAGCGTGAGCCCATAGTCGCCCGACATAGCATCGGAAGTCAGATCTTCTATACCCGGTGTTTTCTCTATAACGAGCGTGTTTTTGAGAACCTTATGCTGCGTTTGCCCAAATCCGGTTTCCTCGTGTGCGAGTTGCGAGAGCCGCTGCACGTTTTCCATGGCGGCGCGTCGCATCGCGTCTATGAGCTTGCCGCGCTTTTCAAGCGGCAGTCTCATGAGCTTTTCCTGCGCGGCTTTTGCGGATAAAACCGCTTCCTCTGCGGTGTCGCAGAGCCAGCCGCCGTCTGCTGTTTTGCTTCTGGAAATACTATTGACCGTATCTTCGACAATTTGGCGAATCTGCTGTTCCGTCAGGCTCATTTATCTCCACCCCGCTTTTGCTCTTCAAACTTGCGGAAAATTGTTTTTCCCTGTATCTCAATAGAGTCGATGATGGCGACGATCGCCATATCCGAGGGTTTGTTTTCGGTGAGCGGTGTCTGGCGTGACGAGCTGCCGCCGCACAGCATGACCACCTCACCCGCGCCCGCGCCCACAGTGTCTATCGCGACGATGGGCGAGCCTTTCTCCTCGAACGTGGCCAGGTCTATAGGAGCCACGATGAGCAGCTTTAGGCCGTGCAGCTTATCCGTTTTGTTGGTACTCACGACGCTTCCCTTGACT
The DNA here is from genome assembly GCA_964547655.1 of uncultured Christensenellaceae bacterium. GTDB lineage: Bacteria > Bacillota > Clostridia > Christensenellales > SZUA-584 > DTFZ01. Next base: position 5,893 of record CAZJOS010000009.1, read on the forward strand.
ATTGCTACCTGCATTTTTTTATCTCCTTTTTTCCGGAGTCTCTGCAATGACGAGGACGCTGCCTTCACTGCATAGTTTTCTAATATTCGATACTCACATTGCATTCGCGAGCCGTGTCCTGCGCGAGCTGCGTGACGATGGCGCCGGGCGCTATTATAACTTTCATGCTGCCGTCGCGGCACGCGTCCTTTATATCCTGCTCGGTGACGAGCTCTTTGGCCTGTTTCGTTTTGTTTTTGCGCGGAAGTATTTTTATGCCGATGCCCATATTTTCAAGCGCATCGATGCTCTCCGCGATGAGCGCGAGAGCCGTGCCGCGTATATGCCTGGGCGATTCAAAATCGAGCAGTACGTTCACTTTTTTGCCCCAGAGCAACGGCCGCAATACGAGAGAAGAGGTGAACGTTGAGTCGTCCGCCTGCGCGATTGCCTGAAGCAGCGACAGCGGCGGCGTGACAAGTACGATCTCCTCGCAGCTTGCCAGTACGCCCGGTATCGCGGGCTTGTCCGCATTAAGCCGCAGAGTTTTGCATTCCTGCATCAGCGGCTGTATGCCATCCGGCAGCGCGCAGATGACCTGTTTGCCTTCAAAGTACGTTTTCACGCCCTGCGGGTCGAACACACAGTCTGAAAATACGGCCAGAATGCCACCCGGCCTATCGTCGTTTTGCTCCGTGCCGAGTATCTGTTGTGTCACCCGTTCTATGATGTTTTGTATATCCTGTGCGCTTAAGCCCATATCCGTCTTACCTTACGATTTCGAGCAGATCGCCCTGCCTGACGCCCGCCGCGTTGGCCTCATCGGTGTCCAGGTGAAGTTCCAGCTCATGGTCACTGCCCGTACGCACAACGACGTTGCCAAATACCGTTTCGCGCGGGCCTGTTTTTTTTACGGTGATTATATCGCCGTTTGTCAGGCCAAACCACGCAGCCTGCTGAACCGCCGCGTGCAGATGCCTCGCCGAGACTATCACACCTTTTTGGAGCCTCACCTCTCCCGCGGGGCCGATGAGCGTACCGCCCGGCGTATTCTCGATATCGCCCGACATGCGCACAACAGGGTCTATGCCAACCTTGTAGCAGTCTGTCATGGAGATCTCGACCTGTGTGCCGCTTCTCGCGGGGCCGAGTACGCGTATATTTTCTATTCGCCCTTTTTTCCCGACAAGCGCGACTTGCTCGCTGCAGGCAAACTGGCCCGGCTGCACTAGATCGCGCATATTTTCCAGCGCGCAGCCCTTGCCGAACAGCGTTTCGATGTCCGCTGCGCAAAGATGCACATGCCGCGCGGAGACTGCCGCAGGCACGCAGGCGGCTTCGCCTGACAGCGCGCACCGTTTGATGACGGCAAGCTCCACTGTGCGCCTGATCATGTCAACGTTCACTGTCTATGTGCCTTATTTGCCGGGAAGTATGGCTTCAACGTCGCTGTGCGGCCGCGGTATCACGTGCACCGACACGAGCTCTCCCACGCGCTTTGCCGCCGCCGCGCCCGCGTCCACGGCCGCTTTGACCGCGCCCACGTCGCCCCTTACCATAACCGTTACGAGGCCTGATCCGATCTGCTCTTTACCCAACAAAGTAACGTTCGCAGCCTTGACCATCGCGTCTGCCGCTTCGATTGCGCCTACCAAACCTTTGGTTTCAATCATTCCGAGTGCCTGCTTATCCATTTTCATTCTCCTTTAAATATTAAACGCTTTTTTTCATGGTATAACTACAGCCTTTTCCGCGTCTTCGCTTATCAGGCTATTAAAAGCTTTTTCGATATCATCCAACGCAAATGTTGTGATGTATTTTTCAACATTGAGCTTTCCTTTTTCAATCAGGTCCAGCGCCTGCATATTTTGTTTAACGGTTGATGCATGTGCGCCGAATACTCCAAGTTCCTTGTAGTGTATCAGATTGCTGTCAATATACAGGTTGTTCTCACCGGCAAGCCCGCCGAACAAGCTTATGCGCCCGTTGCAGCTTAGCAGCTCGGCGCCCTGCTTATGCGTAATGCCTGCGGGGCAGGCCGTGATTACCACATCGACACCGCCGTCTCCGACAATTTGCCTTATCGTCTGCCCGGCATCCTTGCCTCCCGAGTCTATAACGTGGGCGTCCGGTACGAATTCGCTGGCCTTCTTGCGGCGTTTTTCGGATATTTCCGCAATAATTACCTTGTCAGCGCCCTGCATAAGAGCAAGCTCCGCATGGATACAACCCAGGTATCCCGCACCGAAAATAACCACGTTTTCATGCTTTTCGATATGCAGAAAGCTCTGAGCGTTTATTGCACAAGCAACCGGTTCGGCCACACTTGCAGCTTTGGTTGAAACATTCTCCGGCACCTTGATCAGGTGTCCTCTTTCGATTGCCCTTTGAGGAATCTTTATGTATTCCGCAAATGTACCGTCGTATTGAAAACCTATCGTTGTCAGGTTTTCACACATGTTCGTCCGCCCTTTTTGGCAGCACTTGCATACTCCGCACCCAATAGCAGGCGCAATTACATAGCGTTCACCGGGCAGCAAATCGACACCCTCTCCGACGTCTGTGATTTCATAACAGCCTTCGTGCCCAATAACCTTATGTGGTTTGATTTTTGTACTGCCCGATCGGTACATGCGCAGATCGGTTCCGCAGATCGATGCGCACAAAACTTTAGCAACTGCTTCACCCGCGTATGCCACAGGTTTTTGAATATTATCGATAGAGAAGTTTTTTTCTCCGTGATAGACGTAAGCTTTCATTTTGCCTCCTGTTATTCCGCCCAAGGTAAAAACAATATTTTATTGAAGAACAACTCTTTTTTATATATCTTATCAAAGGTTTCGGGAGCGTCTTCCAGGCGCAGTTTGTGCGTGATGGTTTTCTCCGCATCAATCGTTCCATCCGCCAAGCTCTCCGCGCCATGCGTCCATTCCCAGCCCGGGAAAGGCTTTGAGAATGAGTTCCATGAACCGATAATGCTCTTTTCAAAACGCATCACCTGATCGACACATTTTTCAGACAGCTCCAATGGTTTGTGTGATATGCCAAGCAACACTATCCTGCCATGCTTTGCAGTTGCCATTATGGCATTATGCTGTGCGGCCGGAAAGCCTGACGCGTCAATACAAAGATCCGCGCCGCCGCCCGTCGCCTTGATGATCTGTTCCGCAACATCGCTTGCCATACCGTTTACTACTGCATCCGCGCCACACGCGCTGGCAACTTTGAGCTTCTCGTCCGACACATCGACGGCAACCGCAAAAGCAGCGCCCTTTGCTTTCATATACTGCAGCGCGTACAGGCCTATAGGCCCTGTGCCTACAACGCAAACTTTATCGCCTTGTTTGAATCCACCGCGTTTGATTGCATGCAATGCATTTGCCAGCGGATCCGTTGTCGCGGCTGCTTCATATGTCACATTATCGGCTACCCTTACAAGATTGGCTTCGGGAACAGCTATATATTGCGCAAAAGCGCCGTCGCAGCGCGAGCCAAAATAATTGTAGTCCATACAGAGCGAATAATGCCCTTGCTGACAATATTCACACTTAAAGCATGGCATCAGCGGTGCAACCGTCACACGGTCCCCTGCTTTAAAGCGTATTACATCAGGACCCGCTTCCACAATCTGCCCGGCAAATTCATGACCGGGCGTGATCGGCGCTATATATGCGCCATACTCGTTGATTCGCGGAATGTCTGATCCGCATATGCCGACAGCCATAACTTTGATTAGGACTTCATTTTCCCGTATATGCGGCACAGGAACCTGTTCGACCTTTAGGTCCCTTGGCGCGTACATTCTAACTGCTTTCATCATAGTGCTCATTTTAAACCCCTAAAAAATTATTTAATATGCGTTTTTGCATATCGTCACATTGCCGGTCGGGCATGTCTGCGAGCAATTGCCGCAATTGATACAGTTGCTTCTCTGTCCGGTGCCGGAAACGATTGCCACACCAGAACTTGTCCCAAGCCTTGTCGCTCCAGCCTTAATCATGGCAACAGCCGTCTCATAGTCCCGAACGCCGCCCGAAGCCTTGACGCCAATAAGCGGCCCTACGGTCTGACGCATCAGCGCGACATCCTCTTTAGTCGCGCCGCCGGTAGAAAAACCGGTTGATGTTTTGACATAGTCAGCATCGGCCATCTTTGCGATGGCGCATACCCTGACCTTTTCCTCATCCGTCAGCAGGCAGGTTTCAATGATGACTTTTACAAGCGCTTTCCCTTTTGCCGCTCCCACTACGGCTTCTATGTCCCTCATTACGAGCGGCCATTTGCCGGATTTGATTGCGCCTATATTGACGACCATATCCACTTCTTTTGCCCCGATCGCAATCACCGCCTTCGTTTCTTCAGCTTTGATTTCAGGCATCGTCGCGCCGAGCGGAAAACCGATCACAACGCAGGGTGCAACACCGCTGCCTTCAAGCTGCTCAGCGACAAACTTGATGTGATTTGGATTGACACAGACGCTCGCAAAGTTGTACTTTTTTGCTTCGTCACAGACTTTTCGCACATCGTCTTCACTGGCCTCAGGCTTTAGCAGCGTATGGTCGATATACTTGGCCATACTCCCTGCAGTCAAATCCTCCGCGTCTTTTGCGCTGCTGCCGTACTGTGCGCATACTTCTTCTGTCACTCGCCTTATCAGTTCGTTTATATCCATCAGATCAACCCTCCAATTCATATCCCATAAAATATATAAAACCTCTGTTGGCTCCTTTTACTCCTCACATTCAATCATGACTTTTTGTGCAGTCTCTTCATCTGTAACCAATATGTTTAAAAATCCCCCTCTCAAAGCGCCAACGATACACTTCACCTTGTTATCCCCCGAGGCAACCCCGATCCTGTACTCTTTTTGCTTTAATTGGTCAAGCTCTATGGCTATTGTCCTGTTGTTCAATCCTTCATCGCAAATATCACCGTTGATATCAATGATCCTTGTGCAAATATCCCCGACCGCCCCTTTATCCAGCAAGATATCGATTTCTTTCGTACTGATGTATCCCGCTTTTGCCAAAGCCCCATCATGGCCAATAACACCCATCGTAAATATTTCAATGTTTGCCTTCATTCCGATGTCAAGAATGTTTTGAATATTCCTGTCCTGCAAAATGGCATTTTTCACGCCAATGCTGTCTACAACGGCCGGCAATGGAAGAATGTACGGTATTCCCTTATAGGCATCAGCGATATTCTTCGGTATCTCACTGGCAAATATATTTCTTTCCAGATTACTGATACCACCGCAAAGCTGCACGACGGTGATATTCTTTAAATCATCTTTCGGGGTCATTTTCTTTGAACATTCATGCAGCGTTTCTCCCCATGCCACGCCGATGATGTCATTATCCTTTACAATCGTATGCAGTAGTCTTGCGACTGCAGTTCCCAACTTCTCCGGTATGCTGCCCGATCCAAGTGAAGGAACCGCTATAACCTTTCTGAGCCCAAACCTGTTTCGTACGCTAACTTCAATATCTGATTCCACTCCAACCGGATCGTTGATCTTTATATCTACAATGCCGGTCGTTCTCGCTTCATAAATCAGCTTGGATACATAAGGTCTTGAAATCCCCAGCTTATCGGCTATCATCTGCTGGTTGTAATCATGCTCATAGTATAGTCTGGCAGCTTGGACGAGCAGGCTTATTTTTTCGTTATTTCTCATACGATAACCCTGTTAACATCTGATTCGCAGGCTTTATAAGTGCGCTCAATACCAACTGTATTACATGTCCCTTTCAGTCTTACGGTTAGTATCATTTGTTCATTGCACAGTATCATATTATACTTATTCTACACAAATTAGAAAAACCCTTTTTTATTTTAAAAAAAATTATGCTTATCTATCAGGTAAATCGTTCCATAACTTCCTGTATTACCGGCATGCCTTCCTGCGCTCCATGTTTTTCAATTGATATTCCGCTTGCGCATTGCGCGAATGTGATGGCCTGATTTATACGCGCTCCATCGCTAAGAGCCTTTACAAATGCGCCCACAAAAGTATCGCCTGCGCCTGTCGTATCAACGACTTTTACACCCTTCAGAGCGGGTATGTTAACAACCTTGTCCCCGTCCGAATAGGCAGCTCCGTCTTTACCCAGAGTAACGATCATTTTTTCCGGATAATCGCTCAGCAGATCGGCAAGGCATTCATATCCCTCAAATAAGGCCATGGCCTCATGCTCATTAGGTATCAAATACTGAACTTTTTCGATGATCCCGGCATTAAGCATATGGGCGGGAGCAGGATTATACACGACAGGAATGCCATTCGCAAAGCATGTCTCAATAACGTATTCAACTGTTTTTATCGGTATCTCGTTTTGTATGAGAACATAATCAGATTCTAAAAGCTTGGGCAATACGCTGTCAATATAGGCAGTATCAACTTGTTCATTTGCCCCCTTGACAACAATAATGCTGTTCTCTCCTTGTACCAATGTAATTATCGCTATACCTGTTGAGACGTTATCAACAGTCTTGATGCAGTCTGTAATAACGCCCCGGGTATTGAGATTGTCCAGCATCAGTTTTGCGTAAACATCATCGCCAACGCAGCCAAAAAACCGAACCTTGTTGCCAAGCTTGGAGATACAAACTGCCTGATTCGCGCCTTTTCCTCCCGGAAAAATTTTAAAGGAATCGCCAAAGATGGTTTCACCAATCCCGGGCCTTCTTGATACATCAACAACGAGATCCGTATTGATACTCCCTACGACAGATATCACGCAAGTGTTCCTCTCATTTCTTTAAAGTATTCTAATATATTGCTGCCTCACCAATGGATCTTTAAAGGCCCAACTTAAATCAAATCGCTGAGCAGCATGCCATCCTCAGGGATATGTCTCCTCCAGTAAGCGACGGATTCGCTGAGATCCTTTATGATTCTTTTGGGTGTATCGGTAACGCCGAAGAATATTTCAAAGGCAAGATAGATGTCCTTAACTCTCGGGGGCAGTTCTGGATTTTCAGGCTGTTGGTAAGACCTCGCAATCGCTTTAAAAACATCTTTGGGTTTAATGATTCCCTCACTGTTGTATTGGGCGACAAAAGGCTTGTGCGATGAATACGTACCGTCCGTTTGCTGCAGGTGGACGATCGGCGAGTAACAACCAAGAGCTGAAAACCATTCAAATACATCCGCATCCGCAGGCTCGGCAAACCAGTAGCTGTACTCATCCAAACTGTCATAAATGCGTTCCGGGTCGTCCTCGCCGGTAATAAGGCTCTCAATCGCCTCCGGCAATCGAAATCTGCCCGCATTGTTGTTTTTCTGCATTTCAGCTATGTCTTTGACAGATGGTTTTAAAAATAGCCTCTGCCCTGCCTGATGCGCAGTATCAATGGTGATATACATGGGGCTCCCCGCTCTTTTGTATACGTTCCGCATGCAATTGATACATCCATTGATCGTCCACATTCCCTGCGTGGGTGTATACATCTGTTCATAACCGAATGTGACGCCTTTTTCCGCTGCGTATCGGGCCATGCTGATAAGGCTGTTTTCTATATGTCTGTCAACGGTTCTGTACAACCGCGCATCCTGTAAAGCGGTTTCGCTGTAAGCGCTCAGCGTGTTCCCGACCTGTGCCCCCAGACTGTGCGCAATATCAACAACCGGCTTGAAATAGCGGTCGATCATGGCCTGCCTTTTGCTTTCCGACAGGCTCGCTATACCGACCGTCCGGTACGTCGCATACCCCGAATATAAGCTGACAACTTTGAGATCGAATTCCTTCTCGTACTTTTTGACTTCGGCTACCCATTCGTCCCTATATTCCCCGGTGTTGTGAGACGGGTCTATTTCATTGTCCGTACTGGCCTGAATAAGCCGGATGCCACCGATTTCTTTGACTACGCGCATCCATTCACCAGGCTCGACCCATCTTTTGATTGCAAAACAATTATCAATAACTAAATGAATCCTCGGGTATTTCTTTGCTTCCATTTTATATTTCTTTCAATGTTATTTTATGCGGCTGCTTCTTAGAGCATATTCCGCCCAGATATCCGAACCTGAAGGATAATATTCTTTTGGTGTTGAGGAACTGGCCGAAATCTCCCGCCCTTCCGTAAGGCTGCTGATTTCACCCGTTCCTTTGAGCTGCATGAGCAGATTGCCGACAGATGTGGTCTCTGCAGGCCCCGCCATTACCGGAATACCCAACGCATCCGCCGTCCACTGGCAAAGCAATCGGCTTTTGCTGCCGCCGCCGACTACATGAAGCAAGTCGATTTTTTTATCGGCAAACCTCTCAACGTTGTCTCTGCAGCGCCTGAACTTGAGTATCAGGCTCTCGAACACACATCTTGCTATCTCGCCCATGCCATTTGGCACAGCCTGGTTTGTCTCAGCGCAATATTGCTGTATCTGTCTGGGCATATTGGGGTTTGGCTGCGCAAAATCAGGCGCATCCAGATCTATGAATGCTTTTCCTCCCTGCACGGATTTCGCAGCTTCATCCACCGCCTCCCATCCGACTTTCCTGCCAGCGTCCCTGCACCACTTGTCATAGCATTGCTGAATAAGCCAAAGGCCGGTAAACAGATCCACAAAGTTTGTTTTGCCCTCACAGCCTCCCTGGTTTGCCAGCCCGGATGCAAATACCTCTTCACTCACATATTGCCGGTCAGTTTCAATGCCAAAGATTGCCCAGGTGCCCAGACTGATAAACGCCCAGTTTTTATCTTGCTTCGCTATCGGTATGCCCGCAATGGCACTGGCCGTATCATGAGAAGCCACGTTGATTACAGGAATGGACCTTACCTCAAAATCATCACAAATACATTTCTGCATATTACCCAGCGTATTTCCCGGCATTACGATGTCGCAGAACAGATCCTTATTTATGCCAAGCGGCTCAATAATCTGTTTCTGCCATGCCTTACTGCTCTGGTCAACCAGAAGGCTCATGGTGGAATCGGTATATTCGTTTGCGGCGACACCTGTCAGATAATAGTTTAACAAGTCAGGTATCATCAGAAATTTGTGGGCATATTCGAGCTCTGTTGCTTTTTCACAAAGTATGCCATAAAGGTGATACAGCCCCATTATCGCATTTGTATTTACGCCGCCCAGCCTAAACAAATTATATTCCCCAAACGTTTTGTCGAGGATAGACTTATACCTGTATCTTAACTCATCACGATAATTTACCGGATTAGCCATAAGCTTACCGAATTTATCAATGAATCCAAAGTCGCAGCCCCAAGTATCGATCGCCACCGATGCAATGTCCGGATATTGCATAAACGCTTTTTGCATGCCTATTTTCAACTCGGAAGCAAGCCTCAAAATATCCCAATAAAGCGTTCCTGCATAATTTACAGGCCGATTGTCGTACTCATATATTTCTTCCATCCCGAATGTTCTGCCATTGTATTTGGCAACAATACAACGTCCGTGGCTAGCTCCGTAATCAAACACCAGAAAATGCTTTTCCATAATTGTATCCCCTTTTAGTATTTTGTCTTATAACGCCATATGAATGCTGTTTGAAATGCTTTAGCCCGCGGCTTTCGCTTTATGAAAATTTGGGTTATCGCATTTCTGCGATAACCCAAATCCCATATTGATTTGTGCGCTTACTACTGTAAGTATTTATCGACGTTGCTGAGCGTAACCGCTTCCAAATCAACAGGAATCAGCTCTGGCAATGATTCTCCGTTAAGGAACTTGGCGGCGGCTTCTACAGCCGTGTAAGCCTGCAGCCAGAAGTTCTTATAGACTGTAACTTCCATTTTGCCATCTTTGATAGCTGCCAGAGCGTCATTGTTTCCATCAATACCGCCTACGAAAACATCGTTAAGCTTGCCTGCTTCCTCAAGCGCCTTGATTGCGCCAAGCGCCATTTCATCGTTGCAGCTGAATATAATTTTCAGATTTGGATGAGCCTGCAGCATGTTTTGCGTTGTGGTAAAGCCCGTGGATCTGTCAAACTTTGCGTCCTGAATATCTACAACTTCAATATTCGGGTACTTTGCAAACACCGCCTGCGCTCCGTTTGAAAGGTCTATTGTGACCTGGCCGCCGGAGGGGCCTTCAAGTATCAGTACTTCGCCTTCTTCTCCAGCCAGCCTGACCAACTCTTCAGCACACAGTGTCGCGCAGATCGTGTTGTCCGCAACAACAAAGGTTTCGTATTGAGCATTACCAGTCTGTTTGCTTATTTTCGTATTCAGGTTGATGACCGGTATACCAGCTGCGTTGACTTCTTCAATTACCGGTACGATACCTGTTGAGTCGGCAGGAATCATGATAAGAATATCTTTATTCTGTGCGATAACCTGCTGTACCAGCGCGATCTGCTCATCGTTATTGTTCGATTCAACCGGAGCGACGCAATCAATTTCTATTCCGAAATCTTCCGCTGCCGCTCTTGCTCCCTCTGCAGCTAAAATCCACACAGGGTTTGTCAGATCCTTAAGAATCAAGGTGGCTTTTTTCCCTACAGCACCCGGATAAGGATATTCGCTGCCCTCGTTAGCGCCGGTGGACGCTTCCACGGCATCCGACTGCTGCACAACAGGTGCAGTTGTTTCCTCTCCCGGTGCTTTTACGGGTCCGCAGCCCACGCCCACCGCAACCAGAAGAAGAATGGCCAAGATCAAACTCGCTGTTCTTTTCATTTTTTCCTCCTACATTTTATTCCTAATGTATATTGATATTTGGTATTACCACCAAATACGTAATTAGGCATCGTTACATTCTTAACCTAGCCATATAATTATCTGTGCTTCTGTTCATCAAGGCTGCAAATATTATAATGATACCAAATACAGCCTGCTGCCAAAGATGCGATACACCCATAACAGCCAATGCGTTTGTTAAAAATACGATGATCAAAACGCCTATGATCGTATTGCCTACGCCGCCTTTTCCGCCTGTGATGGGAGTGCCCCCGATCAGTGTCGACGCTAATCCCATAAGGGCATACTGGTAACCCATGTTCGGCTCTGCGCAGTCCAAAACAGCCGCATACATCAGTCCGGCAATTGCCGCCAGCAAGCCTGACATGACATAGACGAGTATTGTGACCTTCGACGTATTTACGCCAGTAATCCGCGTTGCATTCTCGTTTGCGCCAACTGAGTATACCTGTCTTCCAAAGACTGTTTTCCTTAAAACAAACAGCAGTATGAGAAATATAATGACCGCAATGATAAAAGGATTGGATATCCTCATGGTATTGGTAAACTGAACGACTGAGCCGGTAGATATCAGTTTGAATTCATCCACAAATCCGAATATCTTCCGGCCTGCCAGAATGAACAGGACGAGCCCCCTTATAACCCAATCCATTCCGTATGTCGCGATAAAAGGCGGCACTTTGGCCTTCGAAATCAGAACGCCGTTGACAAAGCCTATGCTTGCGCCGACTGCAAGGCCGACAATCAATCCAAGAATAACTTGCCCCGATATGATGATGGTGGCGGCAATATATGACGAAAACGCAGCAATCGAACCGATCGAGAGATCAAGACCGCCTCTAATAATCGCAAGCGTCATGCCAAAGCAATATATAAGCATAAACGGCGCCTGACTCATTATTACGGTAAATATATTCTCCAAAGGATTGCTGGCATTAAGGCTTGCCACCAAGACTATGGCTATCAGTAGAATAATCTTTGAGTATTTCAGCAGGATTGCCCAAATCTTTTGTTTCATTGTTCTACTCTCCTCATCTCTTCCTGTTTTCTGCGTTCGTTGATAAGCACATCCATGATGATAACCATCAAAATGACAACACCGATAATAACAAACTGCAGTGAAGGCATGATGCCCATAAACCTCAAACCGTTTTTTAACATCGAGATAAGAATGGCTCCGATAAGCGTTCCAACAAGCCCTCCTCTACCACCATCGAAAGGCGTGCCTCCAATAAGCACAGTTGCTATCGCGCTGAATTCAAATCCATCGCCTATGGTGGCGTTGCCATTGTTCGCTTTACTCGCCAGCATAATGCCGCCTATTGAAGCAAGGACGCCGCTGATTATGAAAACCTTAATATAGGTTGCACTGGTCTTCATGCCGGCCAGTGATGCCGCCTGCTCTGAGCCGCCGATAGAATAAAGCTTGTAGCCAAACTTAGTTTTTGACATAACAAACAGCATGATCCCAAGTATAATCGCAACGATCCATATATGTATGTGCAAACCGAGAAATACACTTGAACTATGTCCTATTGCCATTAAGTGATCACTGTTCGCGTTGATAATGTCTCCATTGCATATGACAAGAGCCAGGCCCTTTGCCAAACTCATCGTCGCGAATGTCGTAACAAAGTGATTCAGTTTCTGGATCCCTACCAGAAAACCGTTGAGCAGGCCGATCAAAACCCCGCATGCAATGCCTGCTAAAAGCGCAAATACAATATGCACACCGCTTCTTAACAATATAGTTGTTACAATTGCTGTAAGCGACATCACAGAGCCGGCAGACATATCGATTTTGCCGACCAATATCACCAATGTCATGCCAACAGAAACAATCAACAGGATCGAAGTGTCTTTCAAAAGATTATGTATGTTGTACCATCCAAAAAAGCCGTTTGTAAAAACGCTCATAAATATGAACATAACGATTATGGCGATAATCAGCCCCATGCTTTCTTTTCTGCGAAACAGTTTTTTTATCATGATTCTTTCTACCCCCCTATATGCTTTGAGCCAGAAGCTTCTCCTGGGTTACCTCATCTTTAGAAAACTCCGCCGTGATTCTTCCATCTTTCATAACATAGATGCGGTCACATAATCCCAGCAGTTCAGGCATATCCGAAGAGATCATCAATATCGCCTTGCCCTGTTTCACCATCTTGTTCATAATATCGTATATTTCTTCACGTGCCCCAACATCTATGCCTCTTGTGGGTTCGTCAAATAAGATGACATCACATTCTGCACAAAGCCATTTGGCAACAACAACTTTTTGCTGGTTCCCGCCGCTTAAGAACTTAACACATTTTTTGATAGAATTTGTTCTGATGTTAAGCTCTTTCCTGTATCCTTCAGCTTTTTGCGTTTCAACCTTTTTATTTATGAGGCCGCGCTTGAAAAGCTTGCTCAATGAGGCGTGGACAATGTTTTCACGTATTGGCATCTCAACAATCACGCCTTCTGTTTTCCTGTCTTCCGGTATTAGCCCTATACCAAGCCTGGATGTAAAGCATGTATTAAGACGCGTATACTTTTTACCGAAGAAATAAACGTGGCCTTTTTCAAATTTATCAAAACCAAATATAGATTTGACGACTTCTGTCCTTCCGGAACCGACAAGGCCGGATATGCCTACGATCTCGCCGCTCCTGACATTCAAGTCGATATCCTTATACCTGTATGATGACAGATTCTCCACTCTAAGCACTTCATCGCCGGGAGTACAGTAATCTCTTTTATACTGATTGGTAATTTCGCGGCCGACCATCATCTTGATAATCAGATCCGTAGAGGCTTCCTCGGCTTTCAGTGTACCTACCAGCTTACCGTCTCTGAGGACGCTGATGGTGTCGGCTATTTCTTTAAGTTCCTCAAGCCTGTGGGAAATATAGATAATTGATACGCCGTTGCTCTTTAGTTTTTTTATTGTTTCAAAGAGTTTGTCGATCTCATTTCTGGTCAGCGTGGCCGTTGGCTCATCCATTATCAGTACTTTAGAATCGACAGCCAGCGCTTTAGCCACTTCTACCATTTGCTGCTGCGCGATACCAAGGCTGATAACTTTAGTCCGCGGGTCGATCGATAATCCCATAAAACCAAGCAGTTCTTCACTGCGCTTATTTATTTCTTCTAAATCTATAGTTTTAAATATTTTATTTTTAATCGGTTCCCTGCCCAAAAAGATGTTTTGACCAATCGTACGATATGGCAGCAGGTTGAATTCCTGGTGGATAATGCTGATTCCCAGTTCCCGTGCAGTTTGGATATCCATAGTCTTAACAGGCTTGCCCTCAAAAATTATCTTCCCCTGGTCTTTTTTAAGAACGCCGGAAATGATTTTTACAAGTGTTGATTTTCCAGCGCCATTTTCTCCCACCAGCACATGCACTTCACCTTTTTTAATGCCCAAATCAACGTTTTGCAAAACTGTGACGCCTGAAAAGCTTTTGTAAATGTTTTTCATTTCGATAATAAAATCTTTTTGCATCCAGCCATATCTCCTTATCACATTTGTGGAAAACCCATCATAAATTATTTCTGTCAAAAAATCAAAGATCAGTTACTTCCATTTATAGCTGTTCAAAACGTTATCAGAGGGTTCTCCTCTAATACCAAGGCTGCATAAAGAGCGGATTAACTGTCTCTTAATGCAGCCATGATACCATCCATCTCCCATAAATATGACAATTGCTTTACATTACTGCCGCAATTCTTACTTAAACACTGTTTCCCTGATTATGTTTACCATCTCACAAGGATCTCCATTACAGATAACATCGGTGAGCTTGTCAAATCCAATCATATCGATGATCTCATCATATTTCTTCATGTTCAGCACGCTTTGCCTTGTGGCTTCGTATTGATCTTCTCTATACGGGAAAATATCAACGGAGATGAATCCATCGTAATTGAATTTTCTTAATGCATAGAACATTTCAATGTATTCGGTAAGCCGAAGAGAGCCCACTATCATGTCATCGTCCCAAAGATTGTAGTTGTCGTTTGTGTGCATCATAAATAACTTGTTATACCTGGCTGCTATTTCTACATTCTGAGCAACATTTTGCTGCGCCTGAAATACATGGCCGGTATCGATCGCCACGCCCACGTTTTCTCTGTCCACTTCCATACACATCAAAAGGGCTGTCATCGTTGTATCCACAATACACCGATTTCTCGGTTCGCGTATCTTTCCTTCCAATGTCAACCTGATATTCGGATTGTAATCAGCCAGTTCTCTTACTGATTTGATTAAATAATCCCACTGTTTTGCATAATCCGTTTGCAGGGGGTAATCAAATCCGTCCTGCCCGAGCCATAAGTTTACGCTCGGGTTGCCGATTAGCTTTGCATTGAAATCGATGTTCTGCTTTATGAGTTTCATTGCAGACTTTCTGATTTCGGGATCAGCAGATGTAATAGACCCCTTTTGCCATATCCTTTCACCAAAAACAAGAGGAAGCACTGAAGATGCGATCAATCCTGATGCCGACAGTATTTCGTTGACTCTGTCAGGATCGGAAAGAGTGCCTGTGGGTGCCTGATAAAGGTCCGCACCCTGCAGTACCTGCATCATCTCCAGATTTTTAATTACATCCGGAAATTCCACTTTATCCAGGTTAGGATCTTTATAGCCGCATTTCATAAACCTGTCGCATGTCTGCCCAAGCGAACCTATAATCGCGCTATACTTGATGTTACTCATTTTGGTCTCCTTTCGATGTAAACGTTTATTTATTATTTCGGGCATTATTATACTGTAATATGCAATAACAAATTGAGCTTGTTTGGGAACGTTACCGTTGTATTGTATATATTTCGACATGATTTCAAAAATTCCTTTAAAAAAATAAAAATACTTGTAATTTTTTTTTTTTTAATTTATAATTTCATTAGTGGATCAATATATAATGAAAACCAATGAATGCTGATTCATACATAGATATTGCAGTTTATTGGTAATAATACGTGGCGTTAGCTTTATATATTAAGACAACGAGTGATCGATTAAGGGTAACGTTACCACAAGTCGTTTTTCTCAAAGCCTTGTTAATAAGCGGCCTGACGATAATTTTTGGAGGTTCAATGGCGACTATCTGGGATGTTGCAAAATTAGCGGGGGTTTCAAAATCAACTGTTTCAAGGGTCATTAATAGCGGATCGTGCAGTCAGGAAGCAAGAGACGCCGTACTGACCGCAGCTAAGAAGTTAAATTACCAGCCAAGTTGTTTTGCTCAGAATATCAGAACCCAAAGGTCGATGACGATTGCTTTAATGATTCCTGATGCTTCAAATCTTTTCTATACAGAGCTTTTTAAAGCCATACAGGAAATCGCATACGCCAGCCGGTATATGGTCACGTTATGCGATACTCAAAACAGCCCCAATTATGAAATCAAGTATGCGGAAAGATTTCTCAACCGAAAAATTGACGGCTTGATCTATGGAACATATAAAATGAATGCCAAAACGCAAGATTATTTTGTAAGCCTGTCCGAATCTCTGCCTGTCATTTTTATAGACTATGCATACAAACGTTATGATAATATCGCTATAGTCGCAACGGAAGGTTTTGAAAGCACACGACAAGCCGTTAAGTTCCTATATCAAAAAGGCAGAAGACATATCGCCTATGTCAATTTCCCGCGAGACGTAGAGGTTACGTACTTAAGATATGAAGGCTATTTAAAAGGTTTGGAAGACTGCGGCCTCCCCTTTTCCTCAAAATTGGTTTATTTTCCGGATTCAAAGGAAGATATTTTTGGTATGGATATCGGCTATAACGGAGCAGACGCGCTTATGACAAGAAACCCTAAAATCGATGCAATCATGGCTGCGGCAGACCCATTGGCGGTAGGCGTCATTAAATATCTTAAAAAACATGATGTTTTGATTCCGGATGACATAAGCGTGATTGGATTTGATAATACCGAACTCTGCGAGATTGTCGAGCCTACGCTGACAACTATCGCTCAGCCAATCAGAGAAATCGGCACCACTGCCATTCGTATATTACTTAACAAAATAAACAAAATCGAAAATGAACAGGAACGCGTTATTCTGAATGGCCAACTTTTACAAAGAAAGAGCACTTGATAACGATTGTTCATACGTCTTTTCTAACAAAACCAAACTGGTTTAACACCATAAAAAAGCAGTCGATGGAGACGACTGCTTTTCCTTATAATGAAAATCTGTTGTATTAATTAATACTAGTCGATCACCAACATTCCAGGCTTTTCGAATACCGTATTGTTCACAGTTTTAATAACCTTGGGGAAACTCATCGGCTTGGTAACAAACAACGGCCCTGTTTCCGCCGCTATGAACGCGTCTTCCGTCTTGGTGCCGTCAATTACAGGCTGGTAACAGTAACACTGATTGGGCTGTACAATATTATGTACGCCTTCAGACGTGCTGTAATATCTGTTATAGTAACTCTGAGGGCCTCCCTGGGCATGCCTGAGATACATATCGCCATAACCCAAATCTTCCAGCAGCATTTTGCCCAGCATATGAGGCACCAGATCGTCCACGCCTGGTTTTGTCGCTTCAATCATGCGGCATTCGATCTCCGCATTTATTTCAAACTGCTCAAGCAGTCCCTTTGGAGGCGTTCCGAAATAAACCATTCTGGTCGTGGTTGTGATCAACCCCTTATATCGGCCGTTGCACGATACCATCAGGCTTTTTTCAAGTCTCTTGGAGGTGGGGGCAGCATGTCTGTGGTGACGAATACGCTCATCTGTAGCCACGAGGAAAAGCACCTGATCAATTTCTTTCGGCCAGAGCGCATTGGCCACCCCGCCGGCGATCTCATATTCCGTCATGCCGGGTTTTACTGTCGCTAAATATTTTTCGAGAGCTTCAGACATGTAATCGCCAAGATACTGATAACGGCAAACTTCATTATGCGTCAGTGAATAATGCAAAGGCTTTATTTTATCAAAGATCATCTTAGCGTTGCTAAAATGAACATCGGCGCCTACTCTATCCATGCTTCCTACAATATCCACAATATAGTCTTCGTTTTTATTCTCGTACCATGCTTGCGAGAGTATCTTAAAGCCAAGCTCCTCGAGATGCTGCTCCTCCCTCATGCGCCTTTCCTCTATCACATTAGTGATAACGTACCGCTGTCCGTCCTTTGTGATGAGTACTGACGCTACGCTGTCCTCGATGCAGCTTGTTATGACGCCGTTGGCTCCTGCAGTAATCCATGCAAAATTGGATTGTCTCGTCAGATAAAGCGCATCAAGATCCTCCAGGCCGAGAAGCTTTGTAATTCTATTAACCTTTATGTCTATTTCTTCTCTCCGGCCTTTTATTGTGGTGTCTTCAACATAGATTTTACTGCTCATTTTATCCTCCGTTTTTCATATTGTTTATTTTATATTCAGGGCAATGTACTTGTGCATAACGAATGGGGAACGTTACCGTTTTTATGTTATAAGTATTCGACGCTCTATTCAAAATTCCTTTATAAAATCAAATATTTTTCTTATAAATAATTTTATATCTGTTTAGGGAACGTTCCATATTATTAGTTGACAAGTCATGTGATTGTGTTAATATAACCTATATACCATTGTTTTATATGCATATGCTAATAATTAATCAGGAGGTTGTAGTGATGGATGGAAAAATGCGCGCTGCTGTCTTTGAAGGTAATGGAGTCCTCGTGATTAAAGAGGTCGACATACCCCGGATAACAAAACCAGACGATGTGATCGCAGAAATTGAGACATGCTCTATCTGCGGAACCGATGTCCATATCATGTCCGTTCCTCCGGGTTATGTTGCAAAACCCGGGACAATACTTGGACACGAACTTGTCGCTAAAGTTGTTGAAGTCGGTGATAAAGTGACTTCCCTCAAGGTAGGCGACAGAATAGTTACAAATCCGAACGATTACTGCGGTGTTTGCGAATATTGCCAACACAATCTACCCAATCTGTGTAAAAACATTATTCCTATGGGTATAGGAGCCGACGGTGGGTTTGCGGAGTATGTACGCGTATCCGAAAAAGTTGCGCATAAGATCTCTGATAATCTTCCCGCTGAGATAGCAGCTTTCGCCGAACCTCTGGCCTGTCTGATGAACGCTAAGAACAAAATACCTGTAAATCCCGGTGACAGCGTATTGATTATTGGAGCAGGCGCTATTGGCCTCTTATTTGTTCAGGTGTTGAAAGCCAGCGGCGCCTATCCCATTATTGTCTCCGAACCGGCGCCATTGAGAAGGGATTATGCAAAAAAATGCGGGGCCGATTTTGTGGTGGACCCGTTCTCGGAGAATCTTGAACAATTCGTGCATGAAAAAACAGGAGTCGGCGTGGACTATGCAATAGATGTGGTGGGTTCGCAGATATGGGAAGGGATAAAGGCTGTCAGAAAAGGCGGCACTGTATTGTTGTTTGGTTTTGACGGCAAGGCAAAGCCTTGCTTTGAGCAATACCATATCACCAACAGAGAAATTGCGGTACTGGGAACATGGATCGCTAACGCATCTTTCCCGCAAGCCGTAAAGATACTGGAGAGCGGCATGCTTGATTTAATGCCGCTGGTGACTCATAAGCTTCCGCTGGATAAAACGGATGATGGTATTCAAATATTAAGAAAAGGCGAGGGTATCGAAATTTTGATTTATCCGAAATTATGATTTACAAAATATAAAATTACTTATCGAAAGGAGATTCAGCATGAACCGGTATTGTTTTGTGATAGAGATCAACGAGGATCAGGTGGAGGATTATGTTAACCTGCATAAGAATCCGTGGCCGGAAACGCTTAAGGGCTTAAAGGATGCGGGCGCAAAGGAGCTGTTGATTTACAGGTATGGTAACTTCTCAATTCTTTTTTGGGAGTGTGAGGACATCAACGAGGTGTATCGCAAATGGGGTGCAAACGAGACGTGTACGAAATGGAATGCACGGCTCTCCAAGGCGTATAAAGTCTCTCCAAGCATCGATGGCTCCGATGATGTTGATACGCTGGAAAAGATTTTTGATTTAAATCAACAGCTAAACGGTAAACTTGAGCAGCGTTAAGGCAAACAGAACTGATAAGCGATATACAGGCCGGTAATTATGATGCTTTATGTGCGTTAACCGGCCTTTTTTTGCAGTAAATTTTACCGATCCCGACTTTCCGGCTTGCATCGGGTATGATGTGTTTTTCTGTGTGGCAGACCCTTCCAAAACGATATTCCTCTTTAAAGGAGACTATTTCACCATGTTTGAGACTTTATTATAGGCGTTTTAACGTTCGGGCATTAACAAGCCCTGACCGCCAAAAAGCGAAGGCACCCAAACGGTGCTTTCGCTTTTTGATATAGAGAGGGATTTGAAGGGAGGGAAGAGTAAACTGTCCAGTGGACAGTTTGCCCCGACCCGGCTCCGATGGCAAATTGTAAGATTGCTTTGTAATGACGCAGGCAGTCAAAAATGGTAACAGCTGCATCCCGGCTTCTCCGCCATTAAAAAACCCGCATAGATACTGCATCTGCGGGTTTTTTATATATTGATATCTGTGCTTAAAGTGATATCCTCAGTACGTGC
>CAZJOS010000010.1:0-11728 GCA_964547655.1 uncultured Christensenellaceae bacterium
GCGGGCGCGCCCAGCGATTTAAGCGTGAAGTTTACCCCGGCTCTCCCATAGCCCTTGTCCGAATAATTTACTGTCATTCTCTCATCAGTCCTTTAAACTTTTTATACTCTCGGCGATCCTTTCGCCGGTAAGCCCGTAATATTCCAGAAGCTCCTTATACGGCCCGGTATTCTTTGAACCTTCTTTTATCCCTATAATATGGACTGGCGGCCTGTCTTTAAGAGGCGCAAGGCATTGCGCCACCGCGCTGCCAAATCCGTTTACCACCGAATGCTCTTCTGCGGTCACTATCAATTTTACCTTGCGGGCATATGCCTTTACCGCTTCCTCGTCCAGAGGCTTAACAGTCATGAATGCGAGTACAGCCGCGTCTATTCCGTCATTCTTCAATATCTCAGCTGCGACTTGCGCTTCTTCAGTCATCGGGCCGGTAGCGAATATGGCTGTATCTTTTCCGTCCTTTAAAACCTCGGCCCTGCCCGGTTTAATGTCTCTCTCCGGCGCAATCACTTCCCGCGGCTGTCTCGGCATCCTTATATATACCGGCCCTTCCGTCTCCACTGCCATTTTAAGAGCTTCACGCACATCCGTGCCGTCGCACGGTGAAAGGATAGTCATATTTGGGATAGTCCGCATGAGCGCCACGTCTTCTATTGCCTGGTGCGTCGAGCCCAATGTTGAATACGCGAGTCCGCCTCCCGACCCTACGAGCTTAACGTTCATATTCATATATCCGATATCGTCCCTCACCTGCTCGTAAGCTCTCATGGTTATAAACGGTGTGATCGCGGTCAGTACAGGTATCATTCCCTGCTTCGCGAGCCCCGCGCAGATACCCACCGCGTTCTGCTCGCTTATCCCGACCTCGACCGACCTTTCCGGGAACTCTTTGAAAAAGTCTCCCATGCCGCCTCCCGAGGCGGAGTCGCACGATACGGCAACTATCCTTTTATCTTCCCTGCCAAGCTTAAGCAGCGTTTCACCGAATGCTTTTCTCGGATCCAAACTCATATACGCCACCTTTTTTCCGCTTCATCTATCTGCCTCAGCGCCTCGCCGGCTTCCTGCTCGCCGGGATGCCAATGATGATATTTAGCGACGTTCTCCATGAACGATATGCCTTTCCCTTTTATTGTTTTGGCAACTATCATGGACGGCTTGCCTTTCTCGAAGGGTGCCGACTCAAAAGCTTCGTACAACGCTTCAACGTCGTGACCGTCCACAGACTTGACGCTCCACCCAAAAGCTGCGTACCTGTCTTCGAAATCCGTCGGCTTGCTCACGTCAGCCGTTCTTCCGTTTATCTGAAGCCCGTTCTCGTCTATGACTGCAATGAGGTTGTCGAGTTTGCGGAGCGACGCGAACGCCGCCGCTTCCCAGTTGGATCCCTCTCCCTGTTCGCCGTCGCCCATCAGTACATACGTCTTATACTTGTCGCCTTTCATCTTCGCCGCCAGCGCGTACCCGCACCCCACCGGAAGCCCGTGCCCTAAGGAACCTGTGCTGAATTCGACTCCGGGGAGTTTGCTTGCGTCGGGGTGCCCAGGTACCGGCGAACCCAGCATGTTGTACGTTCCCAATACCGACCCGTCTATAGTGCCCTTTTCCGCAAGCGCGCCGTACAGCGCAAGGCATTTGTGGCCGCCGCTCAAAAGAAACTTATCGTTTTCATCCATTATCCCCAGAAACAGCACCGACAGTATATCCGCGCACGACAGGGCGGAACCTCCGTGACCTTCGCCGTTATTTACTATCGTGTTTACTACGTGTTTCCTTATGTTGTGCGCTCCTCTTTCGAGCGTGTCTTTATCGTATCTCATTTCTGCCGCGCCTCTATGCCGTAGATCTCCTGTACTTTCTCAAACGACCGGCTGCCGGGATCGAACCGCAGCCCCAGCCACGTGTCCACCAACGTTTCCACCGTCTTGGGCCCTATTACGAGCGCCCCTAAACACATGGTGTTGCAGTTGTTGCTTAAGATGGATCTCTGTGTGGAATATATATCGTGACAGACAGCCGCGTAGGCTCCCTTGATCTTGTTCGCGGTCAGCGCCATGCCTATACCGGTGCCGCATATCAGTATGCACCGCTCGCATTCACCGTTTACCATCTTTTCAACGGTTTTGTGCGCGACCGTCGGGTAATTGACCTTCTCCCCCATAAATGATCCGTTATCTATAAACTCGTGCCCTTTTTTCGAGAATATATCGATTATCATATCCTTATAGCCAATACCCAGTTCGTCGCATCCTATCGATATCTTCATCAGCTGTCTTCTCCTATCAGTTCAAACGAATTTCTGACTTGTTCTTTTTGTTTATCGCTAAGAGGCAGCAGCGGCAACCTCGGTTCCCCCCCGTAGAATCCCGCAACATCCATCGCGTATTTCACACTCGCCACACCGTACGCCGATGCGCCCGCCTTTCCGGCTTTGTCTATTTTCACGCAAAGCTTTTCCGCTTCGCCGCTTCTACCCTGTTTCAAGAGTTTATATACGCCTGTGCAGGCTTCGGGCCAAAAGTCTGCTGTCGAAAGCGTTGCACCGGCCGCCCCCTGCTTATAATCCCTACAGAGCGCCGACACCCTTCCGGAATGAAAGCAGAATCTTTTGTTTTCCCCAACAGCGGCGGTATAATCGGATATCTCTCTCGCCGACGAGTTCTTCATGCCCGCTATGTTTTCGTGATCGCTGAGTTTTTGCAGCGTTTCGGGCGATACGCTTACTCCGGCCGCGTATGACGGCGAGTTGTATATCAGTATCGGTATAGGCGATCCGTCGGCTACCCTGCTGAAAAACGCAGTCAGCTTGTCGTCTGTCATGTGCCTGGCGTAGTAGAACGGAGTTATCACGCTCGCCATATCGGCGCCTATATCGGCCATTACCCTGATAAAATCCAGCGTCGCCTCTGCCGATTCTCTTCCGGCCCCGGCAATCACGGGCCTTCCCGCTTTTCTTGCTGAAATTATCGCTTTGGCCGCCTTCAGGCTCTCATCCGGGGCCAGTCCAAGGTATTCCCCGTTGCCACCGAGTATCATATATCCGCCAAAGTCAAACTCGTTGTATATCTCTATGTTTGACCTGAGCAGGCCGTAGTCTATCTTTCCGTCCACAAACGGCGTCGTTATGGAGGGGAATATCCCGCTTAAGATTTCGCTATAGTCCATTTATTTCAAAGCCTTGTTTGCTGCGGCCTGCAGGTATTTGCGCCAAAAATAAAATTACAATGTATACATCGATCATTTTGATATATACATTGTAGTTTTAAGCTTCCGCACTAACAATGAGTCTAGATTCGTATTAAGAGGACATATTTCAGATTTTCAGCCTTCCGTTTTTTCTCCCTTGAACATATTCTTTTTAAGCGCCAATACGATAAGAAACAGCAGGCCGACTATTATAGCGCGCGCATAATTGAATACGAAAATTCCGTATATCAGCCTGTTTATCATCGCTATTACGCCCGCTCCCACAAACGTTTTAAAGAATATCCTGGCGCCGCTGTACAGCGATACCCCTCCCAAAACGGCGGCGAATATTATTTCAAGCTCCGCGCCTGCTCCGAAAAACCTCGCCGACATAGTACTGTCCGCAAGCACCAACACCCCGCCGATGCCGGAAATGAGCCCGGCGGCCGTATATGTGTATATCTTTATCATATCGACGTTGAGCCCGCTCAGTCTCGCCGACTTTTCATTGCCCCCTACAGCGAATATCTGCCGCCCCGCTACGGTAAACCGAAAAACAGCGTAACATATCCCCATTATTATCAGTGCAACGATAAGGGAGGCCGGAATAAAAGATATGGTCGCTTTAAAAACGCCGAACTCGGGGCGGGTGTCGAATATACTTATATTATTTGTGATCGCCCCCGCCGCGCCGTGCACGAGCAGCGAAGTCCCCAGCGTGACTATCATGGGCTGTATCCCCAGTTTCGCGACAAATATCCCGTTTATAAACCCGATGGCGCAAGCAACTGCAAGGCTTATCATCACGGCCGGCAAAACGCCGACCGCGCCCGTCTCTACCAGATAAAAAACCAATGTCGATGAAAGAAGGCTTATGCCGGCCAAAGAGAGGTCAATGCCTCCTGAAGCGAGCACCATGCTCTCGGCTATCGCCAGCACGCTTATAAGGGCTGCGCCCTTAAGCACGCTGACGATGACCGGAAAGGTAAAAAAGTAATTGTTGATAAGATATGCGCCCATCAAGACCGCCGCGAGCAAAAAAACGTTTCCCGCTATCCGGACGCCTTTGCGGATCCCTGTCGCTTTATTATCCATATGTATCCCCCGTAAACTTGTTAGCGCAAAGCCGGGGCGCTGTCTTTATTATAAACGTGCAGTCTTTTTAGGGCAATACATAACACGTTTGAGGATACCTGGCCGTAAATCAGCCTTCAACGGCAAAGGCCCTTACCGGCGACCCGTCGAGTCCCTTGAATTTCAACGGCACCGCGAAAAGCTCCACATACTCTTCGGTTATCTGCTCTACGTTTGCCAGGCTTTCAACTACATATATGTCGTTTTGCAGCAGCAGCGTGTGTATCTCTGCATGCTTTATCGCGTTTACCGAAGGGCTCTCCAAACCGACCAGATTTATCCCGTGCTCTTTGAACCAATCCACCGCTTCCTCGCTTATGCCCGGGAAAGAAGTAAAGAAGTCTTCTTTCCCGAAATGGCTTCCCCATCCCGTCTTCAGTATAACGGCGCTGACGCCTTTTGTTTTTTCTTCATGGCGCTCAAGATGGCTTTGCGTGATCTCTTCGAGAGGTTTTAGGAATGTAAGGTCCATCACGTAAGCCCTTTGCGCAAACCTCTCTACAGGCACCTCGTCTACAGTTTTACCGCCCTTTATCTTATGTACGGGAACGTCGATATGCGTACCGGTATGCGTACCGAATATTACCTGGCTTACAAAATAGCCATTTTGGTAATTGTGATGCGTAAGTACGCCCACAGCCGGGTCTGCGGGAAATACGGCCATCTGGTTTGTTATACTATGCGTCAAATCGATATATCTTTTCATATGATCTCTCCTTACGGCTTTAATATGATCTTGCACGCATTATCGCGCCTTTCGACCATCATATCGAGCGCTTCCTTGAAATCCTCGTAGCTCTTAAAATCCCTGACATGCGATATTATCGATTTCGCTTCGAGTTTTCCGCCCTCCATCATTTTAATAACGTCGTCCCACACGTTGGGGCTTCCGAGCGCGCCGTATATAGAAATGTCTCTCGTGGTAAACGAATCCCAGTCGCATTCAGGCTTTTTTGCCCCGAAGAAACCGACCATGCCTATTTTGCCGCAGGGGTTTATTACCTTTTTGATATCCTCGAATACCGACGCCCCTGCCGACGTTTCCACGACCGTGTCGATCATCTCGCCGTTCGTTATCTCCCTTACGCGCTCCGTTAAGTCTTCCTCTCTAACGTTGATATACCCGTCGAGGCCGTAAGGCTTCGCGCGGTCCAGCCTCTCTTTTCTCGTACCGGAGAGTATTACCTTCTTTGCGCCGTATATCTTTTTTACTATCTGCGCGGCCTGCAGCCCTATGGGCCCCGGCCCCATCACCAGCACATTGTCGAGCGGCGACACGTGGGAACGCATCACCGCATAAAGCGCGACGCCCGTCGGCTCTATAAGCGCCGCTTCTTCAAACGACACGTTTTCGAATTTATGCAGGTGAGACACCGGAAACGTTATGTATTCCGCGAAAGCGCCGTCCCTGCTCATTACGCCCGTCTCAGTACGATTTACGCACATGTTGTACTGGCCTTTTTTGCAGAAATGGCAGGTGCCGCAGCTTACCGTGCATTCTCCCGATACCTTGTCCCCGACTTTAAAGCCTCCGGCGTTTTCGCCGACTTCCTCTATAACTCCCGACCATTCATGGCCGGGTATCATAGGAAGTTTGCACAATCCTTCTTTTATATATACCATGTCGTTCGTATATAACTCATAATCCGTACCGCAAAGCCCTATCGCCTTTACCTTTATAAGGACTTCGGCGTTTCCGGGTTTCTTTACCGGTACTTCCTCATATCTCGCGTCGCTCGGCCCGTGGATCACAATAGCTTTCATATCCGTACATCTCCTTTTGAAAATTAAGTTGCCTATATCAGCTTTTTAAACGCTTCTATCTCATCGGCTCCTTCAAGTACGCCGATCTCCAGGTTTATCTCCGATCTTTCCTGCGGCTTCAGCGTCGGCAGGCATCCCCTTTTCCTTGCCTCCACTATCCCGATGTTGAAAGTGTTGGAAGGTTCCATCGCCACCACATAATCCTGCTGCCCGAGCATCTTCCACTCGTTGCCGACGGGCAGCGCCTTCGGGTCGTACCCGAGATACACTCCCATATTGAGTTTCTCGTTTATTATCGCGTAATAGACCATCGGCCTGTCTCCCGGCATAGTGTGCACGAACGTCTCGTACTTAAAGCCCGGGGTTGGCTTTGCCATCGTCCTGTAGTCTCCCGCCCATTCCTGCTGGGGCTCAACGCTTAAAGCGGACGAATAAAGCCTTGAATCCTCGCTCACTATGGGGAACGGTTGATTGACGTGGTACATTATCATGAACGGCGATTCGTTATATCCTTCGTTCTCCACAACGTCTTTTATGAATACCTTCTTCTGCCCGTATATGCACTTTATCTCCCTCGTTAGAGTGAGATTCTCGTCGTATATCGCGGCTTCCCGCATTTTTCCGGTGACTTTTACGACATAGTCGTCCCCGTCCCAATACTCTTCCGTCCAGAACTTCTCCGCCGGCGTGTGCGATATCCGCCCATGGAGCCCGTGGGCCACGCTGCCGTCCTGGCACGGCTCGCCAACATGGGTAAGCCCGCAGGTCGTTATCAATCCCCCGTAGAAATTACGAAGCCACTCATGCCCTTTATATTCAAAATACGCCGGGGCAATAACGCCCGCCTTGCTCTTCCACGCAATAGGCATGCCTTTGTAGTATGCGTCGCCTATATCCATTCCCCTGTCGGCCAGCACAATAAAGCTAAGGCCTCCGGCGTTAACTTCCACTGCTTTTACGCCCGAGGCTTTTCCTTCAGCGTACTCGAACACCCTCGCGCCCGCTAATTGTTTCATAGAGCTTAACCGCTCCAGAAGTTCTTCTTTTGAAAGCTTCATTCCAAACGCTTCGATCATCTTTGTTCCTCCATATTCCTGTTCCGCATCGGCCGTTTCCGGAAAATCTTAATAAAAGCTGTCTACGTTCTCTTTTGTAACTACTATGACGCCCGTATCAATTTTATCGGGAAGCATACTTATGCCCCCGTTTTTCATATTTGGGTTATGGTTATAGTCATACAGTAATTTAAGCCCTAGATAAGACATCGTAAACGTCCTCTGAACGAGCGTCGCCTCTATCTCCCCCTGCTTTACATGTTCGAGCACGGAAGAATCTTTATCGAACGCGACTACTTTCACAACGCCGAGTTTTCCTTTTTCTTCTAGCGCGGTAGCCGCCCCCACGCCGCTTGCGGCATCCGTCCCGAACAATCCGGTTATGGAAGGATATTCGTCAAGCATCTGCTTGGCCACATTCACGGCTACCGAAGGGTCCGCCTCGTCATTCATTACAGCTACAATTTTTATTTCGGGATACTTTTCGGCGATACATTCCTCAAAGCCCTGCTGCCGCTCATCAAGGCTGTAAAGCCCCTGGATCGTGAGAATGCCGACGTCGCCTTTTCCGCCCAGTTTTTTCCCGATAATATCCGCAGCAAGATATCCCGACTTATAATTATCCGTGCCGATGTACATGAGCCTGTTGCTGTCGGGAGCGTCGTTATCGATACAGGCCACGGGTATGCCCTTTGCTATCGCATCGTTTATAGGGCCGATCATGGCTTCCTTGTCGATAGGAGAAACCAGTATTCCCGCCGGGTTTTCCTTGACCGCCTGTTCGAAGATGTCTATCTGGCGCAGCGCGTCGTTGCCGTTCTCGCCCTTAAATACGATTTCTACGCCCATCTCTTTTCCGGCGGCCTCCAGGCCGCTGCGATGGTCCTGCCAGTAAGGAAGTATGATATGCATCCCGACCAAATAATAAACTTCCTTCTTTTCCTCCCCGGCAGATGTCTGGCCGGGGGCGGGGCTGTTTTCTGCACTTGGTTTCTGGCTGTATATCGAACCGCAGGCGCTTGCCGAGACTATCAGAATTAAAACAATTAATATTAAAAGCGACTTTTTCATAAACGACCTCTTTTCATAGATACAAAAGAAGCAGTCCTTTACCAGTAATAATAAACGTACTTCTTTTATACAGTAGTTACAATAAGATTAATTCAGTATTTGTCGGACTATTTTGAGGTTTTAGGTATCCTCAGTTCGACCTTCGTTCCCATCTGTTTTACGCTATAGATCTTCAGACCGAAGTTGCTGTCGAAAATGAGTTTTATCCTCTCATTTATGTTGATAAGCCCGAGCCCAACTTTGATATCTTCGGTCTTTTTAAGGCTCACGCCGCGGGCAAGGCTCTCGTTTATCGCCTCGAGGGTCTCTTTATCCATACCTTCACCGTCGTCCTCGACGCTGATAATTACGCTGTCGGTCGTTGAGAGAGACTTTATCCTTATTGTGCCTTTCCCCGGCTTTGTTTCCAGCCCGTGAACTATAGCGTTCTCAACGATAGGCTGTATCACGAGCTTGGGTATAAGACAGTTTTTCGTGTCTTCTTCTATGTCTTTTATAACGATAAACTTGTTATCGAACCTGAATTGCTGTATATTCAGGTAATTGTCTATGTTCTTTAGTTCCTCCTCGAGTTTTACCATTGCGTTTTTGTTTGTTATGCTGTACCTGAAAATATCGGCCAATGCCTTTACCATCTTCCCTATTCCTTCAACTTCTTCCACTATCGCCTGCCCCCTTATCGACTCGAGCGTATTGTAGAGAAAATGCGGGTTTATCTGGCTCTGCAAGGCGTCTATTTCCGCCTGTTTCTTCATTATTCCGGCAGTATATTCGCTGTCTATAAGCTGTTTTAAGCGCAGTATAAGGGAATTAAGGTCGTTATATACTGGATACAATTCGTTCCCCTGCTTTAATTTTGTAAGCTTTAAGTTCGTATCGCCGCTTACTATAGCGTGCAGCGCCTCTTCAACGTTGACTATCGGGCGGTAAACGCGCTTGTTGAAAAGAATAACTATAACAATGTTTATTGTTATAAGGAACAGGGCGGAAACGAGGATTACATAATATATCCCCTGCATATCCCCTCCGAAAAATCTGCTGCCCGCTATATAGAGAAGAGTGCAGCCCGAGCCGGTATTCCTGTCGTAGAAAACATACTTTTTTTCTCCGTAAGCTTCCATTTCAAAACTGCCAAACGATATTCCCGACTCATCCTCAAGCTTGCCGCTGAATTTCTCGCTTCTTACAAGATTCTCGTCTCCTATGGCGTTCTCGTTGCGGAAAGACATGAGTATGTCGCCCATGTCGTTGATGAGCACAATAGTGCCGTTGCTCAAAAGGCCCAGATCTTCGTAGTATTTTTTCTGCGCTGCCCAGTTCTTTTCGAGCTCCACTATAGCGTATTCGTCTGCCGAAGAGTCCGGCTGGTAAAAGTTGATCGACAGCATACACTGCCCAAGGTTGTCGCCTTTGCTTCTTTGAAGAAAGCTCCGCTTGTCCGTATCCTTTATAAGATCTTTAAGCTCAAAATATTGTGATTTAGTACCGCTTACATAATAATAAGGGCCGTACGGATTCGTATATGATATCATTCCGCCTTTAGGCCGGTAGATGGATACTCCCGATATGTCCTCGTTGATCTTGAATATCATATCGATTATTGTATTTAGTTCGCTGCTGTCGCTGCCGTATTCGGAATAGCCGTCCTTTTCTTTGAAATAGTAATAGGACTCGTCGTAGACCATCTTTGACATCTTTCCGATGCGCTCCATCTCAGACCTTATATTAAGCGCGGCCTGGTTGATATAACGGGAAACGGTCTGCATGTCTTTTTTAGTGTTTGAATCCCTGGTATAATTCACGTTGATCACACCGTAGAATATCTGGGTCAATAAAATGCACGCGAAATAGATCCCGACTATGGCGATTATATTTGCTCTTATCCTAAGATTTTTCGCCTGCTTAAAATAGCTTTTAATGCGAAATAAAAGCTTAGCGACCCACTTCTCGACCATGACCCCTCCCGTATTTTTCTTATAAATACGCGGTTACAAATATAAATTCCTGTAATCGGTCGGGTTGACCCCGACTTTTTTCTTAAACAGCCTGCTGAAGTATTTTGAATCCATATAGCCGACCATAAGCGAAACATCGACGACTTTATACCTGATATCTTTAAGCATGTCCTTTGCTATCTCTATCCGGTAATTTATAAGGTATTCGCTGAAGTTTTCCCCGGTTTTCCTTTTGAATATCTCGCTGACATATGTCGGGCTCAGGCATACAAGCTTTGCAATGTCGTCGAGGTTTATGTTCTTCATATAGTTTTCAGAGATAAACTTCTTTATTTCCGTTATAAGTTTTTCTCCGTTATCCTGCTTTTCATCGAGGTAAGCATCCCTGAACTCTTTAAGAAGCCCGGCGATGTAATCCTCTATCTCTTTTACCGTACCGAATACGTCGACGGCGAAGGCGGCCTGCTGCCTGCCTGCGCCGCTTTTAAGCTGCACGCCCTTCTTCTGCATCGACTCGAACAACAGGCCGATGATCTCATACGCCGCTAAATGATAAGAAATAAGATTGACGGCGCTCTTTTTTTCAGCATCCGATAAAATATTTTTTATCTCCTCCCGCGCGTTGTCCGTATCGAACACGTCCAAAAGCACCGAAAGCTTCTTTTTAGCGCGTATATCTATAACGCTGCCCGCATCGGCTATCCTGCCCGCTTCTTTATTGGCATCGATCACCCTGCCGGTCCCGAGGAAGACCCGCGCTTTCATCGCGTTTGCGGCGGATTCGTATGAGGCGGCAATGCCGCCTGCGCTCTCGACTCTGCTTCCGATGCTTATCGTAAGCGTAAAACCTTTAAGGAATTCTTCCCCGCCGAACGACCGCATTACCTCTTTCATAGCATCGTAAACATTGCCGCCGTCTTTTTTCAGATTTATAAGAAACACGGTCTGGTCGTTTGTTTTGCCCGGAAACCAGACTATTTCCTGAAAGCTGTTCGCGTACTTCCTTTTTATTTCGGAAAGAAAACCTGAATAGCCGCCGCTATCTCTCTCTCTCACTGTATAATCCCGCTTGAAAATAACGGCGTAAAACGGCCCTTCCTTAAAGTTGGTATCATAACGGCTGTTAAGAGCCGCGAGGTCAATATCCTTGCTTGTCTTGTCGATTATTTTGCGCAGGTCGTTTTCCAGCATAACGGACTCGCCGCTTTCAAGCTTGCAGCGTATACTGCGCTTTTTTGATATCTTGTCTTTTGCGCTGTAGAGGACTTTTTCAAATTCATCTTTATCGAGCGGTTTTAGAAGATAGGCGAACGCGTCGTAAGTCAAAGCGCTCCGGGCGTATTCAAAATCGCTGTAACCGCTGATTATGATGAATTCTATATCCAGCTTTTTCTCACGCACGGCTTTAATAAGGCCAAGCCCGTCGAGCCCCGGCATTCTGATGTCGGTAATAACAAGGTCGGGCTTATGCTTTTCTATCAGCTTTAAAGCCTTAAGGCCGTCGCCTGCGTCGGCAACTATGTTAAACCCTGTTTTATCCCAGTCGACTATCTTGCTTATAAG
>CAZJOS010000010.1:11828-24813 GCA_964547655.1 uncultured Christensenellaceae bacterium
CGTCGGCAACTATGTTAAACCCTGTTTTATCCCAGTCGACTATCTTGCTTATAAGCTTGCATATCCAGGTCTCATCATCGACAACAATCACGCTTAACATATTTGTCCCTTTCTTTTTATTGCCATTTTTAACATTACCTGCTGTATATTCTTATATGTTTTGCATGCAGGTACTCATATATACCTTCCGGCCCGTGTTCATAACCGAACCCGCTGTCTTTCCAGCCCCCGTACGGCGCATTCATAACGCCCGCGTCCGGGTTGTTTATCGCAACGTTCCCCGTGTTGAGCTCGCGCGCCATCCTCTCGGCAATGCTCAGGCTTTTGGTATACACTATGGCGGCAAGCCCGTACACGGTATCGTTTGCCAGCGTTATAGCTTCGTCTACAGTATCAAAGGGCATCACTCCCACAAGCGGGCCGAATGTCTCCTCGCGCATGACCAGCATGCCGTGGCCGGCGTCCGCCAGTATGGAAGGCTCGAAGAAAAATCCCTTTTCATACTTTTCTCCCGCGGGTCTCTTTCCTCCGCACAGCAGCCTCGCACCTTTTTTTACGCCGTCTTCGATATGTCTTATTACCGTTTCAACGCCCTTCGCGGTACACATCGGCCCTAAGTCGCATTCTTCCGTAAGCCCGTCGCCGATCCTAAGCTTCCTGGTCTGCCCGGCAAACTTTTCGAGAAACACATCGTATATCTTCCGGTCGACGTATATCCTGTTTACGGCTATGCAGATCTGGCCCATATTGCGGAACGAGCGCCTGACGGCACCCGCCGCCGCCGCCTCAAGGTCGCAGTCTGCGCATACTATCATGGGCAGGCTGCCGCCGAGTTCCAGGGATACCTTTTTCAGCGTGCCGACCGATTCGGCAAGCACCTGCTTCCCGACAGCGGTAGAGCCTGTAAACGCTACTTTCTTAACCTTCGGGTCTTTGAGTATGAGAGGGCCTACGACCGACCCCGCCCCGGTCAATGCGTTCACCGCTCCGCGGGGTACTCCGGCGTCGGCAACGCACCGTGTAAACGCGAGCGGTGAGAGCGGCGTTTCGGAAGGCAGCTTGCATACTATTGTGCACCCCGAGGCAAGCGCGCCCCCTATCTTCCACGCGAGCAGCTCTATAGGATAATTCCACGGCGATATCGCCGCCGCGACTCCTATCGGCTGATATATCACCCTGCTCTCTATTCCGGGCTCGGCGTTCGGTATTATCCTTCCGTATACCCTTTCGCCTTCTTCCGCGTAATACCTGAGTATTTCGGCGCCTTTTTTTACCTCGCCCAGCGCCTCCGCGTACGGCTTGCCCTGCTCGATTGTCATGAGCCTCGCTATTTCTTCCGCCCGCTCAGTTACGATATGGCTTGCAAGCCTAAGGTATTCGCCTCTTTTAAAGGGCGTAAAGCCGCTCCATTCTATAAAAGCGCGGTCTGCCGCGTTTATAGCGCCCTCTACGTCTTCTTCTGAAGCTGCGGGCACCAAAGCTATTGCTTTGCCGTTTGCGGGATTAATGACTTCCAGCCGGCCATTCCCTTTTCCGTCGGTCCAGACGCCGTCTATCAGATTCTTTTCATATATCATTCTTTTCCCTCCGCGCCGATTCTGCCCGTTACCCAGAGCACTGTAAGCGGCTGGTTGCCGGTCTGGATCGTCGTGTGGAAAAGCCCCGGAGGTACATAGAGCCCGTCTCCCGGTTTAATAGGAAATCTATCTTCTCCGATAACCATTATCCCTTCGCCCGATATTACGAAATATACCTCTTCCATATCGTCGTGAACGTGCCCGGTCGTCGTTCCGGTAGGGTATATCGTGGTATAGCCCATGGTGAGCCTCTTAGAGGGGCTGTTCATGCTGTCGATAAGATAATAAGTATCCCGCAGCACCTCGGCTTCCCTTCCCGAAACCCTCGCCCTTAAGGATCTTTGGTCTTCATCAGGCTTTCTATCCTGAACGTTTACAACTACATGCTCCATTATGTCTCTCCCCGCTGAATATTAAAAAATAGTATGTTAATGTATATAAAACACCTACATTAGCATATAATATCGGGTCCGCCGTTACAATCAGGGTACCTTCAGCAATGGTGGACTTTATCAGTATATTTATCAATAAATACGGTTTTTATTAAGTATCTGCAAAGGAACGGCAGATATGCTTCAAATATATTCAGCATTAGTTCTCATAGTTAGTTCCCCGCTTGATGTTTTATTATTAGATACTATATTGAGGAACAAGACTCTGATATATGTATAATGTTGATTTCGCCCATATTAAAAAACAGTACCTGTATTATACTGTTTTGTTCTTACCCGAGCAGCCACTCGTATTTTCGCATGCCATATATAATCCGCCGTATTTGCACTTCGCGGTTCCTGATAACATAAAACACCAGGTAGTTGTCCACAACCAGCATTCTATAGCCCTTGATCCTTAATTGCGTATCCTTACACAAAGGACAGCGCTCAGGCATTTCCTGAAGGCTGGCTATTTTCTGGGCGATCCGGTCATATTGCCTGATAGCAGTATCAGGCGATAATGTATTGATATAATCAACGATATCCTCTAAGTCTTGCTTTGCCGGACCATATATCAGCACCTTATATTTTGCCATGCACATTCTTTCTCAATTGTTCAGCAATCTTAAAAAAATCCTCTCCGGCTTCTCCATCAGCAATACCCGCTTCTGTCTCAGATAATTTTGCATACAGCTCGATCTGTGCCTGTTGGCGCTCGTAGGTATCTATACTCATAACCACCATATCGCCTATACCGTTTTTCGTAATAAATACGGGCTCACGCTCTTTATGGCAAAACTCGGATATTTCATTCGCGTTATTTCTTAAATCCGAAATCGGCCTGATATTTGGCATCTATATCACCTTCAACTTATCATTATCATTGTTTAAATTATATCAGAATATTGAGAATTGTTCAATGTTTCTCCGTAAATACTATTTTGATCAGGAGCCTCCTACCGAACCGTCCCACGTGTCGACTGCGGTTTTCTTCATCTCGTCTTCGTCGAACCACCTGGTCGTTACCGCTTTCGTCTCGGTGAAGAAGCGCACTCCGTCTTTTCCGAGTACGTGCAGGTCTCCGAAAAACGACTGCTTGTGTCCCGTAAACGGGAATATGCCCACCGGCACGGGTATGCCGACGTTCACTCCCACCATGCCGCCGTGCGTCCGTGCCGCGAACTCGCGGGCATAGTACCCGCTCTGCGTGAATATGACAGAGCCGTTCGCGAACCGGTTTTCGTTCATGAGCGCAAGGCCTTCCTCGAAGTCCTTTACCCTCTTTATGCACAGCACGGGCCCGAACACCTCTTCGTCTCCTATTGTCATGGCGGGCGTCACTTTATCGAATATCGTCGGCCCGAGGTAGAATCCTTTCTCGTATCCTTTGACAGTAACGTTCCTGCCGTCGAGCAGCAGCTTTGCTCCCTCGCCTATTCCCTTGTCTATCCAGCCGAGCACATATTTCCTGTGGCCCTCGCTGACAAGCGGGCCGAGCGTGCTTTTCCTGTCGTAAGCGGGCCCTAGCCTAAGCTCCGACGCGTATTTGACCAGCAGCCCCGCAAGCTCGTCCGCTATGGATTCCTGCGCAACTATGACGGGCAGCGCCATGCACCTCTCGCCCGCGCATCCGAACGACGAGTTGATTATGCCTCTCGCGGTGCGTTCGAGCGCGGCATCCTCCAATACGAGGCCGTGGTTCTTCGCCTCGCACAGCGCCTGCACTCGCTTGCCGTTTTCCGCGGCTTTAGAATATATGTGCAGCCCGACCGAGGTGGACCCGACGAAGCTCACTCCCTTTATGTCGGGGTGTTCGAGGAATATCTCCGCTTCGTTCCTCGAGCATGTGAGTATATTAAAAACGCCGTCAGGCAGCCCGGCTTCCTGCCACAGCCCCGTAAGCTTCAACGCCGTCATAGGCGTCATGGAGGCGGCCTTTATCACCAGCGTGTTGCCCGCGGCTATGCACAGCGGCGCCATCCAGCCCATTGGTATCATGCCCGGGAAGTTGAACGGCACTATCCCCGCGAACACCCCCACAGGCTCGCGGTAAAGCACGGTGTCGTAACCTGTCGACGTGTCCATCAGCGACTCGCCCATCATCAGATCAGGCATACCGCACGCGAATTCCACCGGCTCCTTTACCTTAAGTATGTCGCCCTTCGCCTCTTCCCACACCTTGCCGTGCTCGCTCGCCACTGTATATGTGAGTTCGTCGATATACCGCTCTACGAGGTCTCTGAACCTGTAAAGAGTCTGGACCCTTTTCATTACCGGCGTTCTTGACCATTCGGGGTATGCGTCTTTAGCGGCTTTAATCGCTTCGAGGACTTCTTCCTTCGTGCAGCAGGGCGTGCGCGCTATCACTTCTCCCGTGCTCGGGTCGTATACGTCCATATATCTGTCGGCGGCTGATTCGCGCCATTTTCCGTTTACAAAGTATTTCAGTCTTTGAATATCGCTCATTTTATCCCCCTCTATATAGTTTTAACGCTTCCGGAAAACCGTTTCTGCTCCTTCGGAATGTCGAGCCCCAAGGTGCCGCCCGGGTTCATTATGTTGTCCGGGTCGAAATGTTCTTTGAGCGCCCGTATGACGCTGAACTCGTTCTGCCCGATGGAGCCCTCGAGCCACGGGCCGAACATCTTTCCTATGCCATGGTGATGGCTCATGGCCGCGCCCGACTTCTGTATCGCGTCGAGTATTCCGGCGTGGAACCCGCGGAACTCCTCTGCGTCCGTCATCTTCACAATGAATATGAAGTAAAGGTTGGCGCCCTGCGGATATACGTGCGACATATGCGTCATGCATATTGTATTAGGCCTCGACTTGCAGTAAGCCCGCACGTCCCTATGCACCTGCGACATGTTGCTCCAGTTCACACTGCATTCCATAGTGTCGGTAATTATGGCGAAGTCGTGCATGGTGTCGCGTATATACGGGTCGTTGAAGCGCCCCTTTTCCCATGCCTTCGTGACTATGCCGGTAAGGTTCATACCGCCGAATCTTTTGCATACCCTGCGCACGTTCTTAGCGCAGTTCCTCGAAAAACCCTTTTCGCCGTTCGTGAACCCCAGGTAAAGACACATCTCGCCTTCCTTGAAGCCTTTCAGCCGGAACAGGTGCCGGAGCGGGCTCTCGTCCACGCCGTACATCCTCAGCATAACTTCGGTCTCTTCCGGGTCGGACAGCCTGAACACCGATGGATATCCCGCCTCCGACTGCATTATCTCCCTCGCCGCCTGCTGCGCCGTTTCCCAGTCCGCGAACATATACGAAAAGCGCTTTATGGTTTCCGGCATATGGCGGAAGAAGCGCAGCGACACGTGCGTCAATACCCCGAACGCGCCCTCGCTGCCCATCATTATGTGCCCCAAGTCCGGCCCCGTCGCCTTTCTTGGATAGCAATCTGTCTTAATAGCGCCTATTGGCGTCGCGTATTCCTGTCCTATGACTATGTCGGATATCACTCCGTAATATGTCGAGTTCTGGCCCGCTCCGCGAGTGACTACCCATCCGCCCACCGAAGAATACTCGTAGCTTTGCGGGAAGTGCCCGCACGTATACGCCCGTTTCGCGCCGAACAGCTTCACCGCGTTATTCAACGTCTCTTCGAGCTTGGGCCCGCTCATGCCCGCCTCGACGGTTATTATCTGGTCGGCCTCGCTGAAGCTGACAACTTTGTTGAACCTAAGGCGCATATCGAGCGACACGCCGCCCTTTACGCATTCCACCCCGCGCGTTACCGACGAGCCTCCGCCGTATACATACAGCGGTATCTTATTACCGGCGCAGCAGGCGACTATGCGCTCTATCTGCTCTTTCGATTCCGGATACAGCACCGCGTCCGGCACGCAGTCCACTCTTTTATCTCGAAGCCGCATCACGTCGTACATTGTCTTGCCGTACGCCACCGACAGACGCGAGTAATCGTCGGTGCGTACATACTCTTCACCTACGATTTCCCGGAACGCTTTTATGTGTTTCTCAGCGAGCCCGCACGGGATATTAAGCTTTACCTCGTCGAACCCGAGATCCGCCTTATATTCGGTAAAGAAATCATCGTCAAGCCCGAACTTCTCTTTGAGTATCCTGTAAAGCGATTCCTTCGGCGCTTTTATCTCCAGCGGGTCACCCCATTTGAAAATCGAGCGGTAAGAGTTTTTCGGGAATTCCCCTCTGACCCACTCAGGCTCGAAGCCTTTATAAGGATGCGACATTATAATGCTCCTCTCTTACAACCTGTTTTTCTTATAAAGCGGCAGAAGCCTGCCGAATATCTTGCTGAATACTTCTTCGAACAGAAATTTATACATCTCGCGCTCTTTCAGGTCTGGCAGGAATTCGTCCTTGACATGCACCATAGACGCTATAGCCTCTTCCACATTGGCGTAAACGCCCATGGCCGCGAAAGCTATCATGGAGCTGCCAAGGCCCGCGGCTTCATACGTCTGTATGCGGCAAACGGGAAGGCCGAACATGCTTGCGGTTATGCGGCATATCTCGTCGCTCTGCGAGCCCCCTCCCGCAATAAACAGCTTTTTTACGCTTACCTTGCCCCTGCGCTCCATAGTGTAGAGCCCGTCCATGAGCGCGAAGTTGATGCCCTCTATTATGGCGCGGTAGATGTGCGCCCTTGTATGTATATCGGAAAATCCTACTATCGCTCCCCGCGCTTTGGGCATGATTACTCCCGGCGTAAAGTACGGCTGGAATACGAGGCCGTCACAGCCCGCCGGTATCTCAGCAAGCCTCGCGTTAAGGATATCTTCGGGCGGCACGCCTTTTTTCACGGCTTCTTCCACTTCTTTCGAAGCGAACTCTTTCTTGAACCACGATATCAGCCAGTATCCCCGGTACACCTGCACCTCGGGATTATAGTGGCCTTTCAGCACGGCCGGGTACGCCGGTATGAACGGCAGCGGTTCCATGTACCTGTCTATGGTAAACTGTATCGTCGCGGTCGTGCCTAGGCCAATAGCGGCCCTGTCGGGCGTCGAGCACGACATTCCCAGCGTCTCGCAGCCTTTATCGGAGCCGGTCGCTATAAGCGGCAGCCCTTCGGGTATACCCGTCTGCAAGGATGCTCCTGCGGTTATTCTTCCTAGCTCCTCTCCCGGTTCCACGAGCTCCGTAAGCTTCTCAATGGGAATATCAAAAATGCAGCGGTTGGGTTCGTGCTTTCCCATCCACGCACGGGTCCTGCTGTTGAAAGGAATGTGAGCTACCATATGGGCGACCGAATCTATGAACTTTCCCGTAAGCATGTATGTGAGGTAACCCGATACCATCAGGAATTTATGAGTCTTCTCCCATATGTCCGGCTGGTTCTCCATGATCCAGTTGCATGCCGATACCCTGCGCTGCAGGTCCGCGGTCTCCTTCATGCCTACGAGCGAAAACAGCATGGAGTTTGCGAGCGGCATGGGCTTGCTCATAACGGTTTCCCGCTTATCCAGCCATACTATGAAATCGCGCAGAGGGTTTCCTTCCCTGTCCACGCACACGCACGTGTCGCGTATGGTGGTCACGGTCACGGCGATAATATCGCCCCAAAGCCCCTGCGCCTCTTCTTTGAGCCGCCTTGTGGAATCGCACACCGCGTCCCAGTAGACCTCCGGCTTCTGCTCAGCCCAGCCGGGATGGGCAGAGTAATAAGGCTTTTCATATTTATGCTGCGCTTTGTGCAGTATATTGCCCGCCTTGTCCACAAGCATCGCCCTCGCGCTCTGCGTTCCGAGGTCTATCGTCAGTACCAAAGGATTCAACATTCAAATTACTCCCCTTCCGCGGACCTTAGCATATCGCTCGTCGCGATAATGTCGCATCCGCTGCCCAAAATATCCTTTACGACAATCTCTCCTATACCTATCCGCTCGGATATCAGCACATCGCGCAGCGTAAGCATGACGGACGGGATCATCTCTTTGGGTATATCCCCGTTCGTCCTCACGGGAATCACGGGCATACCGCGTAACGCTGTGCGCACGGTAGTGGTCAGCGAGCGTTTGGGCTCCGTAAGTTCCGCCTTAGCGAACTCCGCACCGCGGCCGCACCTGTTGCCTGAAAACACATACTCCCCGTTCCTTGATTCTACGGTTATGCGGCAGCCTATGGGGCAGACTATACATGTAAGCTGCTTCATTGCTCTGCCTCCGCGAGCGAAAACCTGATTTCGCTGTCGGGCCTAAGGCCCGCTTTTCCAAAATCAATTTCTACCCTCTCCATCTCCGGAGGCCGAAGTTGCGTGTACGTCTTCTTAAATATCTCTTTTCCTCCGATCTTAACCGTAAACCGCGTTCTGCCCATTTCCGACTTTGAGCGAAAATACATCACGACCGGGGAATCGAGTGCGCTTAGGTCTATCCTCTGCGGCATGACGTACAACAGGCTTCCGTCCGCCTTAACTTCGGCGAATTCACGTTCATGTGGTGAATAAAGCGCCGCCGCCCGTCCCGCCGCCTCTCCGCTCTCAGAAACGTAATCTACAAGGTCGTTTACGTGCAGAGCGTTGCCGCAGCAGAACACGCCGTCAACCAGCGTCATACAGTTCTGGTCTGCTATGGGCCCTTTGGTGCTACCGTCGAGCGGCACGCCGAGGCTCTCGGCAAGCTCGTTCTCGGGTATGAGCCCGACCGATAATATTAGCGCGTCGCATTCTATTACCTGCTCCGTGCCCTTTACCGGGGCCATATTTTCATCAACGTCGGAGATCTCCACGGCATTGAGCCGCCCGTCGCCCAGCAGCCTTGTAGCGGTCTTGCCCGTGTGCAGCGGTATGTCGAAATCCTCGAGGCACTGGTACACGTTGCGCATGAGGCCGCTGGCAGAAGGCTTCGCCTCGTATACCCCCACTACTTCTGCGCCCTCGAGCTTTAACCGCCGCGCCATTATGAGCCCTATGTCTCCCGAGCCGAGTATAACGCAGCGCTTCGTGGGCATCTTGCCGAGTATATTCGTATAATATTGCGCCGTGCCCGCAGTGAATACTCCCGCACAGTGTCTGCCGTGCACGCCTATCTGGCGCGACGTGCGCTC
Organism: uncultured Christensenellaceae bacterium; assembly: GCA_964547655.1. GTDB lineage: Bacteria > Bacillota > Clostridia > Christensenellales > SZUA-584 > DTFZ01. The sequence goes on from CAZJOS010000010.1 coordinate 20,878, forward strand.
GCGGCAGCCGCACGCGAGCACTATGCTTTTGCACGCAGTTTCATTCACGCCGTCCCTGTTAACGAGCGTTATGTTAAAACCGCCGGGCTGCTTCTCTATTTTTGAAACGTAGGTAAGCGTAGCTGTATCTATGCCCTTACCGGGCAGCCGCTCTATGAACCTGTGCGCGTATTCCGGGCCGGTTAGCTTCTCGCCGAATCTTACCAGCCCGAACCCATCGTGTATACACTGCTTGAGTATGCCGCCCAGCCTCGCTTCGCGCTCTATGAGCAAGACCTTCGCGCCCTCAGCGTCAGCGGCGAGAGCCGCGGCAAGGCCCGCTGGGCCCGCGCCTATTACCGCGACGTCGTAATATGCTGCCGTCATGCTCCCTCCTTGATGTCTCCGAGCAGTATTCTCGAATCATAAGAGCTTTTCCTCACCTGTTCCAGCGGTATATCCATCTCTTCGGCTATTATCTGCGCGACCTGCGGCCCGCAGAAGCCTCCCTGGCAGCGGCCCATCCCGGAGCGCACGCGGCGCTTTACGCCGTCCACGGTATCGCACGGAACGCTGCGCTTAAGGGCCGCCAGCACTTCGCCGCGGCTTATTTCCTCGCAGCGGCACACTATCTCGCCGAAATCCTTATCCTTTTCTATCAGGGCGTTGCGTTCATCCTGCGGCATATCTTTGACAACGGGTATGGGCACGCGTAACGGGTTAAAATCTTGGTTTATTTCGGCCTTAAGGTATTTCGCCGCCATGTCCGCTATATCTGCTGCGATTGCTGGAGCGGCCGTAAGCCCCGGAGACTGTATGCCCGCCGCGTGTATTATATTGTTTGTGAACCTGCCGAAAGAGATTATGAAGTCCTCTTCGTACGTCGCTGCGCGCACGCCCGTGAAATACGTTATTATATCCTTTTCACTTAAGCCGGGCGCCGATTTTCTATGCTTTTCGAGTATTGCGCGTATGCTCTCGTCTTCGGTGCCGAAGTTTTCCTTCTCGTACGTCTCTATCGCGTTCGGCCCCACGAGCAGGTTGCCTTCCACAGTGTGCACTATGCCTCCGCCCTTCGAGTGCGCCGTCTTCTTGTCGGATATGTTTAGCGGGGAGGCGATAGTCTTAACGAGATACGCCGCCTTCCTGTCGAGTATCATATTAGTGCCTTTTCTCGGGTGTATCGAGAAAAAGCGGTCGTCCGCCATTTTGGCGATCTCTTCCGAGAACACTCCCGCGGCGTTTACCACCAGCTTAGGGTATACCCTTCCGCGGTTAGTGAGCACGCTTTCTATACGGCCGTCCTTCACATCCATATCGATTACCGCCGTATCCAGGCATATCTTCGCGCCGTTGTCCGCGGCATTCTCTGCGTAAGCTATCGTAAGCCCGTACGGGCAAACGATGCCCGCGGTGGGGAAATGCAGCGCGCACCTTATTCTGTCGCTGAGATAAGGCTCCTGTTCCTTAAGCTTTTTGCGGCCGACATATTCGGCGGATATGCCGGCCCTCTTCCAGTATAACAGCGAACCCGCCGCGACCGGCTTAAGCCAGCGCATTGTCATACAGATATACTGCCCTATATAACGGAACGGCACTCCGAGTTCGGCGCAGACTTTAGGGTACATGCGGTTGCCAGCGTCGTTATACTTCTTTTTGATCTGCCCTTTGCGAAGGTCTATGCCCGGATGCACCATGCCGTCGTTGCGGCTCGAGGCGTGCATCGCCACGTCGTGCTCCTTCTCAGCAAGCATGACTGTAAGTTTATACCTCGTAAGCTCTCTCGCTATGGAGCAGCCTACTACGCCCCCGCCTATAACGAGCACGTCGGGGCTCGCGCCTTCGAGAGAGCTGTCGGAAACCGGCGGCAGCTTTGCGGGCGGCACTGCGCCCGTAAACTTTATATCGTTGACGACGCTGTACATTTTGCCGTTGGCTGACATCAGCCCTGCCCTGACAACGTCGTTCCAGTCGGACAGCTGTCCGGAAAGATACAGGCATCCATCCTTAAGTTCCGCGCGCACTCTGCCGCCGAACTGTTTTGAGAGCTTTTTGTTAAGCTTTGAAATGTAAGACATGACCCCTCACCCCCAAAAACTTTTACTTGTTTCAGGAATCCCATATTAACGCCCCGAAAAGCTTCAGGTTTTTATGCCCCATAAATACTGCTGTTTCAAATGCATCGATCAGGGCTGCTTATCCGCCCCGCCCCAAAGTTCGTCCTTCTCCGCTCCGGCGGCAACGAGCACGTCGCTTAGCTCCTGCTCATTAAGTCCGTCTATGTTTCCGCGCTCTTTAAATTCGTCTATGCCGCGAAGCACGGCGTCGAACCGGCGTTTGTTGATCTTATTCTTTATAGCGAATATAAGGCATATCGTGAGAAGTATGAGCGGTATCAGCACGAACAGCCACTTTATGCCTGTCTCTATACCAGTCACTATGTCCTGCGCTTTTATATTCAACGGGTTTTTAGGGTCAAAGTTTTCAATCATTGCCCTTGATTTCGCATACGCATTCTGGTCGAACCCCATCGCCTGCAGCCCGAAGCCCAGCAGCAGCACCGCAACTCCGCTCGCGAACTTTCGAAGAAACGTCGTTATTCCGCTGTAAATACCCTCGCGGCGTTTGCCGGTGCGTATCTCGTCTATATCGAAAATGTCGGTAAGCATCGCCCACGTGGAGAGGTTGCCCGCCGCCGAGCCCACAGCGATGAGCGCCGCGAGCGCGCACAGCACCAAGACAGGCGTACTTTTGTCAAGCCAAATGAACGCAATCGTCGAGGCTATCCATATAGGAATACCAATGTATAAAGGAAACACCTTGCCTTTTCTCTTTGCGATCGCTCCCATTATTGCCATGAACGCTATCGTAGACACGAGCAGACAGCCCATGATAAGCTCATAGTTCCCATATTGCAGCACGACTATGTCTATATAGAATATGAACAGCGCGAGCACAAGGTCTACGGCTATCTGGAACGAAAGGAATATGCCTAAGAAGTTCCTGTACGCCTTGTTGGAGAACACGGACGTCCAGCTCTTCATCGTCATCTTTTCGGGCACCGGAAGATCTTTCTTCTCGCGAGTGCCGAGGAATGCTGCAAGCCAGGCAAGGGCGAATATCGCGCCGAATACGAGCCCCATCACGAGGTAACCCGGTATTTGATGCGGGCCCGGCCCGTTTTGCGGACTGGTCTGTCCGCCAAACGATTTTATTATAATGCTGGGTATGACCGCCGCGAGCAACGACGCGCCTCCCGAAAACAGCATGCGCATCGTGGTAAAGCTCGTGCGCTCGTTGTAATCCGTCGTCATGTCGGAAAGAATAGCGTTGTACGGCACCATTACGATAGTGAACGCAGTCCCGAAGAACATATATGCGATAGCGTAGTATATTACCTTTACCGTTTCGTTCTGTATACCGAAAGAGTAAAACAGCATCACGAACGACAGATAGACGGGGAGTATTCCTATAAGGAAGTAAACCCTGCGCCGCCCGAACCGGGAGCGCGTTTTGTCGGAAATCCTGCCCACGATAGGGTCGGTAACAGCGTCCCACAGCTTACCAATAAAGATTATAACAGTAGCCCATACAACAGGGAGTCCCTCGACTATAACGAGGAAATTCATGAACAGCAGGCTGAAGATCATGAACGCGCCGCCGCCGTAAATGTCTCCGCTGGCGTAGCTTAACTTCGTTCTGAGTTTGTTTACCATAAGCGCACATCCTTTTCCTCCCCAAAAAGCTTTGGCTGTTCAGGGAGAATATTTTATTTTCGGGTATTTATATCGCGTTACGCGAATATATCCTTCGTTGCTTTCGGCAACAGTGGAATTGTATTCGCGTTATGCGAATATATCCTTCGTCGCTTTCAGCAGCAGTGGAATTATATTCACGTTATGCGAATATGTTTTTCGCGGCTTTGAGCAGCAACGGTATGATCCTGTCCAGCTTCTC
>CAZJOS010000011.1:0-24680 GCA_964547655.1 uncultured Christensenellaceae bacterium
ATTCTTTAAGGAACGTAAAAGTAGGGCTCGTCACTTCCTCCGTGATCCCGAGCCCTGCCGCTATACCTTTGGCGAAAACCGTCTTTCCCGCTCCGAGCTGCCCGTAAAGCGCGACGATATCGCCGCTGTTTAAAGTCTTGCCCAGCCTTTCGCCTGCCGCAAACGTTTCTTCGGCACTGCGGGACAGATACTTCTCCATTTACCTGCTCCGATCAGTCGAATCTTATTTGAGTGCAGTATATCCGATTACAGCCGGCAGTGCAACGGTACAGACAAATCAGCGGTATTTATGGAGAATCGGAGATAACGGTTTATACAGCAGTCCTGTAACAAGGCAAACCATAATTGACTTTATCAGATTAAACGGAACAACAGCAAATAGTATATACGTCCATACACTGGTGATTCCGGAATTGACGGCTGCGGCAACATTGATGATTGCTTCCACTGAAGAATTAAAGAAAAGCGCCGCGTAAAACGGTATCAGCACAAAATAATTCATTAGCGGGCCTACAATTAAAGACATAAGCGCACCGCCCGAGGCCATACCTGCTATAGCACCTTTCCTGTTCTTTCTATATTTGTATATCAGTGAGGCCGGTAAAACAAGGGAAAGACTGATAACAAAATCCGCGATCTCACCTACTCCCATGGTTTGAGAAAACGGCAAGTAGATAAGATTCTTCACAAACAATATAGCTGTTCCCGCTAACGGCCCTAAAGCGAAACCTCCGATAAGGGCGGGAATATTGCTGAGATCAAGTTTTAGAAATGTAGGAAGCAGTGGCAGCGGTGTCTCAAGAAAGCGTAAGATCGTAGATATTGCCGCCAATACTCCGGCTGTAACAATAAATAATATTTTGCGGGAGGCCGCAGTTCTGTTTACCATAAGTTATTTCCTTTCCCAGAGCAATAAAAAAGCTCTGAATATAACCTTCAGAGCACTGCGTCAAAAAACTGAGCAATCTTCTCTCATCCAGACTGTACTGTCGGTTACGGAATCACACCGTATCTGCTCGCCCCAAAAAGCTTTGGCTTTTAGGGAACTCCTTTAGCTCGCGGACTTTAACCGCCGGTAAGGGAATTGCACCCTACCCCGAAGATGTATATATTATTTATTTATCGGAATTATACTATATGTTTATTGCCCGGTCAAATAAAAAATGCTTTATTTTCAGTATTTTCTGCTTAACTATCAATATTTTCAAGATACGATTCCAGCTCGCCTATGCTTTCAAATAATTTCCCCGCCTCGAGCACTTCCTGTTCTTCAGCGCAAAGGCTGTCAAACTTTATCGGCACATTCCGGTACGTTTCCTGTTCGTCGGAGCCCAGTATAGTCCTGAATACCGCAAGCGCGTCCTTGTATCGTTTGAGTATATAATGCCTCGGGCAATAGCAGTCAAAGCTCAGCTTAAGCGATACCATTTCCGGCTCAAACGATATTATCCTCGCGTCCGGGTATTCAGCCTGCAGCTGCGAAAATGTGAGCCCTGTCAGGTGGTCGTCGGCCATGCAGCTTAAATAAACGGTGTGGCCGCACATTTTGTATTGGTATTCCCATTTTACGACCGCCCCTTTTTCTATCTTCGAATCATCGGCTCCAACAGGTAAGTCGGGCGGGGCAGGCGTTACCTGAACTACCCTCGGCTCGTTGCTTGCAAGAATAAACCCCGCGCTTCCCGATACGGCGAGCAGGGCGAGCACGACAAGCCATATAAATATCTTCCTCTTCCTTTTATTTTTCCAGAACGAATCATATTCGCTTGACCTGATAAACAAAAATATCCCTCCGTCAGGGATATTTTTTGTTATAAATAATAATTTATTCTTCCGCTACATCACCGCGTTATGGTATACGTTCTGTACGTCGTCGTTGTCTTCAAGCATGTCCAGCAGGTTCTGTACGCTTTCTTCTTTTTCCCGGGACAGCTCTACCGTGTTTTCCGGTACCAGCTGTACTTCAGCTATAAGAAACGTATATCCTTTTTTCTCGAGCGCGTCGTACGCGGCCGAGAATGAAGCGGTGTCGGTCGTTATTTCGAACGCTTCTTCGCTTTCTACCACATCCGAGGCTCCGGCGTCTATGGCGTCCATCATCAAGGCGTCGCCGTCAATTGAACCGGCCTTTTCCACTACGAGTACGCCCTTCCTTTCAAACATCCACGCAACGCATCCCGTCGCTCCCAGGGCGCCTCCGCTCTTATCGAATATATGGCGCACGTCGCTGGCCGTCCTGTTCCTGTTGTCGGTAAGCGCCTCCGCTATGACCGCAACCCCGCCGGGGCCGTAGCCTTCATATAAAATGGATTCATAATTGATGTTTCCAAGCTCACCCGCAGCCTTTTTAATGGAGCGCATGATGGTTTCGTTAGGCATATTGTTAGACCTTGCTTTGGCAATAAGGTCTTTGAGCCGGGAGTTGGCCGCAGGATCGGGCCCGCCTTCCTTTACGGCGACAGCCAGTTCCCTTCCTATCTTTGTAAAAGCCTGCCCCCTTTTCGCATCTGTGCGCTCTTTTTTATGTTTTATATTTGCCCATTTTGAATGTCCGGACATATTTCACCTCTTTGGTCGTTTTTTCTCAGATAATAATAACATAAACGGAATGCAGGTTCAATGCCGTTGTCAATCACCGCCAGCCGTTAAACGACGGCATTATCTTACTTTACCCCGTCGGGTAGAAGATCGAGAGTCCCTTCGCAGGGAAGAGTGTTTGTCGCACCCCCTCCGGGAAGAAGATTCAGCAGCCCGTTCGTGCTTTTAAAATAGCTCTGCGGAACGTCGCCTATTATTATCGTGTCGGAAATAAGCACCTGGGTCGATATCTCCGCAGTCTGCGATACGTTTCCGATCATTATCCTTACCGAAGCGTTGAGCACAAGAAATATCTTATGCCTCGTCTGGTTTATCCCCGCTTCTTCAAATTGCGTCATGAATTCCGTAGTTACGGAACCTACCGGCTCAAACTTGACTACTATAGACGGCCCTCTTCCCGTCAGTATCTGGCCGCCGAGTATCGTGCCAATGGGTATGCTTATTCCCTGCTCGCCCGCGCTCATTATCTTATCCTGCGCGGCAAGGGCGGTCTTTGCGCCCAGCTTGTTTACAAGCGTCGTGTTTACCGAAATAAGCGATATCCTGCCCGTATCGTCTTTTTCTATGTGCGTTAAATCCGAATACGAAATACCGCTCTCCCCAACCGTTTCCCTCACGGCGTCGTTCATCGCTTTTACTGCTACCGCGCGAAGCTTCGATTCGGAAAGGCTGAGTATCGTCGGCTTAATAGCGTTATCGATTATGATATACCCGGTCAAAAGCAGCGCAAGTATTATTAATACTATCCATTTCCTTGAGATCTTTATTTTCAGCCGCATGATACCCACCCATTATAAAATATGTTTGGGCTCAGGCTGCAATGCCCTATTTGCAGATCCGTATCAAAATGTAAACAAAATCAGTTTTTTGATTACTTAAGGTTTTGATATGTGTTATAATACAGAAAATCGGTAAGGATAGTTTTATATGCGCGCAAAACGTTCTTTTAAATCGAATAATCTGTTTTCATCCGTAAAAAAGGCCGCAAGGAAAACAGGCTTGTTTTTTGCCGAATGCTTATTCAGGTTAAAAAATCTGTTCAAGAGAAAAGATGAACCTCACAGCCGGGCTGATACGGTTTCCGACGAAACGCAGGTATTCGGGACCGAAGGGAGCTTCGTCGGCGGCCATGTCCTGAGAAAAAAGGAAAAACCGCAGAAGTCCCGCGAGATGCCCTATATATCAAGGGAGCATTTGTCGGGCGAAGGCAAAGAACATATCAATATGTTCACATCGAGAAAACACGCCCCTAACTTTTTTATCGGCATAATACTTACGTCTTTTAAGCTTCTGCTTATCGTTATATTCATGATAGGAGCTGCCGGCTTCGGCACGCTTATAGGCGTGGCCAAGGCGTATATGGACACCACCCCCACCCTCAATACCGCCGAGATAGAGAACCAGGCCGAAACGTCATATATATACGACAGCAACGGGAATCTCATCACCGTATATACGGGCTCTGAAAACAGGGACTGGGCTTCTATCGACGAGATACCTAAAATGCTGCAGGACGCCGTCGTATCGATAGAGGACGTCCGTTTTTATTACCATTCGGGCGTGGACGTTAAGAGGCTTGCCGGCGCGTTTTTAAACAACCTTATGAACAACAACGTTCAGGGCGGTAGCACTATAACCCAGCAGCTTGTTAAGAACAGCCTTTTGACCTCTGAAAGGACATATAAACGCAAGATACAGGAAGCGTATCTCGCGATGCAGCTGGAGTCAAAATATTCAAAACCCAGGATACTCGAGGCATATCTTAACACGATCCCCTTAGGAGCATCGAACTACGGTGTAAAGGCGGCAGCGAAAGATTATTTCGGCAAGAATTTGGACCAGCTCTCATTAAGGGAATGCGCAATGCTTGCCGGAATAACGCAATACCCGTACGCTTATAATCCCAGAAGATGCTATTACGTTACCGAAGACCCGAGCAAATTGAACCAACGCACCGACAACGTACTGATGCAGATGTATAAGGCTGGCTTTATAACAAAACAGCAATATCAATACGCTCTGAGCGACAGCGTTTACGTTCTGCCGAAATCTTCCGTGACCGAGATGTACGACATGCCGTATTTTGTTGAATACGCGATATACGACGTTATAACCCACCTGCTCAAGCAGCGGGGCAAACAGGATACCCCCCAAACCAGGGCGGAGATCGATCAGGAACTGCGCACGCAGGGCTATAGTATATATACGACCGTAGACCCCTCGATACAGAAGGCGGTCGAACGAACTCTTTCCGAATGGCCTGACTATCCTAAACTCCAGAACTCGAACGACTCGGTCATAAGATATGAAAACAGTGACGGGTCGGTCACCGAGGTGATACAGCCGCAGGCAGCCGTGGTCGTTCTCGACCAGTATACGGGCGAGCTTAAGGCCGTGGTGGGCGGAAGAAACGTGCCCAAGGCAAAGAAAACGCTGAACAGAGCGTACCAGACAAAAATGCCTGTCGGTTCTTCAATAAAACCGATAGCGGTCTACGCGCCTGCTATCGATAAGGGGTATTCGGACGGCACGGTAGTGCCGAACCTTCCCGTTCCGATAGACGGCTGGGATTCTGAGAAGGGTTATCCGGCGGGCGGTTCTTCTTTGTACGGCCCGGTAACGCTGCGCACCGCGCTTGTAAACTCGCTCAACAGCGCGACGGCATACACGCTTTTAAACGACGTCGGCCTCGATGATTCGTATAATTATCTTATACAGATGGGAATAAATCCTTCTCATATCAGTAAGACGGGTTCCGGGCTCGCTCTGGGAACATCGGGCATAACCCCTATAGAAATGGCCGGAGCTTACGCTACCATAGCTAACGGCGGGCTTTACCTGGAGCCACTGTCGTTTACCAGGGTGGTCGACAGAGACGGAGTAGATATCCTCAATGCAGACGACATACGTGTCAGGCATCAGGTTTTCAGCGAATCGACCGCCTGGCTAATTACCGACATGCTCGAAAACGCCGTAAAATCGGGTACAGGAAAAAAAGCGAATATACCGGGGATGACCGTAGGAGGCAAAACAGGCACCAACCAGAACGTTAAAGGCGTATTCTTCGCGGGCATCACGCCTTATTATACCTCTACGCTTTGGATAGGGCAGGACGGGTACAAGCCGCTCGACAAGAGCGTATATGCCTCGGATGCTGCGGCGCCGCTCTGGAAAGCGTATATGTCGGAGATACTCGACGGCAGGAGCGACAGGCCTATTATAAGCGCTTCGCCCGAGAGGCTCGGGCTTGTCAAGGTAAAGATATGCTCCGTATCGGGCATGCTCGCGACCGACGCATGCGAATTGGACGCGGGCGGGCATGTGCCTGTTGAAGCCTGGTTTTTAAGGGGCACGGCGCCGACCGAAACATGCGACGTGCATGTTAAAGCTTCCGTCTGTTCGGAAACCGGGAAGATAGCGACGCATTACTGCCCTGATGCTTCCGTAAAGAGCCTTGTATTCCTGCCGGCAGATTCGATATTCTGGAAACTTACGCCGGCGCAGCTCGCAAAGTATCTCCCCGGAGCGCTGCTTGCCCCCGAAGGCTTTACGGGCGTGCTTTCCCCCGATATGCCGAATTACTCGGAATATTTCTGCAACGTACACACGCAGGGCTGGTATGAGGAGCAGCAGCGCCTTGCCGGCGCCATAGTGGCTGCCCACGCGCAGATAGTCGAGTCAAACACGGTATTGTCCGACCCCACCCTTGGCTTGTCGATGGAAGACCAGGAGGCGCTGTCGGCGAAGATACACGATCTTGAAGACCTGCTTGCGGCCTCAAACCGTACGTCCGGGGCCATCGAGCAGATGACGTCGGAACTAAAAACTCTGACCGACAACCTTGTGGCGCTTTACGGTGGCGGGCCGTAGGTTATACAGCCCTTAAAATTTTTGATTTCCGGCATTAAGGTATGTAGTTTTCTTCCGGAAGCAAAGCGATCTCTATAACAGGGGAGGACGGGCCGGTAAGCGGTTCGTTTCCTATTTTTATTTCCGGATGGGCAGGCACGATGTAGTACATATATGTATGCCTGTATTTCGCGCCATCGTCGGTAAGTACTATTTTTTGGGTATCCCCCGCGTATTCGCCTAAAAGCTGCGGTATGCTCTCTTCTTTATCCAGTCTCATAACCCTGTACGATATATACCCATTCAAAGGCGTAAAGCTTATAACCGGTAAGCCCCCTTCGCCCCGTTCAACGGAAAAATCATCGGGCGGTGAAGGCACCGCCCAATACTCGGAATATTTAGTTGGGGCGTTATTCTTTAAGAAGTACTCGAGACCGGTCTGGTCTTTGGGAGTGAAAGCGCTGGCTATCGCCGGTTCGCCGCCGTTTTTGAGCGACTGCATGTCTATTTTTACCTGCACTATGCTGCCGGGCTGCACAAAGTCGGGCGCTTTCCTTACATTGTATATCGAATCGAACAGCTTTTTTATGAGCGCCGCAGGGTAAGTTCCTCCCGTAACGTCGGAAGGCAGGTAATATGTCTTCGTCGCGTTGTCAAAGCCCATCCAGCAGCACATCGTATACTCGGGGTTATAGGCTATCGTCCATGCGTCCCTGTTTCCCTCGTTCGTTCCCGCTGTACCCGTTTTAGCCGCAAGATGCACGCCGTCTGTTTTGAGCCTTCTCGCCGTTCCCGTAGTGGCCGCGCTTTGTAGTATCGAAGTCATCAGAAACGCAGTCTCTTTGGAAAGAACGTTCGTCTTTGTTTTCGGCCTCGTGTATACGGCGTCTCTGTTCGAATCCTCAATTTTAACAATACAGCTCGGATACGAATAATATCCGCCGTTTGCAAAAGGCGTAAACGAATTGCACAGCGTAAGCGGCGATACCCCTTGGGTAAAGCCTCCCAGCGCCAGCGTCAGCCCGATGTCTTCATCCTCGAAAGGTATGCCCACGCTCGACGCGTACAGCTTCGCTTCTTCTACCCCGACTTGCTTAAGAGTCCTTACGGCGGGGAGGTTGAGCGAATCGGCTAAGGCCTCCCTGACGGTGACCCAGCCCTTATAATCGTCCGAAAAGTCTTTGGGCACGTATCCGTTAAAGTCCGCCTTCTCGTCGAGCACCATAGTTGTGGGCGAAAAGCCCAGTTTTTCCATCGCCGGCGCGTATACGAGCACCGGCTTTATGGCGGAGCCGGGCTGCCTCTTCATATCAATGGCCCTGTTTAGCCCCCGGCGTGTCTCATAGCTTCTGCCTCCCATCACCGCTCTTATCTCGCTTGTGCCGCTGTCAACTATGCAAAGCGCCGCCTGGCACAGCTCGCCGTCCTGAGATTCGGGAAAATTGGAAGCGTCTTCGAACAGTGCCTCGAGTTGGTTTTGGATATCCTGGTCGAGCGTAGTGTATATCCTGTACCCGCTCGAAAGCAGCTCTTCACTGTCTATGCCAAGTATTTGCTGCGCTTCCGTCAGCACCATATCCGTAAAATACCCGTATTCGAATTTGGGCTGCTCGCAGACCGTTACGGCTTCAGACTGCGCTTTAACTTTCTGCGCTTCGGTGATATACCCCTGCTCTTCCATCAGCGACAGCACGAGGTTGCGCCGCTCAACAGATTTATCCGGATGAAGGTGCGGCGCGTAATGCGAAGGGGCTTTTATTATGCCCGCAAGCATTGCTCCCTGCGCTAATGTGAGCGACGACGCCGGTATCCCGAAATATGCTCTTGCGGCAGCCTCTACGCCGTATGCGCCTCTGCCAAAAGGGATATAATTCAGATACATCTCCAGTATCTCGTCTTTCGTATACACCTGTTCAAGTTTCAGCGCCATCACCGCTTCCTGCAGCTTTCTCGATATCGTTTTTACGCCCGTAAGGCTCGCGTTCTTTACAAGCTGCTGCGATATAGTGCTCGCTCCCTGCCCTAAATTTCCGTGCTTTATGTCTTCTACAAACGCGCCTATTATCCTTATGAGGTCTACTCCGTTATGCTCGTAAAACCTCTCGTCTTCGGCCGCAATAAACGCTTCTCTTACGTACAAAGGGATTTCATCGAGCGGAACGTAAACCCTGTTCTGTTTATTATATAAAGCGCCCATTTGTTCGCCCGCTCCGTCGTATATGAGCAGGGTCTGCTGCATCTCTCTTATCTTCGCAGGGTCGAATTCTTTCCATTCTTTCAGGCCCATCAAATATGAAAATACAAATATGAATACGGTGAGTACCATTATTATTCCGCTGATAGTCGAATATTTAAATATCCTGAACAGCAGGCATCTCTTTTTTTTGGGTTTCTTGATATTTACACGGTGTCTTCCCATTTAGGCATTCCTTAATCGTCATTTTTTCAACGGTTTTATGCTGTCCGAAAACAATCATATTATGTTATTCGACATAAACCAAATATTAACACGAAAAGTAGTTAAAATATGCCAAATTCTCTTAAAGGGTTGTATGGAATTAAACAGAATACGGTTATGTAGAATTTCTGAAAGGAACACTTTATGCACATACAGGTAAAACGCCAAAACGAATACGTCACCGCTTACCTGTTCGGAGAGCTCGACCATCACAGCTCACAGAAGGTAAAGGCGGAATTGGATGAGGTCATTAAAAAATACAGGGACGCCGACCTGATACTGGACCTTAAAAACTTAAGCTTCATGGACAGCTCGGGCCTTGGCGTCCTTCTCGGGCGGTATAAAAGGCTTAAGGTGTACGGCAGCAATATGTATATAAGGAACGCAAACAGGCAGATCGAAAAGGTATTCGATGTAAGCGGTATTTACAAGCTGATCAAAAAAATCAAGTAACGGGGGCAATTATGAAAAACAAAAACGTTATGGAACTCAAGCTCTTAAGCCTTTCTGAAAACGAAAGCTTTGCGCGCAGCGTTGTGGGGGCGTTTGCGACGCAATTAAACCCGACCCTCGAAGAGGTCGCCGATATCAAAACGGCGGTCTCCGAGGCCGTCACAAATTGTATAGTCCACGCCTACCCGGGCCGGACGGGCGACATCGTAATCAAAGCGGAGCTTTCGGGCAGCAGCATCAAAGTCAGCATTCAGGACTTCGGCGTAGGCATCGCCGATATAGAGCAGGCAAAGCAGCCTTTTTTCAGCACTGCCGGCGACGAGTCGCGCTCAGGCATGGGGTTTACCGTGATGGAAACGTTCATGGATGAGGTAAAAGTTGAATCGGAAGTCGGGCGCGGGACTACGGTAGTAATGTCAAAAACGATAAAGAAATAGGAATCTATATGTCTGACAGCGGCGTTTTAAAACACGAAGAATCACTTAAATTAATAAAAGCGGCTCAATGCGGCGACGAAGAAGCAAAAGAAACACTCATAGTCAGGAATACCGCGCTTGTTAAGAGCATTGTTAAAAAGTTTCTGAACCGCGGAGTGGAGTTTGAGGATCTGATGCAGATAGGCAGTTTGGGGCTTGTTAAGGCCGTGCTCGGCTACAATCCGGTATACGAGGTAAGGTTCTCAACATACGCGGTGCCTATGATTGCGGGCGAAATAAAAAGGTTCCTCCGGGACGACGGTATAATAAAGGTAAGCAGGTCGCTTCGGGAAAAGTCGTTCGAAATATTCAACATGAAGGAAAGAATGAAAGATGAATTGAAGCGCGAGCCTACCATCGAAGAGCTTGCCCAAAGGCTCGAAATGTCGGCTGAAGACATAGTGTTCGCGGTGGAAGCGGTGCGCAGCCCGGTATCTATATATGAGCCGGCCTTTGAGGACGAAAGCTCAAAGACGCTGCTCATCGATACGATGTCGGAAGACTCGAGCGGCGATATGATAGACAAGATACTATTAAAAGAGCTTATACTAAAGCTCGACCCCAAAGAGCGCCAGCTCATAATGCTCCGCTATTACAGCGATAAGACCCAGATGGAGATAGCGGAGATACTCGGCGTTTCGCAGGTGCAGGTCTCCCGGCTCATAACGAAGATAATCAATAAACTTAAAAAAGCGGTGGAATAGGTTTTAACCCCGCAGCAGCGCGCGGGCTGTTTAAGATCACCAAAACCCTCTTATGAGATTGCAGGGACGGACGACTCTGTACGTCCATTTGCTTTACTGCCATGTATTTCTTCAAATCAACACTCAACATTCGGTTCAAATATTTTTTCTTTCATATGCAGATAATAAAAAAAGCAAGGCTTCACTATATTATTAAAGTTGGTGGATATTATTTGGAGTGGATAAAAAACAGATGGGTCATAACGATTTTGATATGTATCCTCGTCATAACGGCGGCGGTTTTGATAGTTGTGCTGCTGCTGCAGCCTCACGATAATAATTACACCAACGCGTGGTATGTAAAAAGCGGCGGCGGCCCGTCGGCCGGGGCCGTGCTGCCGGCAAAAGAGCTTGAATGCGCAGGTCTTGCGCGGCGGGGAAATTCATACATTATACAGTTTGCCGTCTTAAGGTATTCTTGCTTTGGAGGTTGTAGTTACGGGGCTTAAGGAAAGGAACAAAATGAAAAATTACGTGAAGATACCGGAGATGAATTTAGGGCACATGCCGGCTTTGGAAGAAAGCGAACAGCGCAGCAGGCCTGTGCCGGAAAGGCAAAAGAAAGTATAGGGTGAGATCATGGATATCAAAAAAACGGTAAATCAAAAGGGCTATCAGCAGCAGGTAAAAACGCAGATGCCCAAGAGCAACCTCTTAAAAGATTGTATCATGGCGTTTATCGTAGGCGGCCTCATCTGCGTGTTGGGAGAAGCATTGAACGACTTGGGTAAAGGCGCGCTCGGCCTCGATGAAAAAGGTGTTAGCGTATTCCGTTCAACTGTGCTTGTTTTCCTCGGCGCGTTGTTTACGGGCATAGGCGTATACGACATACTGGGCAGGATAGGCGGCGCCGGTTCCATCGTTCCCATAACAGGCTTTGCCAATTCGGTAGTCGCTCCGGCACTCGAGTATAAATGGGAAGGCTATATAATGGGAGTGGGCGCTAAGCTGTTTACCATAGCCGGCCCGGTGCTTGTATACGGTATAAGCTCGTCGGTCATAGTCGGAATCATCTATTATATCTTTGGAGCGTAATGATATGGGTACAAGGATCGGCCAAAAAACAGTTAAGTATTCTTCTCCACCGATAATACTGTCCGCCGCGTCGGTGGCGGGGCAGAATGAAAGGAAGGGCCCGTACGGCGAAACTTTCGACATAATAACGGGCGACGACCTCTGGGGTGAAAAAACGTACGAACTCGCCGAGCGCAAGATGATAGAGTCGGCTGTGAATACGGCTCTTGGCAAGGCGGGCCTTAAACCGGAAAACATGGCGTATATGCTGGGCGGCGACCTGCTTAATCAGATAATATCTTCGGGGTTCGCGGCCAGGACTTTAGGCATACCGTTTATTGGCCTTTACGGCGCGTGTTCAACGATGTCGGAATCGCTCGCGCTCGGCTCTATGGTAGTTGACGGCGGATTTGCGGACCATGTCGTTTGCGCCACAGCCAGCCATTTCGCTACCGCGGAAAGGCAGTTTCGTAACCCACTTGAACTCGGCACTCCTAAGACGCCCACCTCCCAGAATACCGTTACAGCCTCAGGCGCGCTGATACTTTCGTCTCTGCGCGACGCAAACTACCCCGCCGTAACGCACTCGACCATAGGGCGCGTAATCGATATGGGCATAAACGACGTAAACAACCTGGGCGCCGCGATGGCCCCCGCCGCCGCGGAGACAATAATCAGCCATCTTGAAGACACGGGCCGCAGCCCGGATTTTTACGATTTCATAATTACCGGCGATCTCGGCGCTTTCGGCAGCGAATTGCTTTTAAGCATTGTATCAAAAGAGGGATACGATATGACCTCGAACCACCGGGACTGCGGCTCTCTCATATACAGCGGCAACGAATTGATGAATTGCGGCGGAAGCGGATGCGGCTGCGGCGCTTCGATGCTGTGCGGGAATTTTTATAACGAATTGCGGCACGGGAACATAAGCAAAATACTTTTCACGGCGACCGGCGCGCTGCACAGCCCAACCAGCTCGCTGCAGAAGGAGACCATTCCCTCGGTGGCTCACGCCGTCGCAATAGAAATGGGGTGCGGAACATGAATTACTTATGGGCGTTTATTATCGGCGGCGCAATATGCGTCGCAGGGCAAATACTGCTTTCCAAGACTGCCATGACTCCGGCGAGGATACTCGTATTGTTCGTTACGCTGGGCGTCGTGCTTACCGCTGTCGGCGTATACGAGCCTTTGGAAAAGTTCGCGGGCGCGGGAGCACAGGTTCCGCTTACTGGCTTCGGGTACTCTCTCGCCAAAGGAACATTTGAGGCTGTTGACGAAAAGGGAATAATGGGAGCTTTGACCGGGGGCATAACGGGAACGGCTGGCGGTATAGCCGCGGCTGTATTTTTCGGTTATCTTATAGCGCTTATATTCAAACCGAAGACAAAAAAATAGACCTCTCCGGCTCCGCCGGAGGTTTGCATAAATAAACAGAGAGCCATGAAGACTCTCTGTTTTAATGCCCCTTTTGGGGCAAAGTGGAGGTCATGTCCGCGACTTTTCGGCCATCTCTATGGCTTCACGAACAATGTTGCCGCAATTCCGGGCAGATACGCCTCCCCATCCTTCACGGGAAACCGTCTCTTCTACGCCCAGCTTTTTTGCAATTTCCTGTTTTAAAGCATCCGACATTAACCCTTGTCTAGACATAAACAACCTCCTTATTCTGCGGCAACGCCGCATTATTAATATCCCCCGCTTACACCGAAACTATCAGACCGGAAAATTCAATATAATTCAGCCGGCTCATATGGCTGCATTAGCGCGTTGTTTCCCGCGCAATAAAAAAGGAAGCTTTTACTTCCCTTCTCAGTATGCTTTATATTATTTTGCGCTGCTTCCCTGTATTCGCTTCAAATTGCTTACCACAAGCTCCGCAGCCTTTTTTACCGTATCCTTGGCGGCCGCAGGGTCTGCCGCCCCTGCCGAGACAAATATGCAATATTCGCCCGACAGCAGTATTATGCCCGGAGCCGTTACGAAAGTGTCGTCGCCGATGTGCAAAATTTCCGTGGAGTTTGGGTCGGCCATCGATTTTTTCAGCGCTTCAAAAATCATTTCAGGTGATATTTCGCCGCCCTGAGATCCCCCGCCGGAACTGCCGCCTTGGCTCTGGCCGGGGCTGCTGCTTGTATCTTTGCCGCCCTGGCTTCCTCCGCCTTCCTGACCGCCGCTGCCCTGGGGTTTTTGCATAACGACTATCTCAAGATAACTTTTAGAATCGGATTTTTCAGGGGCGTAAAATCCTATCTTCAAGCCTAACGCCGATTCTTCTGTGGTGACCGCGTCTTTTACCGCTTCTTTTAGAAGCGTGGCCGCTTCCTCTTTGGATATCAGCTGTTTCGGGTCTACCGGCTGCCCGCCCGACTGCCCGCCCGAATCTGAAGATTGCGAAGACTGCCCCCCCTGAGACGAGTCGGGAGATTGGCTGCCGCTGTTCCCCGCCAGCTGGGTCGTCGCCGCATTTTGCTGGCCGCCGCCCTGGCAGCCGGCTATAAGCATTAAAGCGCACAAAGCGGCAACTGCAATGTAAATATATCTTGAATACTTGTATTTCATATTTCCGCCATCCTTAAAGGTTCTTCTACTTTCAGTATGGCTCAATTTTATTTTGATATACTTTCCATAACCGCCCTGAAATAAAATTAGATTCGGTATATCATTTTAAAGCGAAAAAACATAATTACGTTCCTATGAGAAAAAATAATCATTATTTACAATAAGGAGGAAAACATGTTTAAACACGAAAAACAATTATTATTTCCGGTAAAGGTAGACCGGCCCAACCCAAATTACGCTGCGATGATGCAGGAACAACTAGGCGGGCCGCACGGTGAACTCAAAGCCGCCATGCAGTATATATCCCAGAGCTTCCGTATAAACGACCAGCAGATCAAAGATCTGTTTCTCGACGTAGGTTCCGAGGAACTGGGGCACATGGAGATGGTCGCAACATGCGTAAATCTTCTTAACGGACATGACCCGAATGCCGCCGCGGCAACCGTAGGGAACATAGAGGCCCACGTGCAGACCGGTCTCACACCCGCTCTTGCCAACGCGTCCGGGTATCTTTGGACGGCGGCGTATATAAACGAGACCGGAGACCTTGCTGCCGACATACTCTCAGATATAGCGGCTGAAGAAAGGGCTAAAGTCGTCTATCAGTATCTGTACCGGCAGATAAACGACAACGGCGTAAGGGAAACGATAGATTTCCTGCTTAACCGTGAAGAAGCGCATAATACGATGTTCCGCGAAGCTTTCAACCGCATCAAAGATACCGGTTCCTTAAAAGACTGGGGAGTTACAAATAATTCAAAACTGTATTTCGACCTGTCTTCACCCGGCGGCCAGTACTTTGCTCCCGGAGATAATCCTCAGCCGCCTCAATTTACTAACCCCAGAAGCTGACGTAATGTTCAGGCCGTGACTTGCAGACATCTCCTGCCGCTATATAACAGTTATAAATTAATAGCATATATAGATAACAGGGGGTGAAAATATGGGGTTCGGATTTATGGGTTATGATAATTGCTGCGATTTCGCCGAAGGCTATGGAGACGGCCCGTGCGGCGGGTACTACAGCTATTGGGAAAAATGCCGCCGCGATGCCAAACGAGACCGGAACTGCGGCTGCTGCGACGGACGGGACTGCGGTCACTGCGACGGACGGGACTGCGGCTGCTGCGACAACCGGGGCTGCGGCTGCTGCGACAACCGGGGCTGCGGCTGCTGCGACGGACGGGACTACGGCTGCTGCGGCGGACGGGACTGCGGCCGCTGCGACGGCCGGGACTGCGGCTGCTGCAAGCCTGGTTTTAGCGATTGCAGCTGTTTCCCTTTCGGATGCGGGTCTAATTGGCGTAACCCGCGCTGCGGCTTATTCTTAAGCATCCCGTGCGGCTGCTGCAGCATGGGGTTTTTCATGCCGTTTCTTAACAGGCGCGGACCCTGCTGACGCCTGATACACAGTCCATAAATGTATATATTTTTATAACGAAAGATCATGGCTTATGCCATATGAAAAAAATCGGCAAAACAGCTTTTTATCAAAGCTGTTTTGCGCTGCGGAACTAATTCAGCCGCCTATACGTTTCCCCGTTTTACGGACTGTTTCTTTCTTGTCCTGCTGTTGTTCTGTGCGTCCGCCGTTATAGGCGTTTGCCCTCTGCTCTTATCACGCCTTGCTTTTTTATTATCCGGCTGGCTGTCTTTTGGCATCTTTTAAGCTCCTTTATGTTTATTTCATCTTCTATTTTTAGCTTTACCGCGATGTAAATGCATAAATTAAGCTTTAAATTATAATTTACGATGTTATACTGTATTTATATAACATGTATACTGTAATCAAAGCTTAAGTTTTTTGTGGAGATGCAAATCATGAAAATAATCGTAATCGGTGGCACCGGATTCCTGGGATATTATACGATACTTGCCGGCCTTGAAAAGCATTCTTTTGACGCTCTCGCCATACCCGACGTGGCTTTGGGAGACTGGTATCCCAAAGAAGTAAACGTTAAAAACGGGAACGTATTCGATATGACGGAAGAAGAACTTATAAATATATTCTCAGGCTATGACGGTATCGTTTACGCAGTGGGCCCTGACGACCGGGTATTGCCTCCCGCTCCCGCGTATGAGTTCTTCCATTCCCGCCTCGTCGATAACTGCGTGAAAACAGTTAGCGCGGCAAGGAAGGCGGGAGTAAAGCGCTGTGTCGTGCTTAACTCATATTTTGCTTATTTCGACAGGCTCTGGCCAAAACTCGGCCTGAGCAAACGCCATCCTTATATAAAATGCCGCATAGAGCAGGCGGAGCAATCGATCGCCGCGGGCGACGGCAGCATGGACGTCATGATACTTGAGCTGCCGTATATATTCGGCTCTATGCCGGGGCGCGTGCCGCTTTGGAAGGAAGTATTCCTCGACCGATATACCAAAGGCAAGGTGATATTCTTTCCGCGGGGCGGAACGAATATGATAGCGGCAGAGCATGTAGGCGAGGCGGTAATAGGCGCGCTTGAAAAAGGGGAGCACGGCAAAAGATATCCCGTCGGTGACGAAAACCGCAGCTTTAACGATATGCTCGAAATGATGATGTCGGCACTCGGCGAGAAAAAAATCATCATAAACATACCCCGTTTCCTTGCCGTTATTGCGGGGCGTTTTATAGAATGGGGACGGCGCAGGAAGGGGCTTGAAGGCGGGCTCAACGCAAAATACCTGATGCAGGACATACTTACGAGAAAACTCTATTTCGACCCCGCCGAAACTGCCGCGGCTTTAGGATACGGCCGCGGCGGGCTCAAAGAATCGATAATCGATACGATGAAAGCTTGTTATCCAAATAAAATCAACTAAGCGGGGCGAAAATGCAGACTGCACTCATCTATGTTTTTTCAGGCACAGGGAACACGCTGATCACGGCAAATATGCTGTGCAGCAATCTCGAATCTAAAGGCATTAAAACTACCGTGCATAGTATCAAAACAGGCGGGTCTCCCCCGCGACCGTACGGTTTCGATTATATCGGTTTCGGGTATCCGGTATACGCGTACAACATGCCGGAGATACTCTTCAAATTTGTGAAGGGTCTGCCTGATGCCGCAGGTAAAAAGGCGTTCATATTCAAGACATCGGGCGAACCGTTCAGGCTTAACCGGGTCTCGTCGTATAAGCTTATAAAGATGCTGCACAGAAAGGGGTATGACGTATTGCTCGAGCAGCATCTTCTGATGCCGTATAATATACTGTTCCGCTACCCCGACAGGCTCTCAAAACAGATGTACCTCTACTGCGATGCGCTCAGCAAAATGCTTTCGCTCCGGCTGCCTGGCGGCGAGCGGGACGTTTTCAGGTTTAACCCCGTTTACGTTTTCGCCTCATTGCTTATGCGTGTTCAGTGGCCGGGCTCGAGGCTCAACGGCAGGCTTTACTGGGTAAACAAAAAAAGGTGCAGCAAATGCATGCGCTGCGTAAAAGACTGCCCGGAAAACAATATTTCATTTAAAGACGGTAAATTCAAATTCGGCTGGCGGTGCCTGATGTGCATGAAGTGCGCCATGCTCTGCCCCGTTGACGCGGTAAACATAGGCCTCATACCTTTTTTCAAAATAAACAAAGCTTATGATTTTAAGCGGATACTCACAGACGACAGCATAACGGCTGATTACGTCAATCCCGAAACCAAAGGTTATTTCCGGCTGTTTAAAAAATTCTTCAGCAGCGCGGACGCGGCGCTCGCGAAGTACGGTATAGAGCCACCCGGGGCTCTCGCCAAGTCAACGCGTCATTGAAAGGCTTCGTCGATCATTTCGATATAGCTTTTTATTTGCTCGTCGTCCGGAAAGCCTGCGTACCACGGTTGGCCACCGACTTCAACGTTATATCTTGCTTTTATTATTATCTCGGGCCGGTACTCGAAATGCATTATGTCGAAATGCGCCCACTTGCCGCCCCATATAAACATGTTGTCTTCGAAAGCCCTTACGATCTCCGGAGGGAATTCGGCAATCCTCGCCTGCCCTTTCTCGCGCGATATCGACCGCCACGAAGGGTTGACTTTGGCGTGAAGGTCTATTGCTATGGCGTACGAGTGCATGCTGAAGTTTTTTGTATCCTTGATATAGCGGTAGCAGAACGTTCCGTCTGTAGGATATATAAATTCTTTAAAACTGCTGTCCTGCGCGCATAGTTCATTTAGTTTATCAAACACGTTCATTATAGCCTGAGACGCACCGTTAAGCTTGTTGAACGGGCCTCTGACGTTTTTCACGCTTACAAGGTTGGCTTTGATCGCCTTTTTGCCCTTGCCGTAAACCTCGCCAAACAGCGCGTAAGGCCTTATCCTTCCCGGGTCGAAGTCGCCCTCTAAAAGAGTCGTAAGGTCTTCGAGCGGATATATCATCTCGAGAGCGTCCTGAAGGTCGGCGTTGTTCATCTTCTCCTCAAACGTCTTCTGCTTTTTGTCGTCGTATAATATCTTATTCCCCGAACTCATGATAGCGTATATAAAGCCGTCTTCATCCATCTCAAATCCGCTTATATGATCGGGATAAGCCATCTTCCAGACGAGCAGGTCCCGCTTGATGGCTATCTCTTCGGGCGTATCCGAAGGCGTCGGCGATGGTGTCGGCAGCGGAGCAGGCGTCGGCGTCGGCATCGGAGTTGGCGCCGGCGATGGGGTCGCCGCCGTTTCAGACGTTTCAGGAGTTATCTGAACCGCCTGTTGTTCCGGATAAGAGCATGCGCCTGATATCGATATGAGTAATATGATAACAACAACGATCATTACGGTTTTTTTCATAAAGCTCGTCCCCCCCCGAATAATAATAGTGTCGGATAGAATAATGATAATACAGATAGTATACACTAAAAAAACTGTTTTGGCTGTAAGTTTTGTGATATCATTGGATATGATATTTTTACAGGAGAGCGGATATGGATTTTTATAAAGTGATCGAAGAGAGGCACAGCGTGCGCTCGTATCTCGATAAGCCCGTTGAGGCGGAAAAGCTGGAGCGCATACTCCACGCTGCGCAGACAGCGCCTACGGCGGTTAATTTCCAGCCTTTCAGGATATTCGTGGTCCCTACCGAAGGGCGCAAAGAACTGTTAAAAAAAGTATATCACCGCGACTGGTTTTCAGAGCCGCCTTATGTGCTGCTCGTATGCGCCGATACCGACAAATGCTGGTCGAGGCGCGACGGCAAATCTTACGGCGACGTGGACGCCGCGATAGTGATGGACCACATAATACTTGCCGCAACTGCCGAGGCCCTGGGCACATGCTGGATAGGCGCTTTCGACCCCGCAGCGGCAAGAGAAGCTTTTGATCTCCCCGATAACCTCGATCCTGTTGCCTTTACCCCGCTCGGGTATGAGAGAAAAACGAACTTCAGCAAGAAACGCAAAGACATAAGCGAGCTTGTAGTCAGGCTGTAATATTAAGTATAAAGGCGCACCGGTTCATTTTCCGTGCGCCTTTTTATTTTGGCATCCGCTATTTGTCGATATTCTTTCGCATTTTTCTCATTACAAGCCCGAGAGCCGCCGCAGCGGCAAAACACAGGGCTGACATGATCCCGAATTGCATTTGGTCTATTGGGTCGTTATTGCCGAAAATAAGACCGGCGGCAGACCCTATTCCTCCCAGCAGAAACAATATGAACGAGACGGACACTGCGCCGACAAAACGGCGGTTCCGGCCCTTTACGCTGTCCTTATCGGAAAAAGATTCAGGACGCGCGCCTTCGTATTCGCGCCTCCATACATAAGCGCTTGCCATCTGCCCTACGAATTCCCAACCGAAATCTTTATAAGTCTGTTTGTATTCATTGCGCGGAAACGGCTGCATATCGACGACATACCTGTATTTCTTAGGCTCTGCTTTTTTAAAGCGCATCACCAGCGAGCTCCACTGCCCCACCTTCACGGGGTGCCACCCTTTGGCCGCGAGGCCCTCAAACCAGTTTTCGCAATCCGCCGGGATCACGTATCTGAATGCGCTGCAAATAAACGTTTTCCTGTCTTTCATAACAACAACCCCTCCAGATTTTTATATATCTCTTTTATCCTTTTCGCTTCCTCTGAAAGTATCTCCCCCCCGATATCCGTTATAAGATACATCTTTTTACGGTCGACTTCCCTTGCGGGCGATATAAGCCCGCCGGCCTCGAGTTTTTGCAGGCTCTGATATACAGTGCCCGCGCCGAGCGTTATGCGGCCTTTGGTCAGCTCTTTTACGTGCTGCATTATGCCGTATCCGTGCCGCTCTTCACGAAGCGAGAGCAGTATATAAAACATAGTCTCGCTCATTGGAATAAACCGCTTTTTCGCCTTTTCGGTATTCATCGCTTCACCTCCGTCTTAAAGCTTTACTATCACGCCGTGGTATATCACGTAATGATATGTTTATATTACATCACGCCGTGATATATGTCAATATGATATATAAAATTTTTTTTATGGGGTTTTGTGGTTTACTTAAAGAATTGTTAAAATATTGTTTTTTACTCTTCGGCTTCTACGTCTTTAATATCTATTCCGATATCGTTGTTTATACTTACGCCCAGAGTAATTGCGCCCTTTCCGTATTTGTTTCTTATGCCGTCTACCGCGCGCTCTATTTTCTCCTGCTTGCCGCCGCTCTCTTCTTCAAAGAAACTCAGCTGACCGGTATCGGCGTCAGCCGCCAGATTGAGGGCGGTGATAGTAAGCATGCGTATGGGCGCCTCCATGCTCCAGCAAGACTTTATTATTTCTATAGCCGCGCTGCCTAAATCCCTGCAAAGGCAGGTAGGTTTTTGCAGCTTCTTCTGCCTCGATATCGTTTTGAACTCCGGGTCGCGTATCTGCACCTGCACGGTGGAACACTTCAGCCCGTACTTTCTAAGCCGCGACGCCGCGGTATCGGCAAGCGCCCATACTCCCGTACTTATATCTTCGATGCCGATAAGGTTGCGCCTAAACGTCATTCCGCTGCCAACCGATTTCGCTTCGCGCCCTTCGCCCGCGAATTGGACGGGGCTTGAGTCTAATCCGTTCGCGTAATCGTGAAGCGTTGCGCCCATCTTCCCCAGAAGCCCGGCCACCGCCTCTTTATCATAGGCAGCAAGCTGCCCTATCGTTTTTATACCGAGCCTTAAGAGCGCCTCCGTCGCCGCCTTGCCTGCGTAAAGCAGCCTCGATACCGGGAGCGGATAAATAATATCTCTGTAGTTCTCCCGCGAGATGACGGTCGTAGCGTCGGGTTTTTTATAATCGCTCCCGAGTTTCGCAAATACCTTGTTCCACGAAACGCCCACCGATATGGTAAGCCCGGTCTCCTTTTTTACCGTCTCCCTTATCATATCCGCCGTTTCCCTGCCGCTGCCGAAAAGATGAAGGCTGCCCGTTAAGTCGAGCCACGATTCGTCTATGCCGAACGGCTCGACCATGTCGGTGAACCTTTCATAGAGTTTATTTACAATCTTCGAATACTTTGAATACCTGTCGTGGTGAGGCGGCACAACTACAAGAACAGGACATTTCTTCTTTGCCTGCCCTACCGTCTCGGCGGTCACTATGCCGTATTGCTTCGCTTTCTCGTTTTTTGCCAGTATGATGCCGTGGCGGCTTTCCACGCTGCCGCCCACAGCCATGGGCACGTCTTTAAGCTCCGGTCTGTACAGGCATTCCACCGACGCGTAGAAGCCGTTGAGGTCGCAATGAAGTATAGTCCTGTCCATTAGCTCACTTCAATTTCCGCCCGTGGTTTCTTAAGTAACGGGCAAGGTACTCTTCGTCTTCTATCTCGAGGCCTCTTTCGCCCGCGAGCGTTTCGAGATGGTGCCTGAACTCATGACGCAGCGTTTGCCGAAGCTGGGCTTTCAGCTGCTGCTCCGCAAGGCGGCTGTATATTCTCATAAACGAGCCGTAATATATGGCGATATAGCTGCCGAGATTGCCTTTACTGTAGTATTCGCCCATGACAAAAAGGTCGTTCCCCCTGCTTTGCGGATGCGGCTTTGCCTGCGGAAGGAGTATTATGCCTCCGTTGAGCCTTTCAAAAAACTCTTTAGGGAATTCCGCTGCGATATCGTCCAGCATCTTTTCCATTTCTTCTATCGATACCATAACAAGATATTATCATATTGCGGCAGGGGTATCAACGAAATCACCGGCAGGCATTTCTTTGCGCGCAAAGGACATCGTGCGCCTTTTTAATATCCTAAATCCCAGGCAGCACTATAAAGAATCCTCCAGACGCTCCTTCTTTTTCAATTTGACGCGCAAATTCGGTCGGGTATATTGAAACGCTTCCCCCATCGATTGCGTTTAGCATTAAATATTGACCTTTATCATTATTCCATCCATACGTTGCTTCGTCAGGACTGTCTTTTTCCCGGCCAATTGATTCTTCGTATGTGAATACCCAACAAGGAGCATACATGAATTCATCAGCTTTATCTTTTAAAGGTATATAAGAGAGGCTAAGCGCTATATTGGTTATCTTTATTACATTCTTGTTATCGTTTTGAACAGCATTATCCGGGAAAGTGTTTTCTGCTGTAGGCGCCGGTGTTTCGGTGTGATCGTTTGTTGACGCCGCTGTTTCCGGTTCGCTGTATTGCCATGACCAATGCTGCTCTGCAACCTCTCTCAGTCTCTGCATCATATCGCCGAACGGCAGCAATTCTACATTTTTTGTGATGGTCTCCACTATTTCTATAGGATTCGTCCATGAGAAGCCCTGCACCCTTCCGTACTCGTCTACATCTATTTGAATGGTTTCTGTTTGCAGCGGCGGAGTATAGTCAAAGCTGTCATTAGAATCTATCGAATATACCGTTGTATACAGAGGCATCATTCCTCCGAAGCTGCGCATAAACACGAAGGAATAACCGCCATATTTGATTTTTCTCATGCTTTTATCGCAATAATAAATATCAGTTGCTTTCTTTACTTCGAATCCGGAAATGCCGAATGAAGAGAGCAGCTTTTCCGCAATATTTTCAGCTTCATCAGGCGTCATTTCTATATAGTAATTCGCGTCCGACCTTTCATCCAAACCCGTTGAGGGATTTTTAATAAATATAGTGTATGGCCTATAGGGCGCCTGTGAAGAAAAACCGATCGATGACTCTCTCGCACGAACCGTACCGAGCGTTTTATTGTTCCGAATGATCCTGGCTGTCAGGCCCGCGCCATCCATCGTGTAGTCGCTAATAGGCGTATAAGTATCCTCATCGGGCGCCTGCTCTCTTTCCTTTTCAAGCTCGGCTACCTCTTGCTGTGTTGACTCGTCGACCACATACTCGCCGTTTACAAGATGTCCCCTCTTTGCTTGAATGATCATCTCGTCGTAGCTCTGCTTGGTATGAACATACGGCGTTACCAACTCGCCGCCGCCTGCAAAGTAATTGATGATCTTGTTCGCCGTTTGCTTATCGAATTTCACGCTTCTGCATTTCGCGACAGGGAATTCTTTTATGGACGGCATATCGACAGCCGCATCTATAACGACTTCACATTCTTCCTTATATAACGAAAACGTTTCTTTTACATGAGAAGGAAAACTATAATAGTAGGGACTTATATCCTGATTCCTTGAAGCAAAAATGATTTTTTCCGCGTTGTCACGCTGAATAACGATACTTTTTCCCGGAGTCGGCTGGCAGGCGGCCAGAAGGCAAACTATCATTAAAGAGCAGATGACAATCGGAGCCGCCCTAAGCCGTATTCTTGTTTCTTTTTGGATATGCATCCTGTTTTCCTCCCCAATTATTATTGCGCCGAGTCTGTAAAAAAGAGACTCCCTTTATTAAGTAAGCTTTTTCTTCATAATTCAATACTTATTATACTTCAATAAAGAATAATGCCTCCATTCTAACATGTCAATGACCCACACTATTATAATCTATTTAATTATATTAAATTCAACAATTTTCATTAAATACTATCAATGATAAATATTGTTGACAATTGATTAATAATGCATTATTATATAAAATAAGTAATAATTAATTAAAAGGAGCTGTCGACTATGAAAAAAATAGTGTTGGTTTTTCTGAGTGTATTAGCTTTTATGCTATTGTTGCCTATCAATGCTCTGGCAGCAGCTGACAAGGCTGGAAGTGTAGAACTGATAAGCAGTTCTGCGGGAGAAGAAATACTTACGCCATTAATAGAGGATGAATTATATACACAAAAGACGTATACTGACTATGTATTTGACCCTGATATGAATGTTATTTGCAGAACTAGAGTAATAGTTGGAGGTTATTACAACTATGCTGCAAGAACGAGCGAAATTACATACATGTCAGCTTCTATAACCTATCATTCAATAGATGGATTCACGATTTCGAAATCTTTCAGCCCAGGTTCGAATACAGGCTATTCATATCTTACGTTTAATAACAAGAAAACAATATATGCTAGATATGTATTATCATATAATGGAAATATCACTAGATATTATTTATAAGATGTTACCACGAATATGACGTATCCCCTATGGCTAGTACTGCCAACGCAAGGGGCTGTCCAAAAGCAATTTTTGATATCTTAACGGACGCCCCTTTTTTCATTATTGAACTG
>CAZJOS010000012.1:0-23905 GCA_964547655.1 uncultured Christensenellaceae bacterium
TCAGCATAAATGTATCACACATTACTATGTCTGTCAAGGTATTATTTAATAAATATATCTATCGCACAAATATACCTTGAGATCTACTTGCAGCGTTTTGTGAATATGCTCTTCCGGTCAAGGTCGAGTTCTTTTGATGATATGAGTATGAGCGTCTCTTCCAGAGCCGCCAGCGCGGCAATCACGCACACAGGCACGAACGCGAGCATTGCGCTTGTAAGTATGTATATTCCAAATGAAATGAACACCAATAACCCCGTCGCCTTGTTGGCGTATGTGTGTATGACCGAGAACCTGTGAAACCTTACGGCCGCTATCGCGAGATTTACAAAGCGTATAATTACTATAGCCACGATGTACGGCAGAAGCACTAATATCTCCACCCCCGCCCAAATCACGGTGCAGGCGAGCACAGTAAGATATAACAACAGGTCCCCAAAAGAATCCAGCCTTGTTCCGAGAGCGCTCTGCGAATGCGTCTTTCTCGCGATAATTCCGTCGAGCAGGTCGGTAAGGCCGCATAAAAGAAAGACGGTAAAGTATATGGCCCTGCTGCCGAGAAACAAAAACAGGCTCAGCGAAAGCGCCATCCGCAGGACGGAAAGCATATTTGGAATATGCTTTACATTCATTTGATAAATTTCATAGGCGTGAACCGTATACCGTTCACCGTCGTCTCGCCGCCGGTTGTGATAAATCCCAGACGTTCATATACTTTCAAAGCGTACGGCGAAGAATAGACTGTTATCTCATGCGTTTTGTCGCATTCCTGCTTCGCGGTCTCGAAAAGACTCTTCGCGATCCCCTGCTTTTGATATTCCTCTTTAACGAACAGCAGGTTGATGTGGCTCCCGCTCCAGTAGGGCCCTCTTAACAGGTCCACGGCAAAACTCTTCACCGCGATCACTCCAACTATTCGGTTTCCGTCAAAACAGCCCCATAGTCTGACTTCGCTTGCACCCATCTTTTTTATTATTGCTTCGGGCTCTATGAATTTATGGAATTCGTCTATGCCCTCCTGAGAATATTCAGGAGCGACGAACTTGCTGAATACCTCCCATGTGAGCGCCATGGCTTCTTTTATATCGTTTCTGTCCAGTTCCCTTATCTGCATAAATACTCCTTACTTCCCTGTCATAAATAAGACATATGTATCCGACCATAGTTATATATATGCCGTGAGAAGCCTTACAGATAATAATACATCAATATATGTTAATCACACGACCGTATCCCAACTCATGCCTTAACAGCAGATCCGTACCATGCTCCGCCGCGCTTTTCCCCGAGTACCAGCCCTGTATCCTCTTCGCCCAGTTCGGCTATTATATCCGCCGCTTTCCGACCACATCGCGCTTCGGCCCGGTTTTCCGCCGCCGATTCTATCAGCCTTATATGTTCGCGGATATTACGGCTTATATCCTCATCCGCAGGCCTTAGCTGCGCAGACGCGACTGAAAGCATTTATCTTAACCTCCCAATGTTTATCAGAACTCATATGTTTCCCTCTCCTCCGCCAGCTCAGCATCTTAGAATATATCCCGCGCCTCATTAAGATGCGCGTCATAATTGACGTAGTGCGTAAGCCTGTGTGTTAGCATGAGCCGCTTCACTCCGCCCGCGCTGCAAAGCCGCGCAGCCTCCGTCGCGGAGTACCTCAATATCCGCGTATTACATACAGCCCTTAAGTCCACGCAGGTTTTCTTATGTTTCTCTCATGCCTGCGATATTCGCGGAAAGCACGAATCCTCAGGGAATGTGCCTCCGAGCGCCATCCAGCCCGCGGCCGTATCCGGCATGCTCTCAGCGCCTTTTGTATCTTCGTCGGGCGTAAAACAGCAGACGGCTTCCCTTATGTTTTCGGGCGCTATGCGCTCGAGCAGTTCCTCAAGCCTTATCCTGCGAGGCGAAATTATATCATAGATATGCAGCGCGTCTTCCTTCGTTTCATATATGGCATATGTGTCCGTCCACGGCCTATATATTTTTGAGGAAAACCCGTGCATATAGTAAAACATTAATATATGCTCGTCGCCGATAGCCGAGAGCGTCTGCGACAATGGCATAGAGCGGCGTTTTGCGCTGAGCAGCTCCTCCGCGGAAACGTTTACGACAGTAAGCGGCTCTTCCGCCCGCCTGTACCCGCTTAGATCGATAACGTATCTGCGCGTCAAAACAGGCTCAAAGCCGCAGCCGCTGTATAAAGGCGCTGCATCCTTTGCTGCCTCAAGAAATAAAAAACCGTATCTTTGCCGATAATCCTGCATTGCCGTTTCCATCAGCCGCTTCGCAAGCCCTTTTCTGCGGTGTTCGGGGTGAGTCATCACAGTGCCTATCTGCACGGCCTCCCGTTCGCGCCCTTGCTGAATAAGTCTCATAGTGTTCAGGGATACGTTCGAAACTATCGCGCCGCCGCATTCGAAGCTGTAGCAGATATAGTTTTCATTCCAAAACCCGCGGCGATACCACGGCTCAATATCTATGCCGAACGTTTGCTTCGCGAGGCTGCAAAACGATAAGCGCAGTTTGTCGTCATGTTTATAGTCCTTAACAAAAGTATAATCCTTATCTCTTCTTAGCCTGCTCTCAGAACTCATATTCTTCTCTCTTCCGCCATAACCGCATTTTTGAATATATCCCGCGCCTCGGCAAGATGGCGCGAATAATCTGCGTAGTGTGTAAGCCTGTGCGTTAGTATGAGACGCTTTACCCCGCCCGCGCGGCAGAGCCTCGATACGAAAACGAGTATGGACGTAACATAGAAGATAACGGCACAGACTGCGCCGGTAATGTTCAAGCCGTTTGTATCCATATCATAAACTTCCTTCCCGGTTAAACGAAAAACAGCGCGACGGCACGCCCTATAATGCGCGCTGCCGCCGTAAGCGCCCTGCTTCTCCTGTGCGGTATGTAATACGTTCGGCGGCTGTCCAGCCAGCCCTGCTCTTGCCAGTAATCGCGCGTAATGCTCTGCTCCTTTGTCTTTTGCCAGGATATCTGCTGCACCTTGAACACAATGAGCGAGCGGACTGAAGGGCGAATAGCGGCTCCCGTTTTCAATCCGGAATATATCTTCTTTGCCGCCGCCTTCAGCGTTTTACCATAGCGCTCTGTGAGCTCGCTTTCGCTCATCTTCTCGCCCATGCGGAGCCTCAGCGTTCCCGACAGAGTAAATCCCCAAAGATGCAGCGCGCCTGTCATCGTCTTTAAGGCGTGCGTCGTAGAACCCACGCCCGACGTGGTGAGGGCGAACGCGAGCTTTCCCGCAAGCGCCTGACGGTAGCAGTTATAAGCCATGCGGTCGATAAACGTTTTCATCGTGCCGCTTACGTCCTCGACATAAACGGGGCTCGCCAGTATGATGGCGTCGGCTTCGCGCATCTTCTGCGCGATATCACGGCCTGAATCTTTGCACGGGCAGGATTCCTCTCCTTTTTCAAAGCAATTGCGGCATCCCCGGCATAGTTTAAGCTCCGTTTCTCCGAGCTTAACTATATCCGTTTTAATCTCAACGCCTTCAGCTTTCGCGAGCGCTGCGAGTTCATTAATAAGCGCGGACGCCGCTTTCTGCGTATTTCCGTTTATTCGCCCCGCTGTTATTGCTAGTACTTTCATTGATTATGACCCCTATAATCGATTTTATCGTATGCGGCTAATCCACCTTCTGGTTACCCGTTCCGTCGGTCTTCATCCTGTATAAACCATCAGCGTAGTAATATATCCAGTCGCCTGCGATGAACGAGAAGATGATTCTCTTATCGCTGATCTTCACGTCGTCCGTGCCGTCCGTGCGCATCTTATGAAGGCTTAATTCATCATCGATGTTGGAGTAATATATCCAGCCGTTTGATACGTTGAAAGACATACTAATTTTATCAGTCAATTTTATCTCTTCTGTTCCGTCGGTGCGTATTTTATATAGATCAGAGTGATACTCTTCACCGGAAGTAAAGAAATATACATAATCTCCCGAAACAGTTATACACCACGATTCCCTGCCGCTCAGCTTTGTCTCATCAGTACCGTCGACCCTTATCTTGTTAAGAGAATAATCGTCTTTTATATTCGTGTAATATATCCATCCGTCCGCAACGGTTATTCTAAATGCGCCTTCGGTCAGCTGAGTCAAGTCGGTGCCGTCCGTATGCATTTTGCACAGACAAAAGCGGCCTTTATCGACATTGACGTAGTAGAGCCAGCCGTCGTCCATGCATATGCTGAAAGCGAAATCCGTCATTTTTAACAAACCTGTCCCGTCTGTACGCATCTTATACAGACCCAAATCTCCTCTGAAATAGATCCAGCCGTCCGCTACGTTTATTTCTGTAGCAGATTTAATTTCGTCATTAAGTTCCGTTTTTTCGGATCCGTCCGGTCGCATTTTACTTAGACTGCCGGAATAATCGCCGCTGTTGTAATATATCCACCCGTCGTTTGCCGCGACGAACCCGCCGTTTGCGAGGTTGCCGGATGTGTTGCCGTATACCCCTTTGCCGAAAGCCTCGTAATCGGGGCGAAACAGAAATATCGCCGCCAGCGCGGCAATAACAGCTATACCCGCTATACTCACTAAGAGCCATTTGCTTTTTTGTTTCATAAACTTACCCCCGCCTTTCCTAACCCAATTAAAAGTTAACGTTATTCCAACCGCTGGTTCCACGTGCCGTCGGTCTTCATGCTGTACCAAACATCACCGTCGTAATAATATATCCAGTCTCCCGCAATGTATAAATAGGCGGAAACACCGTCGCATAGTTTCACGTCGTCCGTACCATCCGTGCGCATCTTATGAAGGCTGAGTTCCCATTTATCATTGATGTAATTCATGTAACAGTAATATATCCATCCGTTTGATACATTGAAAGACACACCAATTTCAGATAGTTTTGTTTCTCCGGTTCCGTCGGTGCGTATTCTATATAGATCGCCCCAGGAACTACTTTCATTGGATGTTACGAAATATACATAATCTCCGGAAACAGTTATTTGAAACGATCCCCTGCCGTTGAGTTTTGTCTTGTCCGTACCGTCGGTCTTTATCTTATAAAGGGAAAAATCGTCGTATCCATCCGTGTAATATACCCATCCGTCCTCAACGGTTATTTCATTTGCGCCTTTGGTCAGCTGAGTCAAGTCGGTGCCATCCGTACGCATCTTGCACAGATAAAAGCCGTTCTTATCGATATTGTTGTAGTAGAGCCAGCCGTCTTCCATGCATATTCTGAAAGAGGAATCGGTCATTTTTAATAAACCTGTCCCATCCGTACGCATCTTATATAGGCCTTTATCACCTATAAAATAGAGCCAGCCGTCCGCAACATTTATTCCTGATCCGGTGACCCCGTCAGTAAGTTTCGTTTTTTCGGAGCCGTCCGGGCGCGCTTTATACAGGCAGTCGTCGCTGACGTTACAGTAATATATCCACCCGTCGTTTGCCGCAAGATATCCCATGTTTGCGAGGTTGCCGGATGTGTTGCCGTATACCCCCTTGCCGAACTCTTCGTAATCGGGGCGGAACAGAAATATCGCGGCAAATAAAACAGCAAAAACAACGACGCCCGCTATTACGCTGATAAACAGGCGTTTGCTTTCAATTTTGATTGCATCTTTGTTTTGCTCCTGATAATCGACATTCAGGCCTTCCACAGTAACACCTCCATTGTATGCATACCGGCGCATGCGGCTAAAACCACCCTCTCGCCCGGCTTATCAGCGTCCGGGGCTACTATATAGCAGCCGTCTTTTTCCTCGACCATATATTCGACAGTATTTCTTGCCTGCATGCCCGTAGTCGGGTCTGTGCTGCGTATAAATACGCTCTCGACCACACCTGAATCTTTGTAGTATGTATACGCCCCGCTGTACGCGGGCTGTATGCCGCTGTTCTTTAAAACCGCGAGTATATCGTCTATACGGGAGTCTTTGCCGATCGTCTGCAGCTGAGGGCTCATATCCTCTCCCTCCGCAGCGTAATAACTTTCGTACAGGGCGACCCTGCCGTCGCCCCAGGTATATACGTCCAGCCTTTCGAGCGTGTCGCCGAACAGAAGCACTGTCTCGTATTTGTCGTTTCGTTCGTAGACTTTGGTATAGTGTTCATTGGTGTCCGAATAAAACGTCATAAGGTAAACTCCGCGGTTTCCGGAATAGGATATCCTGTCGAGGTCGTCTACTCCGAAATAATAGAATATATCGTCTTCTTCCGGGTCGTAATAAAAATACCTCACCGTTACTCCCAGCTTGTCGCGCAGTACTGCGGCGTTTTCTTCAATATACTTCAATCCGTCTTCCTGGTCTGAGTAGTAGTATTCGAAGTACAGGTCGTCGCTGAGGTTGGAATAATCGTCGGCATCCAACGTTTCCCGCTTTACGTAAACGTCGAAGCGGGGCTCGCCCTCCTTTGTTATTGCCGCAAGGAAATATCCGTCTTTGTCGTATATCTCGTAATAGCCGTCCGGTTTATTGGCTATCAGGTTCTTATATCTTATGGTGCCGTCGCTCATTATCAGGGCCGCTATGCCGAGCGCCGCCGCGCTCATAATAATGAAGGCAAAAAAATTCCCCAGCAGGCGCTTCCTCTTTCTCCTGCTCTCAAATTCGCTGAATTTTGAGTCTATCAAATACTGCGCTTTCGGCGCGGCTATTTGCGAATATACCCGGCAGTTTTTGCACCGGAGGAAGTATCTGCGTTTCCTCTCAAAGAACGAAACGAATAAGATCTTTGTATAATTATAATCGAGAGAAAGCTCGTAGTCACTGCAATTACGGCAGTTGGCGCAAAGTTCGCCGGATACCTCTCCATACTCGATAAGTTCTTCCCTCATATGCCGCCCCCAAAAACAGATAAAGGTAATGTTTCCGTATACAGTATATATATCATAACATGTACCTTTGGCGCAACAGAGCTTCCTCCTGTTATCGAAATATGAAAAGAGAGCTTCGGGAACGCTTTGAGTTCCGCGCCGGGTGCCTTCGCCCGGGCCGGGGTTATACCGTGCAGCTTACGGAACGCCTTCGAGAACGATTCGGGCGTCTTGTAGCCATACTTCAATGCCGCGTCTATTACCCTGCATTTACCTGCCGCAAGCTCCTGCGCGCTTAAGGTAAGCCTGCGCTTGCGGATGTAATCGGCCACAGTCATGCCCGTCAGCATGCTGAACATGCACTGGAAGTGAAACGGCGAGGACGCGGCAGCTTCCGCCGCCCGTTTTATACTTATATCACCGTCGATATTAGCCTCGATATAGTCGAGCGCATTTCTCATGCAGTCGATCCATGAGCGATTATACCATAAACGCAGCGAATTCAGCCATAAAAGGCTAGATACCGTTCGTCTTTTCCAATCCTTGATTTCTTTTCCGCTTGTTATTGAAAATAAATATATTATACTATAAACATGGTGGAGGGTGTGTTTATGACAGTTAAAACTATGAATGGCCGTGTCTATATTTATGTGGGCAAATGGGATTCCAACCTTGTATTCGCTCCTCTTGATGGCAAAGACGACGAAGTCGCGATCTATTCGGATATCGAGTTTAAGCATCTGCTTTCGGAGGGCAGGCTCATGGACGTTAATCCGAAGACGCTTAGAGAAAAACAATATTGCTGAAATAAACAAAGAGCAAATATCTTATATTATATAACGATACATACAAAATTCTAAGTTTGTCATCAAACTGAGCGGATATTTTTTACCCGCTCTTTTACTTTTTTTCAGTTCTTTTTTACTTCTCGGGCTATCCTGTAACGCATCCATCAAGAGCGTTTTAGCAAACCCGGCCCGTAAGTATGTTTAATATTGTCTCAGCTTGGATCGCAAACGATAAAAACAGATTTGATAATAAAATATTTCGCATGCACTTATAGTATCTGTTATAATTACTGCCATATATCAACATGATTTTACGGGGGTATTATTATGCGCAGAAACGGCCTTGACTGGCTCCGGATAATAGTAGTTTTTCTTCTCTTTCCTTTTCACACGGCGCGCGTCTTCAACTACGGGGAGCCCAATTACATTAAAGACGTTACTAACGGTTTCTCGACCTGGTTCGTTATATCTGTCGGGTATTGGTTCATGGCGCTGCTGTTCGTGATAGCTGGTTACTCCGCATACAGCGCGCTTCAGAAGCGTACTGCCAAAGAATACTCAAACGAAAGGGTAAGGCGGCTTTTAATACCGTTCCTGTTCGGGCTCGTTCTCATCGTCCCTATTCAAGGGTATGTCTCCGTATTACACAAAGGCCTCTTTACGGGAAATTATATCGAATACCTCGGCAGGTTCTTTACGGACTTTAGCGACCTCTCAGGCTATTTTGGGAGCTTTACCCCGGCCCACCTCTGGTTTATACTGTTCCTTTTTATAATAAGCATTTGCATTCTGCCGCTTCTTAAACGGCTTACTAAAAAGGAACAGAAGCTACCGGACGCATGGCTGCTTATTCCTGCCTTCTTTGTACTGTCAATATCCGAGGCCATTCCCGATATCGGCGGTAAAAACATCGTTTTTGACACAGTGCTGTTTTTATGCGGGTTCCTCATCGCGCGCTCGAAGACCGCGATGGAAAAGATACGCCGCTTTCGCTTTGCGGCGCTGGCGGGCGCTCTCGCCGTATCTCCGCTGTACCTGATACTCGCTAACCACTTCGGCTGGCCGGATAAAGTCGACTTTCTGGGCGCGGGGTTTGCTCTGCTTCGAAACTTAAGCGTATGGCTTATAATACTTGCTCTAATGGGTCTTGCGGATACGTATCTCAATAAGCCGAGCAAGACGCTCTCATACATGAACCGGGCTTCATTCCCGATATACATCTTGCACCAATCGGTGATGATGGTGATCGCGTTTTTCGTTGTGACTATGGACTTATCCCCCGCCGTAAAATTCCTGACGATAATGCTCGGAGCTCTCGCGGCCTGCGCCGGGCTGTACGAAGCCTTCCGCCGCATACCTCCCGCGAGGTTCATGCTGGGGATAAAAAACAGCGATAACAAGGAGAAAAATGTTTAGATCGGTTTCGGTCGCGCATATTCTTTTCCTCAAAAAATTGAGGAAGGCTATGTAAAACGCGGCTCTGCTTTTGTGTGCAATATAAGCTTTGAAAAGCTGGAACCTTTTTTAATTCATACTCCGGTAAAAAGCTGGGATGAAGAGCGTCACATAAGGAAGCATCAAGATTGTTTTTCGGGGATGCGGCTTCTCTCATATAGATACCTTAAACCTGCAGTCTGTCAAAAAACGTATTGGCCTTATACGGCTCTGCCGTTAAGGCCAACGTTGGTAACTTCGAAGTAATTTCAGGCGCCCGCCGGCTAAGCTGCGATTATTCGAACAATAATATAAATTCGTGGGCAAGTCGGGCTTTGCCCGCGCAGCCCACACCATGCCCACCCCAAAAAACTACGGTTTTTTGGGGACCCCGAGAGAGCTTTGCGCGGCT
This sequence comes from uncultured Christensenellaceae bacterium, assembly GCA_964547655.1. Lineage (GTDB taxonomy): Bacteria > Bacillota > Clostridia > Christensenellales > SZUA-584 > DTFZ01. The sequence goes on from CAZJOS010000012.1 coordinate 9,438, forward strand.
TCGACCCGGGCACTAAATTATCAGCCCAAATGTTAACCGCACAATTTAGTGCGCGGGGAGGAACAAGCAAAGCCGGAAAACTGGCTGAAAACCTTAGTTTTCAGCCAAATAAATATGGGGTCCCCAAAAAGCCGTGAGACTTTTTGGGGTAAAAAGAGAGCGGGAAATAACTCCCGCTCCGTCGTTAACCCCGGAAATAACTATCTTCGGGGTTAGCGGTCACCCGGACTAAAGATTATGCTCCTTACTTCCGCAGTGACAAGGTCATCAAGCCCATGCTGTAAAAACATTTGACTCTCACCTCTTTAATATCATGCACAAAAACGAAACGAATATGCAGGTTTGCAGCGGCTTACGCTCCATGTTATTTTGTAATCAACAGCAATTCCTCAACATATATCTATTACCGTCGTTATTATTCGTTATATTATAAATTGACTTTTAAATTCGACAGTGATAGATTAAAATCATCCTAAAATTATGAAAGAGGTCTGATATATGGGCAGAGGCGGCTCGTTCGGCGGCGGAAGCAGAGGCGGATTCGGAGGTTCATTCGGCGGAAGCAGAGGCGGATTCGGAGGTTCATTCGGCGGAAGCAGAGGAGGCTTTGGCGGCAGTTTCGGTGGAAGCAGAGGAGGCAGCTCGTTCGGCGGCTTCGGCGGAAGCAGTTTCGGCAGCTCTAACAGAAGCGGCGGCGGAAGCAACTTCGGGCTTGGAGGCGGCTATAGGGGCATGGGTCTCGGCAACAGCGGAAGCGGTTTTTTCGGTCGCTCCGTTATGCCGGGAAGCGCGCGCGGCTGCGGCTGCAGCTCCGGTTTCGCAGTATTTATTATAATCGTTATCATAGCCGCGTTTGTGTTGTCGTTCGGTTCAGGAGACATATTTGGCGGTACAGGGGGCGGAGATGTAATCCCTTCCACCGTTGTACGTGAGCCGCTGCCTAAAGGTTTAGTAAATGAGACAGACTATTTTACTGATAACGCCGGCGTCATAACCAACCAAACAAAGCTTGTCGCAGGCATGAAGAACTTTTACCAAAAAACCGGGGTCCAGCCGCATGTGTATCTTATAAACAATGCTGAAGTATCAACTTCGCTTGAAACTTTTACGGAATCTCTTTATAGCGAATTGTTTACCGACGAAGCTCATCTGCTTTTAGTATTAACATTCGATAATGGGGATTTAAGCAACTATTACTGTTTACCGGGCGGTATGACCAAAACAGTAATGGATAAAGAGGCCGAAGATATTTTTGAACAATATCTCCAGGCATACTATTACGACTTGAGCCTTACATATGAAGAGTTTATCAGCAAAACATTCAATGATACGGCTAATCGTATAATGAGCGTGACCACTTCGCCGTGGATACCGGTGCTCATAGTGCTCGGTGTGCTCGCAGTTCTCATACTGCTGTTCGTATGGTGGAGGCACGCCAAGAAGAAAAAAGAAGAGGAAGCCAGGCGTACTGAGGAGATGCTCAAGACTCCTCTCGAAAAATTTGGCGACTCTGACGACGAAGCTGAGCGGCTGGCAAGGAAATACGACGGTAATCCGGATAACGACAAGTAAATTCGGAAGAGAATATAAAAAGCCCGGACGGGGTAAAGTTAAAATACTTAAGGAGGAACAGAGATGGCAATTTTATCAAGGTTTGCGGACATTATAAAGGCGAACGTAAACGCGGTGCTCGACAAGATGGAAGACCCAAGCAAGATGATCGACCAGTATTTGCGCGACATGATGGAAGACCTCGCCGAAGTCAAGAGGGATACGGCGGGAGTCATGGCGGAAGAGACCCGCACAAAAAGGCTCATGGACGAAAATCAGGCTCAGGTCGAGAAATACGCCGACTTCGCGAAGAAGGCGCTTGAGGCAGGTAAAGAAGACGACGCGCGCGTGTTCATAGGCAAGAAACAGCAGCTCGAAGCTTCGGGCGCCGGGCTCGTTACCGCTTACGCTACCGCCCACGAAAACGCGGTAAAGATGCGCCAGATGCACGATAAGCTTACGAGCGACATACAGCAGCTCAATTCCCGCCGCGAGATGATAAAGGCGAAAGTCGCCGTCGCGAAGACGCAGGAGAAACTAAACCAGGTAACGTCTAGCGTAGGCAAGTCGCAGAGCGCCATGGGAGCTTTCGAACGCATGGAAGACAAGGCCGACAGGATGCTGGACGAGGCGACCGCCATGTCGGAGCTAAACAGGGAGCCTATCGACGAAGCTAAAGCGCTCGAAGAGAAGTACGCCAAACAGGGCTCGGCCTCGGTTGACGAAGAACTCGAGGAGATGAAAAAGAACATGGGGCTGTAATCGAAGTAGCTGTTATACAGGCGGGGCGATGCTCCGCCTGTTTTACTTTACCTGAAATTTTACTGAAAATGCCTTACCATGTTTTTCTTATCATGATATAATACAAATACTAATAATACTTTTTTATGTGGGGTATGTTATGGGCGAAGTTGAATATAATTATAAACAATAATCCCCTCTTTTATCACTCTTAAATCCGCTTCCTGCTGCGGGTTTTCGGCAAGTATTGCTATTGTTCGTTTAACCCGTATATAATAGTACCATATTACGGAATATTAAGGTATGCATATGGATTACATGTCAGTACGATACATTGGTAACAAAGCCTGCCGATCCCGCTCGTTACGGCTACGACTTCGATAATTGGTACAGGGAATCTGCCTGCGTGAACGCATGGGATTTTGAAAACGATAAAATGCCCGCTAAGAGCATAACGCTGTACGCGAAATGGAACCCCCACCGCTGGGACGTTACGTTCGACTCTCAGGGCGGCACACCGGTGGCAGGCCTCGACAACGTGGCCTATTACTCCAAGATCCCGGCTCCGCTCATCCCCAGCAAGGAACATTGTACATTTAAGGGCTGGTATAAAGACAGCGCGTGTAAATACGCGTGGAGCTTTTCGAAAAACAGGATGCCCGACCGCCCCATAACGTTATATGTAAAGTGGCAGCGCGACGCGTATAAAATAACGTTCAACTCGCAGGGCGGCAGCAGGGTATCGAGTAAAACGGGATACTGGGGCCTGACTCTCTCCTCACCGAAAGCGCCAAAGCGCACCGGGTATATTTTCGGCGGCTGGTTTAAAGAGGCGTACAGGTACGTATCGGGCAGAAAGGTCTACAGCGATTTTACGGAAGTGAAAATTGCTACGACTTCGGATTTCTGATCGGTAAAGTAAAACAGTAAACCGGGGCCGCCTCCTCTCAGGGGCGGCCTTTTAGTTTGGGAGCAAAAAAGGCAGCCTGCTTTCCGACTGCCCCTTACTGAAGATTATTCTATTCCTCTTCGCCTTTCTTCGCGTACTTCTCGAAGCTTTCCTTACCTTGCACCTCCCACCATTCCTCGTACGTTTTCTCGTAATCGGAGTTGGTTTCTTTACTCTCTTCCCCGTGCTCCTTCTCAAACTCTTTTGCGAACTCTTTCCTTATTTCTTCCCTGATCTGTTCTTTTATAAAGCCTTTGCCCTTTTTATCCTTTTTCTTGCTTTCCGATGAGCTGCTTCCCGGCCGCCCGAACAGTATCGATGAGAGTATCAGCAGGCCTATGCCCTGCCAGTACGTGACCTTGGGCAGGCCGAATATAACGGGCATCAGCTCGTTCCACAGCCACATTATCACCAGCCCGAACAGGAAAGCCGCGCCTATCCCCAAAATCACCATGCCTGTGATCTTTAAAGCTTTCATTGCCATGTTTACCTTGTCTTCCGTATCAATTTGCTTATCGTTATTCATTTATTTATCCTCCTCCGCCAAATATTCTCGTATCATTTCTTTAAGTTTTTTTGTTGCCCTGCTCTTCCTCGAGAGCAGTGTGCCCAGCTTCTCGCCCGTCTCGCGCACAAGCTCGTCGTAGCTTCGCCCTTTTATTTCCGTCTCGACAAACACGAATCTCTGATTCTCCTCCAGCCTGTCTATCGACCGCGTTATTACCCGTTTAAGCTCCTCTTTAAGTACGCTTTCCTCCGTGCTTTCCTTTTTTCCTTCGGCATCTTCGGATGTAAGCGTCTCCCTGTTCCGCTTTTTAAAGTGGTCTTTAGCGCCGTTTTCAAGCATCGTGTAAACGTATGACGCGAGGTTCTTTATACCGGCAAAATTATCTTTGTAAAGGAGCTTAAGCGCGGCCTGCTGGATAAGGTCTTCGATGTCGTAATCGTTTAGGCTTATAAACCTGATCCGCAGCAGACGTTTGAACCACTCGTAATTCTCTTCAAAGACCTGTTTTAGCTCTTCCCTGTACAGCTGCTCTCACCTCCCTGCTGCCCCAAAAGCTTTATTTGGGTGCCCTGTTTTATCAAATAACCGGTTACATGGATAAGACGACGAAGGATAATAAATATTGCATCAACGGTCTCAATATATTCCATATTAATAAACAGGAGCGTAGTCTTTACTGCGCTCTCAAAATGCATTTCATTATATCATAATATTACCACCCGGTTAACCGTTCTCATAATGATAACGTTTCATATGTGCTTTAAGCGCCAAATACGATACTGCAATAAATAAACGTCGATATTCCAAACGCTGCACTCTGTGTGCTATAATCAATCATATAACCATTGTATATAGACAGAAAGCAGGAACCGAAATGAAAAAAATTAAAAATACCCGGCTAGTTTCAGCCGTTTTTATTATTGTAATAATACTCGCGGTAATAATGCTCGCGTCGTGCGTACGTTTGGAGTTCACACCGGTTTCCATATACAGCCCCACTCCCGCTCCCGAATACAGCGAAGCTCCGCCCTCCCCCACTCCGGCGCCCACTATGCCGGACGCTTCCGCAAACAAGCCGTTATACGACGGTACGGACAGGCCCCGCTATAATATCAACGTGAAATTCGACGATGACAGCCATTCAGCGTCCGCGTCACAGACCGTTGTTTATACCAATACGGCTGCAGACAGCATGAACGAACTATATATGCATATCTACCCGAACCATTTCAGCAAACAGGAATATGTGGATATGTCTTTTATGGACGAACCATCTTATTTTAACGACGAATTCGATCCCGGGAATATAGAGATTGGCAGCGTTAAAGCCGCGGGCAAAACCGTGGAATTCGAGGTACGGGGCGAAGAAGAAACGATACTCAGGATATTGCTTGAAACACCGCTTTTAAAAGGTTCCTCTATAGAATTGAGCCTTGAATACACTTTGAAGGTGCCGCACCGTATTGGCCGCTATGCCTGGGGCGACGTGGGCACGTCTTTTTGCAACTGGTATCCCATTATGGCGATGTATGACAGGGACGGATGGAACCTCGACAAATACTACGAGATAGGAGACCCATTCTATTCGGAAACTGCGGATTACGCCGTTACTATAGATATGCCCGAAGGCATGCAGGCGGCGTTTACGGGCGACGTGCTGAGCGACACTGCGTCGGACGGCAGGCGCGTGCTCTCTCTTGCCGAAACGGGCGTTAGGGATTTTGCGTTCGTGCTTAGCCGCGAATACGTTATCGGCGCCGATACCGTTGACGGCATCGAGGTCCGCGTAGCCATACCAAAAGATGACGAGGAGTACATGGACGACGTGATGGGCTACGCAACAAAGTCGTTATCGGTGTACGGCCGCTATTTCGGCAAATATACGAACGACACTTTTACCGTCGCGTTCTCCGATTTTGAAAGCGGCATGGAATACCCCGGTATCGTACTTATCTCTGCCAAATATCTTGACGACGAGGAACTCGGTCTTTTCATAGTGGAAAACGTAGTAGCGCATGAGATAGGCCACCAGTGGTGGTACAGCGCGGTAGGCAACGACGAGATCGATGAAGCGTGGCTCGACGAAGGGCTCACAAGCTTTACTGAAATGGTCTACTACAGCGAAGACTACGGCTGGGATACGGCCTCCGTGTTATTCACGCCAGCCGAGCGTATAGAAGGATTACCGCTCGACAGCTCCCTCGCCGCTTTCAGCGGCTGGGACGATTACGTATACGTTTACACGTTCGGCCGGACATTCTTTAAAACGCTGATGGATAAGATGGGCAAAGATGAGTTTTTCACGATGCTGCAGAAATACTACGCCACGTACGCGTACGGTATAGCGACGGCCGAAGACCTCCGCAGCCTGGTCGCAGAAACGGGCAACTCAGACGCTCTCGAATGGTACGACGAATGCGTCTACGGCAGTTAGGATTTTCGGCAAACGCCGGGGCTTTTACGCCCCGGTTTTTAATATACGTTTTCCGTTTCATATTCCGACAAAAAATGTGAAATTATTTACCTGTATATATAAAATTATGTTATAATTATTAATAACTCCATAGCGTCATCTAACATTGATATGCTTATTTTTTACGGAGGAGATAGTATGCAGGACGATATATACCGCCGGCTTTCTAGTTTATATGAAGAAGCGGCGCGTTGTAAAAAAATCGAATCTATGCTTGAACAGATGAGGCTTGACAGAAGTAAGCTCGAGGAGGTCCTTCCGGAATATAAGCGGGCGCTCGCAAAAGAGACTCTGGACGTTAATGAGCTTGAATCACAAGGTAAGTCTTCATTTTTTGGATCTGTTTTTGGAGATCATGAAAAGAAACTGAAAAAAGAACGCGGCGAGGCCGTGATAGCGCGGTTTAAATGCAGGCAGGTCGAGAAAGAGCTGGAAGAGATAAACGCGTGCATAGAATCACTGGAAGCTGAAAGGAAAAAACTCGAGGGGTGCGGAGCCGAGTACAGGCGGCTTTACAAGCAGAAACTGCAGATAATGCTCAGGAAGCACGGCCCTTTTGCCGAGCGTTTAATGGAACTGGTGGAAGATATCAACAACGCGAAGTCATTCTTAAAGGAGATAAGAGACGCGGCCGCGGCCGGCAAAGAAGCGTTGCGGTATCTTTCAAGCGCGCAGGACAGCCTTACAAAAGCTGAGCAGCTCGGCGTTTTCGATATGGCAAACGACGGGTTTCGCAAGGGAAAGACCAATGTCTTGACAGGGATGATACAGGGGTATGATAAATACAGCCGTATAGACAGCGCCGGATTTGAGGCGGGTATCGCGCAGAGCGCCATAAACGGCTTTAAATCACAGCTTGCCGCTCTCAATATGAAGATAAGCAATCCGGATATAAATGTTTTTAAGCCCCGGAGATGGCTTCGCGGTATTGATATATTACATGATAAGCTAATGACAGGCTGGTACGTTCAAAAGGAAATCGGGAGTTCTCTTCATTCAGTTAATATTTCGAGAAGAGACGTTCAGGAAAAAGTGACGATACTGAGAACGCTCGAGATAGAGACGCAGCGCCGCATGAAAGAACTCATGTCGAAACTCGATAAAATAATACTCGGCTTAAAACCCGATCAGGAGAAACTGTCGGAAAACATCAAAGGTATATTAGAGTAATACGGAAGGATGTCATGGAAGCGACGGCTTTGCCGTTACAGCATTCTATACAAAAAAGCAGCGGCAATATGATTTGCCTAAGGAGCCGGTATGAGATACTTGAGATATTTTTTATGGCGCTTGATATTCAAAAAAATTGTAGAAGACGCTGTCAATAACGGTATGCGCCCGTTCACAATTTATTTAATTACCTATACGCTAATGGCTGTCTTAGGGGGGGCAGGGTTTTTCATCGGGTCATATTTCGGGGGCGAGTTTGTTGGGTGTATATGCGCGATAGCATTCTGGGTGCTCGGCTACTACATAGCCCATGTCATCGCAAACCATTCATTCGTGAACTATACGCCGCGAAAAAAAACCATGCCGGTTGAGGACATTTATATATCAGACAAATATTTCAATCCGTGGACGCACATTCAGCTGATATATGCGCAGATAACCATAGTACCGGAAATCAGCGGCTGCGCGCCGCCCGTTGTTTGGGAGATATTCCTGAACGGCAGGAAAGCGGGAAAATTAACAGACGGCTCCCGGCTAACATTCCCGGCCGGCTGTAAGAGCAATGTGCTGGTGGCGAGGAACGATAAAGGGATTTTGAGCCCGCCTTTCGAGTTTTCCGTAAAAAGGGGGCGTCATTGTGAAGTGCTTTTCAGCGAAGGCAGATTCGAGGGTGCGAAAGATATAGGCAGGATGTCTTTAAGCAATATAAGGCAGTCTTTGGGGCGCCGCAGCGGGGCCGGCAGCGCTTAACTCAGCGATATATGATCTGTTAAGGAGCCTGTATGAAAAAGTATATTCTTTTATCGTTAGTCTTAATACTCTCCCTCGCGGCGTGCGCGGCGCCAACGGGCGCGGGGCAGTCTCCCCCGCCGACGCAGGAGGCGGTTTCTACTCCCTCGCCGTCCCCCTCGCCGTCGCCTTCGCCGTCCAAATACAAGCAGCCGACAGAAGATACCGTGATAATCGCCAACGATGAAGGTTTTATCGTTGGGGGCTATTCCGGCGGGGAGTGGCTCAAATCTGCCGAAGCTGCCGCTTACTGCGGACAGCCCATGCCGTTTATCAGCGACAAAGATTCCAAAGCTATCCAATCCTCAGGCGTCCATGCGGAGCGCGGCGGGTATCGGCTTGATATCACGGGGATCGATCCTTTTAGCTGCCTGTATTACGCAAAGCCGGAACGTTTCCCGGAATATGGAGAGGATAAGACGAAACTGGTAAAACAGGCTGTTCAGAAACGCCTTGACAGCCACTACGGCAAGGGAAAGGCAGTAACGTATATAAACTTTAGTTATTGCGTTGATATCGACAATGACGGGAAAAGCGAGATATTATTCAAAGCAACTTCTTTTGAGGGGCCTTATAGCGGAGCTGACTGGTACGACATGGCCGGTATTATCGAAGAAGACGATTCCATACATTTTATCGCGGAAAATTACAACACCGATACAGAAGGATCCATCCTCAGCTGGGTATGTAATGTTATAGATATCGATGGCGACGGCGTCTGCGAATTTGTTATGGGATCTACTGACTTTGAAAAGGATACGATAAGTATATATAAATATAACGGCAAGGATTTTACGAAGGTAATATCGACCGTTATGCCCGAAGCCGGGCCCGAGCCGCCGGCCGATTATCCGTCTTCCACGCCGCCCCCGGATATAATATATAAACAGCCCGACGAAGATACTGTTATAATCGCCGACTCCTTCGGTTATATTATCGGCGGCTATTCCGGCGATAAATGGCTTTCGCCTGAAGAGGCCGCGAATTATTGCGCAAAGCCGATGACGTTTTACGAGTATAGACTTATCGGCCAAGGTGAAAAAACCGATTCTTCCGGTGTGAGCATCGAAGAATCACAGTCTGTTACTGAAGTCTGGAATAAGGACACGGATGGGGATATATTTTTTGACTACGTGTATCTGCTGGATATCGGGGAGGCCGAGCGTTCGGGATTTCTTATTTACGCCGGGCAAGGCCGGTTTCCACAGATCTGCGAACTAACCGATACCGATACCTCTTTGGTATTAAGTGCAGTTCAGCAGCGCCTTGACGACCATTTCGGTGCTGGTAAAGTTGAAGCGCAGATAAACGATGCCGTGAACGCCGATATCGACGGTGACGGAAAAAGCGAAACAGTATTCAATTCGAGCAATTTCCTGGGCGATGATTCCGAAGACTACGAATATGAAGGTAACTGGTACTGCTTCTCCGGCGTTATCGAGGAAGACGGCTCGCTGCATCTGCTCGGCGAGGATTACGCAGGCTATATAGATGAGGCTGTAGGCAAAGTGATCAGCGGCATAATGGATTTCGACGGCGACGGCATATGCGAAATAATCGCAGAGTGTGACGGATATGAAGTGTGGACGACCATAGTCTATAAGTATGACCCTGAAACCGACGGCCGCGAGTTTGCGGACGTGATGTTTTATAAGGAATCCGCCTGATAGTATAAAGGGGTAAATGATATGAAGAGAGTTTTTTTAACTTTATGCTCGCTGCTGATAATAGTCTCTTTTGCCGCGTGCTCGTCTCCGGCGGATGTTGCCCAGTCTTCCCCGCCGACAGCTTCGGCTTCACCAATAGCTTCACATGCGGTCGTTCCCGGTATCTATACCCCTGACTCCGGCTGCGGTTTGTATGAAGATGAAGATTATATCGTATTTAAAAACGGATATAATATACTCGTTTATGATAAGTCCGGCAAATCGGTCCAGACCGCGCTAAGGCACTGCAGCGCCTTTACGTACTCCGAAGGAGTTATCTATTACTCCTGTTACGAATCTCAAAGCGGGCAGCGGTGCATCAACGTTTACGATATCAAAACAGGTGAAGACAGGACTATAAAAAAGGTCGATAATTTCGTACCTTCGCTGCTGGCAAGCGGCGGAAGGCTCTATTATTCGTACCGCACAGACCCCGAAGACATAACCTCAAATGAGCTTTTCAGCATGCTGCCGGAAGGCGGAGATCCGCGGAGCGAGGGCATATGCGGCTTAGACATGTTTTGTATCGCCGACGGCAGTATTTATTACACCGACATTTCGGATACCCTTTCGGTACATTCGGATTATGGCATTTCGATATATAGATACTCGGGCGGCACAGCTGAAAAGATAACCGGGAAAATAAGCGATCCGTACAGTTTTGTGATAATGGACGGCAGGCTTTATTACCGCGACAGCAGCAATTATATCAGCTCGTACGACCCGGCAACAGGAAATACAGAATCATGCGTCCATACAAACGGCTGGAGCGCTTACTATGCGCTGGCGGGTGGGTATATAACTTACATAGAGTCCAATGATAACGAGACCCACAGCCACCTCCGCGCTTACTCTGCCAAAACCGGGAATAACAGAGCGCTGCAGCTCGAGGGCAGCGAGTACGAAATGTATACTTTGGGCAGCGGCGCATATTTTTCGCCGCATACTACAGGCGGCGCATGCCGGCTGTACAGGGTCGCAATAAACGAAGGCAGCCCCGCCGCCGAGCAGGTGTTCAGCTATGATCCGAATGAAGCTTCTTCAGCCGATACCGTTATAATCGCCGACAGCAGAGGCGGTATATACGGAGGGTACTCGAACGGGCAGTGGCTGACGCACAGCGAGGCGGCAGGCTATTGCGTGCAGCCTATTGATTTTAGCGAATATAATATCGCGGGGCGCGTGGGCACCGTTAAAACGTCAGGCGAGTCCCTTTCTGCGAAGAGTCTGGCGGCTATGTATATTCTCAAACCTCTGAAATGGACCCCTCAATATTCGACGAGAACGGATATTTTCATCTCGATATAAACATACCGGAAAGCGACGACGACATATCGGCCTATTCGGCTGACCATTTTAACAGTACCTGCCTTTTTTCAGGCGGGCGCGTTCCCGATATCGAAGTGATCCAAAATACCTCTAAACTGCGGCCCGCCGTTCAGAAAATACTGAATGAGTATTTCGGTAAAAACGTAGTAAAAGCCGGTGTGGTCACAGCCGTCAGCGCAGACATAGACGGCGACGGAAAGATGGAAACGCTGGTCAACTCCGACAATAACAGCAAAGCTAAATACGATAATAAATGGGGCGGATGGGATGAGGAAGATACGGGTGACTATGACGAGGAAGATATAGACAACTGGGATGAAGAAGAAACGGACGATTACGCCGGGGATGATCTGGAAAACTGGTACAGCCTTTGCTTCATGATAGACGACGACAGCTCCGTTAAGATAATCGGCGAATATCACGACTTGGATACTCTTGATTTCAGCTGTATACTATTCGCGCAAAACATAATTGATATCGACGGCGACGGTGTCTGCGAAATAATAGTTAGCTGGGAAACGTATGAGACCTATGGGACTGAAATATACAAATATGACGGGAATGATTTTAATAGCGTTATGTATTATATTACAGGCTGCTGATTTGCCTTATACTCGTCTGCCGCTAATGATTCGGGAAGGCCGGCTTAGATCACTTTTTATTTCCATTTTCTTCTCCAAATAATTTGTGTACCATGTCGAATTTTAGTGATACAATATATATATCCAAATGAAATCTTAATATCAAGATCCCAAAAAAAGCGAAGCTTTTTTTAGGGCATAAAGGAGGCTCCCATGAAGCAGAGTTTGACTATCAGGCAGAAATTGTTTTACGGCGCGGGAGACATAATGGGAACAACGGCTTTTACTATTACGGCGACGTTCCTTTTGTTTTATTTTACTGACGTTATGGAAATTCCCTCCTATCTTGCCGGCCTTATAATATTCTTAGGCAGCGCCTGGGACGCCGTTACCGACCCCTGGGCGGGCTATATATCCGACAGGACGCGCACGCGCTTCGGGCGGCGGAGACCGTTTTTCCTCTCTATGGCACTGCCGATAGGCATAACGTTCATACTGGTTTTCTCGGTACCGGTAGACCTGCCTCTGATATGGAAGTTCATACTCTGCGCCCTCGCTTATCTCGCGTATATGACTACTACCACGTTTTACATGGTGCCGTACCTAGCGTACGGCATGGAGATAGAGCGCAGTTACGACGGGCGCACCTCGGTCACCGCCTGGCGCATGCTCTTCTCCATCGCTTTTGGGCTCGTCGCTCTGGTCGTACCACCTATGATATGGGATTCGTATAAAGTCACGTCGCAGGGGTACTTCATTATGGCTCTTCTTTTCGCTGTACCGATTACGCTCTCGCCGCTCTTCCCGTTCTTCGCGTGGCGCGAAGCGACTGATCTGCCCGAGCATAAAAGCCATTTCTTTAAAGACTTCATAAGCGCAATAAAAAACAGCTTCTTCTGGAAAGGGTCTCTTGTATATATAATGACATGGGTAAGCATAGGCGTCGTCGAGGCCGTATTGCTTTATTACTTTAAATATGTGGTCGGCCTGTACGACTATTTTTCGCTTATCGCGGGAGTGATGTTCGGCGTGGCCATAGCCGCGCTGCCTCTATGGGTATTCATAAGCAAGAAACTCGACAAGCGCAAAGCGTATATAATAGGCGCAGCTTCGTTTGGAGCGCTGCTTTGCGTATTGATGCTGTCCGCTGAAACAGTGCGTTTCGTGCTGTGGGGACTGGTGCCGCTGCTCGGCATAGCCCTCTCTGCGCTCCATGTGATGCCCACTGCAATACTGCCCGAAGCGATAGAGGCAGTGACAGCGGGCAAGGGCGGTGAAGGCGCGAAATACGGCATACTCACGTTCATACATAAAACTATAAACGGGCTTGCTTTATGGGGAGTAGCGATATTTCTCTCTCTTGAAGGGTATGTCGAATCAAAAGAGAATGAGTTCGTTTCTCAGCCGCAGTCTGCGATAGACGCCATACATTTTATAATCGCAGTCGTTCCCGTGGCGCTGCTTATCATCGGAATCATAGCTGCAGCAAAACTCAGGATAGGCAGGCACGGGATAATCGACGAAAATGCAAAACCCGTAACGAAAGACGAGGGAGCCGCTCTATGATCACTGCCCGCCGCATCAAAAAAAAAGAGCTCGGTCGCTTTTTAAGGCTTCCTTTCAGGCTTTACAAAGACGACCCTAATTGGGTGCCTCCCCTGTTCTCCGAAATGAAAAATATGCTCGACCCGGAAAAGAACGCTTTTCTTAAAAACGGAGAGCACTCTTTTTTCATGGCGTTCAGGGGGCGGAAAGCCGTCGCGCGGGTGCTGGCGGGATATAATTACAACGTCTCAAAGACTACCGGAGTACCCAACGGATATTTCGCGCTGCTGGAGGCGGAAGACGAGGAGAGCGGGCTCGCCGTGCTCGAAGCGGCGGCAGATTACTGCAAGAGCCTCGGGGCGGTCAAAATTGTGGGGCCGTACTCCCCCACCGACGGCGAGGAAGACCGCGCGCTGCTCATTGACGGGTTCGGGTTTCCGCCTGTGCTCTATACGGCGTATAACCCGCTCTGGTACAAAGAGGTTTTGGAGAAATTCGGGATGGTCAAACACGCCGAAGATCTGCTGGCGTTTCTCATAGAAACAGATACGATGCCCATAGACAGGTTCCGCCGCGTGCTCGCCGCGGCCGAAAAGAAAGGCAGTTTCTCCGCGCAGCGTATAGATTTTGATAACCTCGAAAGCGAGCTGCGCGACATTCAGAAGATACTATCAGAAGCGGCCATAGACAACTGGGACTCCATACCCACGTGGGAGCAGATCGAGCAGACCGCGGGAACCATGAAAACTCTGGCCGACCCGGATTTCGTTTACATTGTGCGCACTTCCGAAGGGCGGCCTATCGCGTTTGTCGTCGCTGTGCCTAATTACAACGAGGCGCTGATACATATGAAAGGAAGGCTGCTGCCTTTCGGGTTTATCAAGTTTCTCTGCTGGCGTAAAAGGATAAGGGGCCTTAGGATACTGATGCAGTTCAGCGTAAAAGATTACGAGGGCACCGGCGCTGTATCCTCCGCTTACCTTAAGATCATGGAAAAAGCGCGGGAAAAGGGCTACAAGTGGGGCGAAGCGGGCACTATTGGAGAAGAGAACATACGCTCGTGGCACGCGGTATTAGGCGCGGGCGGAAAGGAGTACCGCCGCTACCGCTGGTATGAGAAGACGCT
>CAZJOS010000013.1:0-23333 GCA_964547655.1 uncultured Christensenellaceae bacterium
GGCCATAGCCGCCGGTAAAAAGGCCGTGCAGTAAAGCGCAGAAGACGCAAGCGAGTATAAACCGCGTAAATGTTATGCAATTGGGCAGGCTGCGCAGCACCCTGCCCTCGGGCGGATAGCCACGCCCTGTTTTTTCAGTCTTTAGCCGCATTCAGGCCCAACTCATACGCTTCGGCGAGCATCTTATTCTTATCGGAACAGATCCATTTGGCGTTCGCATACGGCTGTGCGCCTATAAGCTCGATTATCTGATCGAGTTCGGCGCCCGGCTTGTTGCTAAAGCCCGCCGTTGAGAAGACGAGTATTCTTTTCCCCGAAAAATCGCCGACACGCCGGATATACGCTTTCAAAGCTTCCGGGACGGTGCTTCCGTATACGGGGAAACCGAAGGCTATGACCGAATACCCCGATATATCGGCCGGCAGGTGATCGCCCGGCGAATTGAGCGTAACTTCATACCCCGAATCGTTAAGCCCCCGCGCCAGCGAATGCGCGGCTTCGTCGGTAGCTTTTGTGACGGACGGCTGGTAAACTATAAGCGCTTTCTGTGCGCCCGCTTCCCCTTTCAGCACTTCTCCGCAGTCTGCGTAGGTCTTCTTTGCGAGAGACTGCCCCAGATTCACGCAAACGACTATCGCGGCTATAAAAATTGCGATGCTCACGAATATAACTATGGCCCTCTTCCCCCTCGTCTTTGTTTTATTATCTTTCATTTTTACCTCTGGACATTTTTATAGTGATAATTTACTATACGCGAAACGACAGCGCTATGACGATATGTGCGGTATTTATGATATTGCGTGCAAATGAGGGATTTATTCAGATATTCTTAAAAACGTGTGCAGACTGGCGGAATTCGCCGGGCGTAAAGCCGGTCCATTTCTTGAACGTCCGTCTGAAAACGCTGGCTTCCTTAAAGCCAAGCATGAATGTTATGTCTTCAACGGTGTGGTTCTCCTTAATGTATTTCTTTGCCAGCGTTACCCTCGTGTTTTCGAGTATATCACGAAAGCTCGTTTCCTCTTCTTTAAGCCGGCTCTGGAGCGTCCTCTTGCTTATGCCCATTTCCTTTGAAACGCTGCCTATGGAGAGCCGCGCGCTGTCGAGCGCGGAAACGATGCGTTTCGTGGTCTCAGCCGAAAAGGGCTTGTTGCAGTCGATCTCGGCTATGTATTTG
Source organism: uncultured Christensenellaceae bacterium (assembly GCA_964547655.1). Classification (GTDB taxonomy): domain Bacteria; phylum Bacillota; class Clostridia; order Christensenellales; family SZUA-584; genus DTFZ01. Next base: position 1,178 of record CAZJOS010000013.1, read on the forward strand.
CGCACATACTCCTCAAAGTATTCGAGAAGCCCTGGATTTGGGCACGACACGGGCAGCCTGAGCGCGGACACAGGCATAACGAAATAGTAATTTTTTTGATCGAACAGGACCGGACAGCGAAAGACTCTGCGGTATTCATCCAAAGACTTAGGAGCATGCGATTTTAAGCCGACCTCGACGGGGCAAAAATCCGCATTGCACAGCTCTCTTGCCATTCGTATTGAGCTTGATATCGCGGATTCAAAGCAGTGCTTTGAAAGCTCGGGGCAGAGTTTATCTTTTATAAAGCTGATCTTGATGTTGCTGCCCTTTATAACGACCGACGTATGGATGAGCGTGCTTATTATTCTCGAATATTTGCCGGCTTTCAGCAGCGCTTCGCCGAGCGTGGAGCAGTTCATCATCATATATCCGATTATAGACCAGTTGCCGGCCTCGGCGTATTCGCCCATGTGTATCCCGAAATACGGGTCGCCGCTTATCTTTACGGCTTCCTCTTCTATATTGATATAGGTTTGCGCGGAAATGCGGGCGTCGGGAAGTGTAAGCAAAGAATCGTCTGCTCCGGCAGAGCGAAGGACTGAACCAGCGTCGATCCCAAGATGTTTAAGATATTTAAGAAGCTGTGAGAGGACGCCGGTCGTCAGCGTAAATTCCGATGCCCATGTATTAATAGATATCACCTCGCACATATATGGTAAATCATTTTAAAACCCGTGTCAACGTGCTGCAAATATAAACACAGGCGATTGACATTTAAGCGAGGAGTCAATACAATGTCTGAAACAGGATGGTATTTTAACGATGAAACGATGCTTTGCGATATCGTTGATGGTGGTCATAGCAGCGGCTATGTTTGCAGCTTGCACGAATAATAATACTTCCGAACCGACGCCGTCAGGATCCGAAACCCCTGCGCTCACGCCGGTCGATTTTTCCGGCGCGGACCTTACCGGAGTATGGGGCGTATCGCAGGTGCTTGACTCGCTTGGCGCCCCGGTCGGCGAGGACAGGCTTAAAGAGATAGGCGCTGATTACACGATAGAGCTTTTGGGTGGCGGAATGTATATAATCTGCGATGCGGAAGGAAAAGAGATAGGCCAGGGTGAGTACAGCGTCGTGCATGACGAACTCATATTCAGCGCGGGCGGCGGAGAGACCGTATACACGATACGGGACGAGAACACCATAGAATGCGCCGCAAGCGACGGCAGCGTAACGGTTATGACGCGCCGCTGCCCCGACGCCCCGGGAGATGAAAACGGGGAAGCAATCGCTTCCCCCGATAATATCGATACGTAAACCGCGCAGGCGCAAAGCTCATAAGAACAATTCAGCTTTGAGCTTTGCGGTCTTTTAGAATATCCTGAATCCGCAGATGAAATTCGTACTCCAGTAGCTACTGCCTGTGTATTTGCGCTTTACTACTTTTTTATTGCTGGACGACGCGTCTATCATATAGCCGTTGCCCGCGCAGATAGCCACATGCCCGTTGTAAACGATTACGTCGCCGCGCTTAAGATCGCTCATGTTTTCGATCCTGTCATACTTGGTGCAGCTGCGCCATGTATACGAGGTCATGTAGCTTTGCTTGACTCCAACTTTATTTAAACACCAGTATACGAGGCCGGAGCAGTCAAACGTTTTAGGGCCTTTTCCGCCCCTCACATATTTACAGCCCAGTTTCGATTCCGCTGCGGATATAAACGATTCTATGTTCGGGCCCGTTATCACGGGATCTGAGCCGCCTGAACCGTCCGAGCCTTCCGAGCTGCCCGAAGGCGCTTTCTTCGGCTTGCCGGTCATGAGCTTGTTCCAGGTGTCTCTGCCCACTTTACCGTCTACGGAAAGATTGTTCGTTTTCTGGAAGCTGCGGACGGCCTTTTCAGTATCAGAGCCGAAATATCCCGTTGCGTTTGATTTCAGATATCCGAGGCTCTTCAGCTTCTCCTGCGCAGTTGTGACACGGTCGCCCCTTGAACCGACTGACAGCGCGCCGACCACCTGCGCGTCGTTAGATACTAAAGCTTTTTTTGTGGCAGGCCCTATATATCCGTCTGCGATAAGTCCGTTTGTTTCCTGAAAAAGCTTTACCGCCGTTTTAGTGTCCGCGCCGAACCTACCGTCAGGCTTGGTCTTAAGATAACCAAGCGTTTTCAGGCGTTGCTGGCAGGCAAGTATCTCGTCGTTTTTATCGCCGGAAGAAAAGAAATTGGCAATTACGTCGTCTGAATACAGCTTCTCTCGCGCGTCCTGGCCTATCCTGCCGTCTTCCGCAAGGCCGTTGCGTTGCTGGAATCTTTTTACCGCATTCTCGGTATCCGTTCCAAAGTAGCCGGTGGCCTTGTCCAAATAGCCAAGTTCGACGAGCCGCTGCTGCAGCTCTTTTATGTCCGAGTCCTCATCGGTATCCTTTGCGCCGGCTGAAAGCGTATAGTACTGCGCTTCATTCGAAAACAGCAGCGAATATGTTTGATCGTCCACGACGCCGTCGCCGGTAAGCTCATGCTGCTCCTTGAAACGATTGATTGCCATCGTTGTCTGATCATCGAAAACACTGTTTGTCTCGTCCACGCCCATAAACCCCAGGTCCATCAGGCGCTGCTTAACGTCTGTAACCACCGACGCATTTACGCCTTCTTTAAGCTGTATGGGGTCGTATACCGGCATAACGAGCGAAACGCTCGCAAGCTCATACGGCGTCTGCCCCGGCGATGAAGACGCTCCGGGCCGGAGAGCGGCTTGCTCTGTTTCGCCGCCTGTAAGCGCGGCAATCAGAACTATAGCGATCATTAAAGCAGCCAGCGCGCCCGACGCGGCAAGTACTCTGCGCGGGTTTTTGATGCGGAGCATCCGGCGTTTTCCGGGGCTGTGTGCATTGCTTCCTGTAAAAGCTTTAGCGCTGTTTAAGTGCCCCGTTCGGGGCCCGGACGAAGACCGGCGAAGTGATGGCCGTTTGGTAACCGAAGGGCCGGCTTTACGCGGAAAAACAGCAAAAACCCACCTGCCCAGGCCGCCAAAAAGCGCGCAGACCCCCGTCATTGCCCGTTTCAATAGAGCTTTAACATCGGGCCCCTTAAAAGTACGGCGTCTTTTCGGGGCTATATCATATGAATATTTTTTTACCCTGTATTTAGGCATAACCCAAGCACCTGCATCTTAAGATATTAAAAGCATAAGTAATCATAACAGATATGATGACAAGCTTATTATACAGAACTTTTTGATTTATCGCAATACTTTTGTAACAATTTCGACTAAACGAAAAGACGCCTCTTTCGAAGCGCCTTTTAGGTTTAAGCGTTATGATACGCGCCTTGCATGCGAGAAGCAGTTTGCCCAGTACGAATTACTTAAGTCGCTCGTCATCACTTTTCTCTGGCCGGACGAAGCGTGAACGAACTGTCCGTTGCCTGTATATATGCCCATATGGCTTATGTAGCTCGTATCGGCGCGGAAGAACATGAGGTCTCCTTTTTTAAGCGAGGATACGCCCGTTATCTTTGCCCATGCGGTGTTTTCGCTGTACGCCGCGGCCGACAGCCTCGATACGCTGAACCCCGCGTTTATCATCGAGTAATATGCGAGCCCGGAGCAGTCGTAAGACGACGGCCCGTTGCCGCCTAAAACGTAAGGCTTTCCGGCCTGCGAAAGCGCTATATCGGCGATCTTCGAGGCTGAAGCCGCCGGGGCGGACCAATTGCCTGCTGCGCCGGGCGAGAACAGCGCGCGCCTTGTAGCAGGCCCCGCTACGCCGTCTGCATAGAGGCCGTTTGCACGCTGGAAATCCGTTACGGCGGCCTTCGTGATATAGCCGTAATATCCGGTTACGTTGGAGCTGTCGGTGTACCCCAGGTCGCGTAGCTTTGCCTGCAATGCGGTCACGGTTTCTCCGCGGCTGCCCACTGTAAGCAGAAGGGTCTTAGCCGGGCCCGACCAGAGCCTGGAGTTGGTTGCCGGGCCGGCGATTCCGTCGGCCGAAAGCCCGTTGATGCTTTGGAAACGGATCACCGCCGTTTTTGTTATAGCTCCGTAATAGCCTGTCGATTTGTAATAATCCATATATCCAAGCTTTAAAAGCCTGTTTTGAAGCGATGTTACAGCGTCGCCTCTGCTGCCTATCTTAAGCAAACCAGTGTCTGCCGCAAAAGCCGTAGGCATAAAAACCGCAAGTACCAATAATGCGGTGATGATAACGCTTATGCGCCGGAGCGCTTTGTTTGTGTTTAGTTTCCTGCTCATATGAGGTCCTCCTTCATTTGATGACACAATTATAACTTTTTTAACAGATAAGCCGCAAAACGCGCTATTTTGTCCTGATCGGGTTTAAATATGTATAGTATCATATATTACATTTATATTAAGCTATAATTACATTTTAAAGATACATACTTGCGTATGCATGGTTTTCGGTATTTAAAAGCTGGAAAAAGCGGATAATGTTATAAGAGCGTAACAAAAACAGGAGCAGAGCCTGCTCCTGTTTATCAGATAATATGAATCGCTGCGAATTTTTCGACATCAATAATTTTTCGTATAAAGCTCGAAATAATCTATCGGATGGGCGCAGACCGGGCATACTTTAGGCGCGTCCTTGCCGGAGAACCTGTGCCCGCAGTTTGTGCATTTCCATTCCATCTCTTCGTCCCTTTTAAACACTTTACCGCTCTTTATATTTTCGAGCAGCGCTTTATACCTTTCTTCGTGCGTCTTTTCGATTGCCGCAACGCCCTCCATAGTATCGGCGATATCGTCGAAGCCCTCTTCGCGCGCTTCTTTCGCCATACGCTTATACATGTCGGTCCACTCGTAATTCTCTCCCGCGGCGGCGGTCGCCAGGTTTTCCACAGTGCTTCCTATACCGGCAAACAGCTTATACCAAAGCTCCGCGTGCTCTTTCTCGTTGCCCGCCGTTTCCGTAAAGAAATTCGAAATCTGTATGTATCCGTCTTTCTTTGCCTGAGACGCGAAAAAAGTGTATTTGTTCCTTGCCTGCGATTCGCCCGCAAACGCTTCCATAAGGTTTTTTTCCGTCTTTGTTCCTTTTAAACTCTTCATATATGTTTCCTCCTCAAATCATCTCGTTTTTGTTTACGCTCTCCAAAGGCCGTGAATGTTGCAGAACTCATAGACTGCCGCGATGTCTTCCACCTTAATGTTGAACGTGGCTTCGGGCGCTCCGGTATGGTCGAGCTTTACCATTCCCACCTTGCCGTCTTTTCTTACGACTTCGATAAACTCGATATGGTGCTCCTCCGTCATTGGATGGGGCGCGCTGCCGATCTTTATAGTCGTGGTATCGCCGTTAGGTATTATTACCGGAACATGTTTTTCTTTGCTCGCGTCCTGCGTGTTTGCTTCGAGCTTGACCATGTCCTGTCCGCAGCAGACAAGCGTGGGCGCTCCGGGAACGGCGACGAATACGACGTGGCCGCACTCCTTGCAGTAATAGAAATCTCCGAAATTTGTCATGATATATCCCTCCTTAATTTTTATTTGTTTGTTTATTGCAGTCTTCACAGACGCCATAGAAGATTATGTTGCAGCCCTCAGTGCTGTGGGGACAATGTTTTAAGCTTTCGAGAACTTTTGCCTCTATGCCGCCGGTGTCCATATCGCAGACCTTTTCGCACAACCTGCAGTAAAAGTGCGTATGCACCTTGGTATTGCCGTCGTACCTGTCGAAACTCGGGCATGGAAGCCTTAAGAGTTCCCCCTTTTTTTCAAGGATCCCAAGGTTACGGTAGACTGTAGACAGGCTCAGGCTGGGGAAATCCGGTTTCATCCTGTCGAAGAGCCATATAGCATTGGGATGGGATTTGGTTGAACGAAGCAGGCCTAAAAGCTGTTTTCTTTGTTTGGTATTTCTGCTCGATTTGTCCTCGCCCATCGGCCAACCCTCCTTAATCGGAATTGTTATGAATAAGATAACATGAAAATACCACGTTGTCAACACTTTTAATAAAATCAAAGAAATTTTTTAATGCCATTAATATAATTTATTTAGTATAATAAGCGGGGGAGGGCGCTATGAAGGCGATAAAACGTTTGATCTGTGCTATTATAATAGTATTTTCAGTACTCTTCAGCGGCTGTATAACTATTATATGGGAGATGCCGTCCTCAACGGAAAGCGCGCCCTGGCTGCCTGAAGAAACTCAGATTGCCGCTGCTTCGCCGCAGGATACGGACTCGTGGACCGTCATGATATACATGAACGGCTCAGACCTTGAGAGCGAAGGCGGAGAGGCGACAAAAAATATTACGAGCCTGCTTAAAGTGGATTTCCCGAGAAATATAAACGTGATACTGTTTACGGGCGGCACGAAGAAGTGGCATAACAGCAGCGTCGACCCGGATCATAACCAGATATGGCGCATAGCAGACGGCAATATGGAGCTGCTCGAAAGCACTGAGAAGGAAAGCACAGGAGAAAGCGATACTCTCGCCGGATTCATAGATTATACGCAGACGAATTATCCAGCTGATAAAAAGGCTCTCGTCTTCTGGAACCACGGGGGAGGGAGCGTCGTTGGCTTCGGCGCCGACGAGTATTACGGTTACGACAGCCTGTGCCTGCCCGAACTCTCAGACGCTTTTGAAAGCAGTTTCGATGGGCAGAAGTTCGACCTTATTGGGTTCGACGCGTGCCTGATGGCAAATATAGAGACCGCGAGCATTCTCGAGCCGTACGCGAAATATATGGTGGCTTCTGAAGAAGTAGAGCCCGGCGGCGGGTGGGATTATGAATATTCTTTCGGCAAGCTTGCCGGCGACCCTAAGATGTCGGGAAAAGAGTTTGGGGTCGCCGCAGCGGATGGGTACTGGAATAAGTATAAGGGCACCGAATGCGGCGGCATGATAACCTGCTCGGTAACAGACCTTTCGAAGATACTTTTGTTGGAAGAGCTGCTGGGCGAGTATGCAGCGGACCTGAGCGGGACCATAGGAAACAAGGAATCAATGAAGATGCTTGCCAATGTGCGGCAGAATGCCGAAAGCTACGGCGACGAGCCCGACACGGAATCTTTCGATACTGTAGACTTATATTGCTTTATAGAGCTGCAGGAGGGTGTGGATGAAACGCTGTGCGGTAAGATACTCGCCGCGATAGACGAAGCCGTAGTATACGAAATAAGCGGGAGTCTGAGAAATTATTCGCACGGGCTGTCGATATACTTTCCGTTCGAAGCAAAAGATTCCTTCGATTACAGCCTTCAGGTATACAGATCCATAGATTTCTGCCCGAAATATAAAGAGTTTGTGCGGAGCTTCGCATCGAAGCTCACCGACGAGACGCTGGCAGACGAAGTGCCGAAGTATAACGGGCAGGTATACGAAGAGGCAACGGGCCTCGCGATGCAGGGTGGGGAAGTTGACGAGACAGGCTCTTATTACGTGAAGCTCACCGACGAACAGATGGAGTATATGAGCTACGTTTACTGCAAACTGGGGTGGTATCAAAACGACGGTACGCTGATAGACCTGGGGTTCGACAGCGACCTTACTATAAACTATGAAGACAATACCATACACGATAATTTCGGGGGCTGGTGGACGGGGCTTAACGGCCAGCCTGTTGCGGTGTACGTAATGGAAGAAACGGAAGAGTACGTTATTTATAATATTCCCGTGGAATATAACGGGGAAAGAGCAATAATTAAAGGCGCGTGGACGTGGGATGAAAGCTATGACGAGGGAGGGTATTACACATACATCGGAATATACTATGGAAGCGACGAACACTCTTTGCCCAACACCAAGCTCTCTATCGATTTGCAGCCCGGAGACAGGATAACCCCCATATATAAGGTGCTGTATTCTCCCGACGGGTACGACGGGATATATACCGGCGGCGAGTTTTATGTGGATGAAAAGGGGATTTCGCTGGGGTTTATATGGCTGCCTCGAGGCGAATATAATTACGGTTTCGTATTCATCGACTGCTACGGCAATACGCACGAATCTGAAACCATAGATCTTAAACTAAAATGATATACGGGGCATACAATAATGGCCCCCCGGTCAGTCACGTCCGGGGGTATTTCATATGCGGGCTAAGCCCTCTATTACTGGCAGCGCCTCAAGGCGTACCCAGGAGCAATCATTCGGAAATGTTTGTTGAGGCGTGTCTTATTATTAATGGACTATATATGTATTTATCTTTAGTGTAATCTTGGCTTCCCCTCCAGGGGAAGGCAAGTCTTCTTAATAGATTCCAGCTTTAATTCCATAATTAATATCAAAGACATTTTTATCCAGAGCTTAATCTTTTTGAACCCTCGGCATTACCGGGGGTTTTCTTTACAATAAAAAGCGGCCGTATCCGTTCGGACTAGCCGCTTAATAGTATTACCTGGTGATGATTTATCTCGCGGAACTCCTCTTTTGCGGGCCGCTGCCGAGTATCTCGGAATAGATGACTGCCCGGACGTAATCGTTTTTGTCCGCAAAAAGCTTAAGCGTCGGCTTTGCGTGATGTTTTACGGTCTCAGCTTGCTGGCTTAGATCTTCTTTAAATATATCCTGTTCGTTTTCATTGATCGATTCTTCGGCCTCTTTGATACTTTCGGCCGCGCGGATATATCTTTCTATTCCCGCTTCCGTCTCTATGGGAGTATTGTCCCGGAGAGAACCCGACGGCGCAGTGCCGATACCGCTTCGGCGCCCCGCTTCTTTTTCAATAGCGGTTTCTCCCAGCAGCGAGCCGCCGCTGAAGGCTACATAATCGTTTGTACCCTCGCTACGGCCGGTTCCGTAATCGCTCGTACCTTCGCCGGAAGAACTTCCGTAATCGCTGGCGCCTTCCCCGTATGCAAAGCGCGGCGTGTCCGACAGACGCGACTGCATCGTTGAAACAGACGGCGTATATGCCGCGCGCGGCTGGACAGGCGGAACATACCGAGGCTGCGGAGGCGCAGCAGGCGGGACGTTACTCTGCTCGTCGTCATCCTGGCCGGACATCATCATGAACGCCCGCTGGATATCGCTAAGCGTTCTGCGCGGGGGCTGGTTCTGATTGCCGCCGCTCTTCTTTTTTGCAGCCGAAGCAATCGACGAGATTATTCCAATTATTACGAATAATACAATGATACCGCCAAATCCGTCCATTGTATTACTCCTGAACCTGGTTCTTATCTTCCTTCGGGTCGGTAGCGCTCGATATGGACTCGCGCATATTCGTGTCGGCCATAACGTTCTTCATATGGTAATAGTCCATTATGCCAAGGTTGCCGTCCTTGAATGCGGCGGCCATGGCGATAGGTATCTCGGCCTCGGCCTCGACGACCTTCGCTCTCATTTCCTGAACGGAAGCCTTCATTTCCTGCTCTCTCGCTATAGCCATAGCGCGGCGCTCTTCCGCCTTCGCCTGAGCTATCTTCTTGTCGGCCTGAGCCTGATCTATCTGAAGCTGTGCGCCTATGTTCCTGCCGACGTCTACGTCCGCTATATCTATGGAAAGTATCTCGAATGCCGTACCTGCGTCGAGCCCCTTTGCGAGCACTGTCCTCGAAATGAGGTCGGGGTTTTCGAGCACTTCCTTATGTGTGGCGGCCGAGCCAACCGTTGTAACTATGCCTTCGCCAACGCGCGCTATAACCGTCTCTTCGCCGGCTCCACCGACGAGGCGGTCGATATTCGTGCGCACCGTAACTCTTGCTTTGGCGCGGAGCTCTATGCCGTCTTTCGCGATTGCCGCGACTACGGGGGTTTCTATAACTTTCGGGTTAACGCTCATCTTAACAGCTGTGAGCACGTCTCTGCCCGCGAGGTCTATAGCCGTTGCGCGCTTGAAATCGAGCGGTATATCGGCCTTTTGCGCGGCTATAAGCGCGTCGACTACCCTGTCAACGTTTCCGCCCGCGAGGTAATGCTGCTCGAGCATGTCCGTTGTCATCGGAAGGCCCGCTTTAACAGCCTTTATAAGCGGCTTTGCGATATACGCGGGAACTATCTTTCTGAGCCTCATGCCGATAAGAGACGATATCTTGAGCTTTACGCCCGACGCTCTTGCCGCGATCCACAGGCGGACGGGCACGAAGCTGAAGAAGATTACGAGGAAAATGAATGCCGCCACAATGATAACAACAAGCATTATAGTATCCATAACCAACACTCCTTTAAATAATTCATATATTACGCACTAAGCTTCATATATCCAAAGAGTTTCCGGCAGTATCAAAATCCGCGGGCTTATCTTTTTTGAAGTTACGCGCGAGCCTTACGGTAACCCGACGCCCTGCGGCCTCGAAAACTTCGACGGCAGCGCCCGCCTGTATGAACTCACCGTCTGTAACGACATCGATCTTTTCACCGTCAAACATTGCTATGCCCGCAGGCCGCAATACGGTCAGGCTTTTACCCGTTTTGCCGATAAGCCGCGTATAGCCCGCATTGGAAACGAAGCCGTTTTCTTTATTTTCAGCGTCTTTCAGTACGAACGATTTATAAATTATGCCTTTTTTAAAACTGCGTAGGAACAAAAGAACGAACAATGCGAGTATCGCACAGATAATCAGGATCAGCAGAAGCGCGCTTTGAAAAGAATTTGCTGTAAAGACTATACAGAGTATTAGAGAAAGCAGCCCGAGCCCGCCGAATATACCGAAGCCCGGCATGAACATCTCAATAGCCAGTAATATAATGCCGGCCGCAAAAAAAACGACGGAAGCTACGCTTACAGTGACGCCGAATACTTCAAATAACATATATTGACCTCCCCAATAACAAGAAGCGGATTGCATGCAAACAATTTATTGTAATAATTATAGCATAACTGAAGTAAATATGCCAAAGTTTATTGTAAATGATAAATTCAATAAGAGCTTTATATCAAGAGCCTTGAAGTATTCGGATAAACCGGATAAAATTACTTTTCAGAGAACTTATAAGGGGACCGGTATGATAAATAAAAACTCGTTTCACAACCTTGATATCAAAGACGTTTACACCGGCCTGTCTTCCGGCGCCGGCGGATTAAGCGCCGCGGCATTGGAAAAAGCGCAGGAGTATTTCGGAAAGAATATACTCGACGAGGGAAAGAAAAAATCGTTTATTTCAATATTGATAGGCGAGTTTAAAAACCTGATGCTTATCGTGCTTTTCGCCGCCGCCGTAATAAGCCTTTTTCTCGAAGGCTTCAGCGCCGACTTCGTCATTATAATCGCCGTTATACTTCTTAACTCTATAATGGGAGCCGTGCAGGAAAGCAAGGCGCAGGGTGCTCTTGATGCTTTGAAGAAGATGTCGGCGCCGTTCGCGAACGTAATAAGAGCCGGAAAGCCGCTCTCCGTAAAAGCGGAAGAGCTGGTCCCGGGCGACGTCGTGATACTTGCCGCCGGCGACAGCGTGCCCGCCGATCTGCGCCTTACTTCTTCGGCGTTGCTAAAGATTGAGGAAGCGACGCTTACGGGCGAGTCGCTGCCTGTTGAAAAAGACGCGAATGCAGTGCTCGGCGAAGATATTCCGCTTGCCGAACGCGTAAACATGGCCTACGCGGGAACAAGCGTAACGTACGGGCGCGGAGTTGGAGTCGTATGCCGCACGGGCATGAATACCGAAATAGGAAAGATAGCGGGAGCGCTTGAAACCGCGGGCAGCGGCGAAACGCCGCTGCAAAAGCGTATGGATTCGCTCTCAAAAGTGCTTTCGGTTGCCGTCATTATAATTGCGGCCGTTATATTCACGGTGGGGGTTCTTACGGGCAGGCAGGCGTTCGACATGTTCCTTGTTGCCGTCAGCCTTGCTGTGGCGGCTATACCGGAGGGTTTAGCGACGGTTGTTACCCTGCAGCTCACCATGGGGGTGCAGAAGATGAGCAGGCGCGGCGCCATCGTCAGAAAACTGCCCGCCGTCGAGACATTGGGGAGCACGAACATCATCTGCTCCGATAAAACAGGTACGCTGACGCAGAACAGGATGAAAGTCTTAAAGGCGTATATTAACGGGTGCGAATACGAAGCGGATAACATTTCCCATAGCGGCGAGCTTGAAATGATGGACAGGGTATTCCTGCTCTGCAACGACACGCAGGTGTCGGTGGAGGATGAGAAGACAAGGCTGATAGGCGACCCGACGGAAACGGCGCTGTTTGCGTTCGCCGGGGAGAGGCTTGAGCCGGACAATACCGAAGAGTTTTTGCGCGTACTCGAGATACCGTTCGACTCGGAGCGCAAGCTCATGAGCACTGTAAACGGGCGGGATGAATTTAATTTATATGTTAAGGGAGCGCCCGACGCTTTGTTGGAGCGGTGCGCAAAGGCCTCGGTAAACGGAAAAATAACCGGCCTTGACGATAACATGAAAGCCGCTATTAATAAGGCAAACGAAAAATTCGCTGGCGAGGCGCTGCGCGTTATAGCGGCGGCATATAAACCGCTGTCCGCACAGCCCAAATCAATAACGGGGCTGGAGGAAGACCTTGTTTTCATAGGGCTCGCGGGAATGATGGACCCGCCGCGGGAGGAAGCGAAAGACGCGGTGGAAGTCTGCCGTAACGCGGGTATCACCCCTGTAATGATAACGGGGGACCATAAGACGACCGCTGTCGCGATAGCCGAAAAACTCGGCATACTCACAAAACACACAAAAGCGATAACGGGCGCTGAGCTCGACGGCTTAAGCGACGGGCAGCATAATAAAGAGATAGAAAACATAAGGGTATACGCGCGGGTGGCGCCCGAGCACAAAGTGCGTATAGTAAAGGCTTTCCGAAAGAATGGCAACATCGTAGCGATGACGGGCGACGGAGTAAACGACGCCCCGGCTTTAAAAGAGGCCGATATCGGGGTCGGAATGGGCATTACCGGCACGGAAGTATCTAAGAATGCGTCGGATATGGTATTGACCGACGATAACTTTGCTACTATAGTAAAGGCGGTCGAAGAGGGAAGAAGGATATACCGCAACATAAAAAAAGCGGTGCAATTTCTGCTCTCCGCTAACATCTCGGAAGTGCTGACGCTGTTTGTCGGCACGATGATGGGTTACACTATATTGCATCCGGTGCAGATACTCTGGATAAACCTCGTTACCGATACGTTCCCGGCTCTTGCGCTCGGCATGGAGCCGGCGCCGCATGATATAATGAGCCGCAGGCCGCGGGAGGCCAAAGAAAGTTTCCTTCGCGGCATGACGGGAAACCTTATCTTTTACGGAACGGTAATGAGCGCGGCCGCGCTGGGCATATACCTCCTGTCGCTGTCGTGGTATCATGACGAAAAGGTATCGGCGACCATGGCGTTTCTGACGCTCGGGCTGATACAGCTGTTTCACGCGTTCAACGTACGGTCCTCGCGAAAATCGGCGTTCTTTGGATTGACGCGGAACAGGTGGATGTTCCCGGCGTTTCTCATATCGGGGCTGCTGCAGGCGGCGGCGGTGCTGATCGTTCCGCTCGAAGCCTTTTTCAAAACGGCTCGCTTAAACGCAGACCAATGGATGCTGGTACTTGCAGCGTCGTTTGTCATAATACCGGTTTCCGAGCTGGTAAAACTTATAAAGGCCGCGATAAAGCGTATCAGGGGATAAAAAGTGAGAGAAGCGGAAGCAAGAAAATTATTGATAGAGTATTGCAGAAAGCTGTACGGCAAAGGATACGTTCCGGGAATAGACGGCAACGTCTCCATTAGAGTGGACGGCGGCAAAGCGCTTGTTACCCCTTCAGGGGTATGCAAGGGCACTGTGATTGAAGAGGAGCTTTCGCTCGTAAGCCTTTCGGGAGAGTTCATATCGGGAAAGAAGCCGTCGTCGGAGACGCCTATGCACCTTGCGGCATTCAGGGCCGACAGTTCCGCCGCCGCTGTGATACACGCGCACAGCCCTAATATAGGAGCGTTTGCCCTCGCGGGAGAGCCTATAGACACCCGCTGCGCCCCCTTTGCTTATATACATCTCGGCATTGTGGGAGAAGTGCCATATATCACTCCCGGCAGCCGCGAGTTTCACGAAGCGGTGGAAAAGGCGCTGAATGAAGGAGCGCACGCGCTTTTATTGTTCGGTCACGGGTCGCTGGTAACGGGGCGCTGCATAGAGGAAGCTTTTAATAATCTCGACTTGTTTGAAGCGTACGCGGAAATGCTGCTTAAAGCGCAGCTGCTCGGCGGAGCAAAGACCCTGACAAATGGGGAACTGAAACAGGTAAAGGGAGGCTGACTTATATGATAGACTACCATATACATACCGATCTGTCGGCCGACTGCGAGGCCCCGATGGAAGCAATGGCCGGGGCGGCCAGAAAGCGCGGGCTAAAAGAGATATGTTTTACCGACCATATCGACCTTGATTTCCCGGGCGATATCGATTTTATATTCGACTTTCGGGAATACGACAGGGAGTTTGCTGAAACAAAGAGCGCGTATCCCGATATCAGTATTAAAAAGGGGCTTGAAGCGGGGCTCGAGCTACGCACGGCGTCGAGTATGGCCGAAATCGTCCAAAAGCATGAACTCGATTACGTTATAGGCTCGAAACATCTCGTATACGGCCTTGACCCGTACGGCAGCGAATTATGGCGGCTGTATTCAAAAGAGGAAGCCTTTGCAGCTTATTTGCAGGAATGTATGGAATGCGCCTCAGCCTGCGATTTTTACGACGTATTCGGCCATTTGGGATATGTGTCTAAATTCTGCCCTTTTGAAGACGCGCTTTTACGGTACTGCGATCACGCTGACGCGGTGGATACGATACTGAAGATACTAATAGAGAAAGGTAAAGGGCTGGAAGTAAATACGAGCGGCATAAAGAACACCGGGTCAATGATGCCCGAAGTTTCAATAATAAGGCGCTATTTCGAGCTCGGGGGAGAGATAATAACCGTAGGCTCCGACGCTCACGAGGAATCGGCAGTGGGGCGGGCGGTCAATGAAACGCTCGAAACGCTAAAAAGCATTGGATTCAAATATGTCTGCGCATACGATAAAAGAAGGCCAAGGTTCCTTACTATACCCTGACCTTCATGATCTGTAACTTACTTATCTTCTTTTGCGCCAGATCGCGGGAGACATCAGCAGAAGCACGGGGTAAACCTCGAGGCGGCCTATAAGCATATCAAGAGACAGCACTATTTTGCTGAACACGCTGAACTCGGAAAAATTACCTATAGGGCCCACCATTCCAAGGCCGGGGCCTATGTTGTTGATACACGCGATGACTGCCGTAGCCGACGATTCCATACTGTAGCCGTCAAAAGAGACGAGCAGTATCGATATTGCGGTGATGCCGAAGAATATGACCATGAATATGCCCGTTCCGCGTATGACCTTTTCATCAACGGGGATATTGTCGAGCTTTATCAGCCTTACTGCCTGAGGATGAAGTATTCTTACAGCTTCTCTTTTCATCGTTTTAAACATTATCATAAAGCGCGAGACCTTTATACCGCCGCCTGTAGAACCTGCCGAAGCGCCTATGAACATAAGGAATATCAAAACGAATTTGCTCAGCGTAGGCCAAAGGTTGAAATCTGTGGAAGCATAGCCGGTCGTCGTTATTATTGAGGCGACCTGGAATGACGAATATCTGAGGCTCTCTGCTGCACTGCTGTATACAGTGCCTGTAAGGTTTATAGATATTATGACTATAGAAACGAGAATGATACCGAGATAGACCCGGGTCTCCTCATGCGTGAAAAAACCTTTGAACTTTTTAGCGAGCAGCAGGAAATACGCGCTGAAGTTTACCCCGAACAGTATCATGAACACGGTTATCACTACTTCGATATAAACGCTGTTATACGCGCCGATGGAGGCGTTCTTTATCGAGAAGCCGCCCGTGCCGGCAGTGCCGAACGTGTGGACTATGCTGTCGTACAGCGGCATGCCTCCGAAGAGCAGGAATATTACCTCGGATACGGTAAGACCTATATAAATAAGATATAATATCTTAGCGGTCTGGCGCGCCTTCGGCACAAGCTTTTCCTTGGTGGGCCCCGGGCTTTCCGCCCTCATTACATGGAAAGGGTCGGCGCCCGACATAGGCAGTATCGCCATAATGAACATAAGCACGCCCATGCCGCCTATCCAATGCGTAAAGCTTCTCCAGAATAAAATACTCTTATCAACAACTTCCACGTTCGTTAATATGCTTCCCCCGGTTGTAGTGAACCCCGAAATCGTTTCAAACAGGCTGTCGATAAACGACACCGTAGTTCCGGTAAACGTGAACGGAATCGCCCCGAACAGAGATATAATAAACCATGACAGCGATACGGTGATGAGCCCCTCTTTTGCGTAAAAGGACCGGCTGGCGGGTTTTTTATACATCAGCAGAAAGCTAATGACGAGCATGACAGCTATAGTAACCGCAAAGACTACTAAAGAGCGGAATTCGCCGTATATGGCCGCGACTATCATGGAAAGCGCCATGAAAGCGGCTTCAAAGCGTATCACCTGGCCGCATATGTTTTTTATCATGCCAAAATTCATAATGTCAGTCCTTAATCAAATATTTCATTCAGGTCTTTGAGTTGTTTGATGGACGTTACTATGATAACGCTGTCGCCTTCGAGTATGCAGTCTTTGCCCTTGGGTATTATTACCTCGCCGTTGCGCACTATAGTGGCTATAAGAAGCTCATCTTTAAGCGGAAGCTCGGACAGCGGCATGCCAAGGTTGTCGGTGGAAGCTGTTGCGGCGAATTCTACGACTTCCGCCGAATCGCCGATCACCCGGTAAAGCGTTTTGATGCGGTTTCCTTCTGAGTTTTCAGTATTTCTTACAAAGCGAATTATTTGGTTTGTTGCTATGCTTTTCGGGCTTATAACCCTGTCTATACCCGCCTTTCTTATTACATCGGCGTAGCCCAGCCTGTTTATTTTCGTTATTACTTTAGGTACGCCTTTATACGACGCGTACAGCGATATGATAAGGTTCTCTTCGTCCATATTTGTAAGCGCGACAAAAGCGTCGAAATTAGTCAGCCCCTCGGAATCGAGGAGCTCCTTATCGGTGCCGTCGCCGTTGATCACCATTGCCCCGGGGATCATCTCGCAAAACTGTTCACACTTGCTTTCAGACTTTTCGATTATTTTGACTTCTATTCCGAGATCGAGCAGCATTTCGGAGAGATAATGCGTTATAAGGCTGGCCCCCACTATAATTACGGAACGCACCTTTTTCTCGAACTGCCCCACCGATTTTAAATAATTCCCTATGCTTTTGTAATCACCCACTATGTGAATGCGGTCTTCCGCCTCAAGCATGAAACTCCCGTCGGGGATAAAAGCGCTGCGCCCCCTCTGCACCGCTCCGATGAGTACGTCGGAGCAGCCAAGTTCCTGGATCCTGTATACGGGCGCGCCGATCAGGGGATTGCCCTCGCTTAACTTGAACTCAGCCATATATACCCGGTCTTTCGCGAACGTGCCTATACTAAAAGCGGATGGGAAACTGACGAGCCGCGCTATTTCCTTTGCTGAAGCCAGCTCGGGGTTTACGGCCATGCTGAGGCCCATCTCGTCTTCGAACATGGCAAGCTGTTCGCTATATTCCGGATTCCTTACCCGGGCTATAGTCCGCTCGGTTCCGAGCTTTCTGCCCATAAGGCAGCACAGTATATTGACTTCATCCATGGAAGTTGCGGCTATAAGAAGATCGGCTTTATCCGCACCTGCGCGTGTGAGTACCGAAGCGCTTGTGCCGTTGCCTTTTATTGTATTGACGTCTATGGATTCCATCGACTTTTCCAGTACATCTTTTCTGCTGTCGATTATAGTTATATCGTGACCCTCGCGCGACAGGTTTTCCGAAAGCGCTGAGCCCACTTTTCCGTCGCCAACGATGATGATCTTCATAATAACTCCTTCCATTGATGATTCCAATAATATTCGTTCATTATAATACTTAACCTTCATTTAGGCAATTAGAGTTCAAGGGTTTTAAATAAATAAGCCTGATCTATCAATATTTTACCCCGGACGGACAAAGATTAACGGGTATTATTTGCCCTCCCTGTATATTGTAATATATGTTATAATTCACGCTCATAAAGGTGTAATGCAATTGATGCTAAAAATGAGAAAGATAAAATTGCAGCCGGCGCAGGTTATTATAGCCGGGTTTCTATTGCTTATACTGGCGGGTACGGGGCTGCTCAGCCTGCCCATATCTACGCATCCGGATAAGCATATATCATTTCTCGACGCTTTTTTCACATCGACTTCTGCGGTCTGCGTGACCGGCCTTGTTGTGGCCGATACAGGAAGCACTTTCACACTCCTGCGGTGCTGACGTTATAGAAAATGGCGATCTGCTCGTGATTATTGGGGATCAAAAAAGTATCGACAAGATAGAGAAGGCGGCGCGCGAAAACGCGTAAATCAGCGGACGGATCGGCGCGGTCATTACCGGGACTGCTCATCGTTTATGAATATGAAAAACAGCGAATTTTGCCCCTAATTGGGGCATTTTTTGTTTTTATGCAGGATATTGTATTATTATGGGAGATATGATATAATTGCTAAATCAATCATTTAATTCTAATGAAAAATGTGACTAAGCGGACAGCGATATAAGGAAACACTGATTAAATGAGGTATGCGGGATTGGCGAGATCGTTTTTCGTCATGCAAGGAACGAAACCGCAGGAATAGCAGCGTTATTTCAAGGTTTCATGACGCGGCAGGACACAAAATCCCAGGGTCCCCACTGACGCTTAACGTCATTGGGGTTGAAGCCGCCAAGACAAGATATCGAGTTAATCAGTGTTTCCCTAATAGAGCCTTAAAGCGCCCCGGAAGAATGCTGTCCGGCGTTTGGCTGAAGGTTTTGAGTAAGTTTCTTTAGTATAATTAAACAGAGGAAAGGATGAAATAAGAATGGATCGGAACGCTGGTAATGATGGAAAAAACTTCGCAGCGCAAGGACCTGAGCGGCAAAAGAAAGCAGGAAAAAAGCTTATATGGTTATGGATCGCGATCGGGGCGGCGGCGCTTGCGGTGCTGGCATTGGTGCTGGCGCTGGCGGTGTTTCCCGCCGAATCGAGCGGAAGAGGCAGCGTGAATCCGGAGCCGCTCATATACAGGGATGGCAGGGATGTATACTTAGCAGTGGGCGCAAAGGGCATTAAACTGGATGACGCGGATATAAGGAAGGGTGGCCTGAACGCGACATTATCCCACGGCGGCGACACGCTCTACTATTTGGCCGGCGTAGACAGCAGCTCGGGCGAAGGCGACCTGATGCGTATCGGTTTAGGCAGCGCGAGCGCCAGGCCGGAGCGCGTCGCGGAAGGCGTATACTCGGCAAGGATATCGGCGGACGGGAAGAAGATACTTTATCTTTCGGACATTGAAAAAGGAGCCGGAGCGTACGATTTCTTTTTGGACAAGTATGAAGAAGCCGGAGAGCTTAAAATCTGCACGATAGGCGGTGACCCGGTTATTATCGGAGACTCCGTTCCAGACAGATATTACGGATTCTCCCCGAACGGCTATTGCGCGTTCTATGTGGTTCTAAGTAATGGAAAAAGAACGCTCATGGTATACTCGGGCGATAAGGCGGAAGAAATATATACCTTCAGTCCGGCTGAAAATATCGATTCCATTTACGCGGATGACAGCGGGCGAGTGTTGTTCTCAACATATTCAAACTCCAGGTACGATTTGCACCTGTATGAAGGGAGCAGTGCGAAGCTCATCAAAAATGACGCAATTATTACCTTCGTCTTCGGCGACGCCAACGATTTCCTGTACTATTCGCCGCGCGGGGTGACGGGGTATTATTCGCAAGGCGATGATACATTCATTTCGGAAGATGGTCATGGTTTTGTGCAGTTTCCTGCCATAGAAGGTGTTTTCACCCACTTCAGGTTCCCGGGGCTCTTCTACAATTATTATCCGCAGGGAGCGCCAGACAAGCATTTCCTGTATGTAGAGGGTAAGGGAGACTATTATATGGTGTATGAAGTAAGCCTGCCGGGCGAGAAAGATGAAATAGGCAAATGCGATAAATGCGGCGTTTTAGACAGGAGTTACCGCATCGATTCGGGTTTCCGCAATGTCGCCCGTGAATTTGAGAATACGCTGTATCTGGACAAAAAAACAGAGGGCGGATGGGAAGATGTAAAGGTCTGCAGGTTTCCGTCTCGCTTTGAGTTTGACGACAGCGGAGATTATCTCTATTACATCGAAGGCGTACGCGCCGGCGACCTGTGCCGCATATCGACGTCCTCCGGCGAAACGGAAACGCTGATGAAAGACACAGTTCGGTCGTTCCTGCTTTGGGAGGGAAAATGCTATGCGGTCAATGACGCCGGAGAAGCTTACCTCGTTAATAACGCGAATAGCAGCCAAAAACTTCAAGACGATGTAACAAGGCTGTACGCGGGGAAAGGCGGCGTCTATGCTATAGGGCGCGACATTTACTTCCTGAGCGGCGGTAAAAGTGAGCACGTTGCCTCAATGGGTATGATATCCTACTCCGGCGAGATCAGCGGCTTGGATTGATAATGCGTAAAAAATCGCGGAGCGGGCCATACCCGTCCCGCGATTTTCTTATTTTATCAAAAAACAGCGACACGATATTTTCACACCATGCCGCTGCTTTTAATCGAAAGAGTTTCTGCCGCCGCTAATACATCCTGCTGGTTTTTTAGGCTAAAGCGGAACGACCCGCCTGGGTTCCTGGCCTCTCACGGCTGCCGGTAATCCGAATGGCCTTAAAATACGTTCGCCTACATGCACACCAAAGTTCATCGTTTATTCCACTACTGTCTTGAAGCGCCTTACAGGCGCTTCAGGTAAGTATTATTAGCTCCGGCTGTGACGGCCAACTCTTTTCGCTTATAGTTTATGTAGCTTTTAAGAAAAATATAAATCCGCAAGCTTAAACTTTTATTTTTTACGAAGGATTGTAAAGCGCATAAAATGCAGGAATTAAAATACGATTATTTCATTTACAAATAAATATATGCTTAAAAGAATAGATTTATATAGTATTATGCAATTAAATAAAAAAAAATTGCAAAATATCAAAAATAACTATTGAATTTTAATGTGTTAGTATAGTATAATCAAAAAACAGGCAGGGCTTAAGATAAATCTATAAAGAAGATAAACGAAGGCGTTTTGACAGCCTGCGCAGCAGGCTTGATTGGCGTCTTATTTATTATAAGTTTATTAGTCTGACCAGGGGGTAACAACGGTGAAAAGAGAAGGAGACATAAGGGTACCTTCCGGGTGCGCCATTAGCGGCATACTCAATCGCAAAGGCGAGCGTTTTTCGGGGGAAACAGTACTTAAATCTATAGCCTCTATGAGGGAGCGGAGCAACGGGCTCGGGGGAGGGTTCGCGGCTTACGGAATATATCCCGAGCATAAGAATTTTTATGCGCTTCATATTTTTTATGATGACCGCGACGCAAAAGCAGCGGCCGAAGAATTTATCAATAAATTTTTTGAAGTGGAAAGCTCGGGTAAAATACCCACGAGAAAAGCGCAGGGTATAGGGCACAGCCCTCTTATATGGCGCTATTTTGTAATACCCAAACAGTTCAGGATGGAAGAGGCGGAACTGGACGAACAGGAATTCGTCGCTAAATGCGTGTTCCGTATAAACAGCGAGTATAAAGGGGCTTTTGTTTTCTCGTCGGGCAAAAACATGGGCGCTTTCAAGGGCGTAGGCTACCCGGAGGATATCGGGAACTTCTTTATGATCGAGAACTACGAGGCGTATCTGTGGACGTCGCACGGAAGGTTCCCGACCAACACGCCGGGCTGGTGGGGAGGAGCGCATCCTTTCACGCTGCTCAATTGGTCGGTAGTGCACAACGGGGAGATATCTTCATACGACGCCAACAAGAGGTTCGTCGAGATGTACGGTTATACGTGTACACTGATGACAGATACCGAAGTGATAACGTATATAATAGACCTGCTCGTGCGCAAACACGGCATGGCTCTTCGTGAGGCCGTCAGCGTTATGGCTGCGCCGTTCTGGGGAGAAATAGAACTGATGGAGGAAGAGGACAGGAAGAAATACGAGGCGATACGCGCCGTTTACGGCTCGGCGCTCATAAACGGCCCTTTCTCCATCATACTCGGGTTTGAAGGCGGCATGATGGCGCTCAACGACAGGATAAAGCTAAGGCCTCTGGTTGCCGCTGAAAAGGGAGACACGCTTTACGTGGCCAGTGAAGAAGCCGCAATAAGGGTGATATG
>CAZJOS010000014.1:0-14056 GCA_964547655.1 uncultured Christensenellaceae bacterium
CCGTTCGAGTACATGAAAAAACGGATTAAGCGGTCAAGTCAGGTGCCGGCCGCAGTATTAAGCACGACATAATAATTATATTGAATAGCGGATAAACAAATTTAAAATCAAAAAGAGCCGACGTTTCGTATCAGCTCTTTTTTACATCTCACAATACTTATTTTATTACGGCACCACGATATGCATCACTATATCGCCCGTGCCGCTGTCGCTGTCGGTAATATCATACCATATCACTTCTTTACCGTTGGCGCTGGTCAAAAACGCTCTGGTGTTTTCAGGCGACAGTAAACCGCTGGAACCGTCTTTGAAGTAATATATGTTTATCTTATCATCCTGCGTATATGCAACATATCCGTCGCCCACGAAATAATTCAAAACGTTTTTCGTTATCTCCACTGGCTGCGAGAATGCCCCGTTTTCAAACCTTAAGTACATAAGCGAGCTTTTTTCGTCTCCGGAGCCGGTAAGATATACTATATCGTTGCCGTTTATCATCGGCATGTAAACATACGTACCCAGTGAAAACGCAGCCCTCTGTGTATCTCCGTGTTCTGTTATTGGCATAACTGCGATCTGCGCTTTATCCGATGCGGAAGACGAGCCGGTGTTAAGTACCATTTCCTGTCCTTCAGGCTGCACGAATACAATATAGTCTTCCGACAAATATGCGGAACTTATTAAGAACGCAGCGCCGGAAAAAACGTCTATCGTAGTGCTTTCTTTCGTTTCGAGGTCGTAAAGGTAAAGCTTGTCTATGTTCGCTCCGGCTGTCCTCTGAAGCCACAGCGCATATTTGCCTGCCAGCGTCACCCTCGGTTTACCGGTAATATATGTCCTCATTACGAACGATTGGCCTTTTTCTATATCATATCCGCAAACGGCGCCGCCGTTCTCGTCTTTGCAGTCAAGGTATACTATATATTTATCGTTCATCGCCGGTTCAAACAGGTTGTCATGCTCTTTTGTTATCCCCTGAACCGTTGCAGTCTCCTTGCTCGCTATATCATATATTGCGATCGAATTGATATTATCGGACCTTTCGCCTGTGGTAAACACAACTTTGCCATTCCACACATATGGGTCGTTTATCGACTTTTGCGGTATGGACGCCAGTTCCTCCGCTCTCTCCGCTATGCTTCCGGATATTACCGGAGTAGGCTTGGGAGTCGGCGATGCGGAAACCTCCTCCGATGGGGAAGGCTCACTTGAGAACACCGGTACAATAACGAATATCACCAGAACGGCCAGTATAGCGGCTGCGCCTGCGATCAGCCCTCCGAGTTTAAGAAAAGGAGCTAAGTGGCGCATCCTTGTCCTTCTCAGGCCGCGCCCTCTTCTTAAGCTGCTTCTTCTTCTTATACTTCTCCCTCTTGATCTTATCACTGCTCTCTCCTCCGGCGATATTATAAACTACACGTTATTATATAAAAAAACACACCATTAATCAACCAATTCATGCCGGTATCTTCTGCTGTAGCCTATAGCCTCTGCTTGCTCTTCTTTTTGCAGGAACTTAACAAGCTCCTCGTTGAATCTCTGATACTTCTCTTCATGCGCCAAATGCCCGCAGTTTCTTATTCTTATATGCTTCGAGTTCGTTATCGACCCGGCATATATCCTTACCATGCGCTCGTCGTGCATCTTGTCTTCCGACCCGGAGAATATAAGCGTTTCGCTTTTAACATCCTTCAGCACGGCGCGGGCATGCTCGCCGTTGAAATGCTTCATGCACTGCGACAGCGTTACTCTTACTTCCCTGTCTCTGTAGGGCGCATAATAGTTTTCCATTACCTCCGGCGTTATTATGGTCGCGTCAAAATACATTTCATGCATTATGCTGCGCAGCGACGCTTCCCTGAAAGCAATTTTCATCATAGCGCTGCCTGCCGCAGTCGAAAGTATCTTCAGCCCGAAAGGATAATTTTCGTTAGGCGCGCCGGGAGAAACAAGTATAAGCTTTCCTGCGCGTTTTGGGTTTGCGGCCGCAAATATGATTGCGGGCATGCAGCCTGAGGAAACAGCGGCGATATGGGCGCATTTTAAGTTGATCGAGTCCATGAACGCTCTTATTACCACTGCGTATTCTTCCGCAGTATAATATATGCTCGGGTGCCCGCTGTACCCGAAGCCTGCAAGATCTATTGCGATAGCGCGGTAACCGTTCCTTATAAGGGCGTCGACATTCTGCCTCCAGGTATACAGCGACTGGCCAATGCCGTGAACAAGCAGCACCGGTTCGCCGTCGCCGATATCGACGTAATGTATATCAGTCTCAAATAATATCTTTTCCGTTCCGATATCGGTTTCCCCGATAACTTCAAAGTTGATACCCGCGTATGAGCCTACATCACTGCCGTTTCTGAATCGCCGGAGCAAGCCTCTTCTGTTCACATTCCGACCTCCAACAGCGTATATTGAATTCTTACGGAAACCTTCTTCCGCATAAGTTTTCTTTACTGTTTTAACGTTAATCATATGTATTGATATAATACTACTGTTTTTGCGATACTGCAAGGAATAATTAATCAATTCGCAATATTTGTAATATTATATTAATATATTTTTGTATGACGCCGCTATTTTTTTAAGCGTCTCCGGATTATTGCTTTGAGGGTGCGCAACGCATTCCTTATGCATCAGTTCAAGTATCCTGCCTATAGAGGGCGACGGGCCGGCGCCCAGCAGTTTCATGATATCGTCTCCCGTTATCGCAAGCTCTTTTACGTCCCACGGTACGTTTTCCTCTTCCATCCGAAGAAGCTCTTTTTGCCAGTTGTCGGCGGAAATTACCGGGCCTGCGTAAAGCCCAGATCCCCAAACGTCCGCCCGGCGAAGCTCAATGAGCATAGAAAACAATCCTTTTCCCAGCTTGACTGCCCGGCGGCGTATAGTCTTCGGTTTCGCTCTGCCTTCAAGATCGAACATGTGATTTCTCACGAGCGGAAGAACAACTGCTTTTATACTGTTTTCAAATTTAAGCGAATCGAGTTCCTGCTTTGCGAGCGCCTCGCCCAGCTTGTCGTGATCGTACATATTGCCGCCCGCGCGCAGAGCCGCGGGCTTTCCTATATCGTGCAAAAGCGCAGCCAGCCGCAGTTCCGGCTTAGCGGGCGCGGCGGCGCAGGCGTGTATACTATGGCCCAGCACATCGTATTTGTGAAAGGCTTCCGACTGCCGTATTCCCTCGCCTTCGCAAAGGAGCGGCAATACGTATTTAAGCGCTCCAATGCCTTTTAATAATTCCAGGCCTGACGCTGGAGCGTCCGCGTTTGAAAGCATGGGGTATTTAGTATCGGCCATCAGTATCTTTTTGAGTTCGTCTCTTTTTCTTTCTGCGGAAATATCCTTTAGCAGATACGCTCTTTTTCGCGCGCTGTCGATAAGATGCGGGTCCGCCGTAAACCCGAGTTCCGCCGCGAACCTCGCCATTCGCATTATACGGAGGCCGTCGTCGCGTATCGTTATGTCGGGGTCTTCCGCCGCGGCGCGTATCGTTTTTTCTTTAATGTCTTCTATTCCCTTTCCTGTAGGGTCCGATATCTCTCCCGATTCTGTATCAAGATATAACGCGTTTACGGTAAAATCGCGCCGGGCCGCATCCTCCCTGATATTTTTCGTAAACTCCACCCTGTAAGGCCTGTGCTCTCCGCCTTCAGGGTAAAAGTCTTTCCTGAAAGTCGTGTGCTCGAATACCTGCCTTTTTCCTTTGCACATCATATGTATCTCAATGGTGCCGAGTTCAGGCGCTTTTTCTATTACTTTGACGCTTTTTTCCCGTAAAAAAAACGCGGCTTCCCCGGGAAGCGCGCATGAACATACGTCGAGGTCTCCTTTAAAAATGCCGAGGGCGCTGTTCCGAACATATCCGCCCACAAGAAACAGCTTGAACCCGCGGGAAGAGAAAATTTCAGACAGTTCTTTTAAACCCTCAGGAATCACGGTCATTCGCAGAGCGTCGCCCTGTAAACGCACGCCGCAGGGCCGGTCATCATTATCCTGCCGTCTTCGAGGCATTCTATAGCGAGGTCTCCCGCGTAAAGGTGCACCGTGGTATTTCTGCTTGCGAGCCCTTTCTCATGCAATAAGGCTACAGTCCCGCTCGCGCCTGTTCCGCACGCAAGCGTCGGCCCGGCGCCGCGCTCCCAAACGCGCAGCTTAACATTTGAGCGGTCTATTATCTGCACGAAGTCGACGTTCGTCCTTCTCGGGAACATATCGTGCCGCTCTATGGCAGGCCCCAGCGTTCCGATATCTATTTTATCAACGTTTTCGGTAAGCACTATAGTATGCGGAACTCCCATAAGCACGGAAGATACCGTAACTTTCTGCCCGGCAGCCTCCAACTCCACATCAAACGGGCTGCCCTGCCCTTTCATGGGTATATCGGCGCGCTCAAAAGAGGGCTTGCCCATATCCACCCTGACTCCCGTTACGATGCCATCCTGCACATACAGCCTCGGGTGCATAATCCCGGCAAGCGTCTCTACGGAGAGGTTTGTTTTGCTGGCTATGCCGCGCTCATATACATATTTCGCGAAACAGCGTATGCCGTTTCCGCACATCTCGGCTTCGCTTCCGTCCGCGTTTATTATCCTCATTTTAAGGTCGGCAACGTCTGAAGGCAGCACAACCAGTATGCCGTCGGCTCCAACGCCCAATGCCCTCGGGCACAGCGCCTTCGCTGCCGCATTCCAGTCCCTGTCCCGGTCGTCATCCTCGAATACCAAAAAGTCGTTTCCCAGCCCGTGCATCTTGGTAAATTCCATATTGCCCTCCTTGTCTGTTTTCACATAACTAATTATACTTGCAGCAGAGCGCAACTTCAACCTTTCAAAAATATTTTACCGCGTATTTGATTAAATCATTATTATGTGTTATATATTTCTTCTGGGATACTTTCGCGGGAGGTATAGGCCATGCGCATGTACGATGTCATATTAAAAAAACGCGAAGGCAAAAAGCTTTCGCGCGAAGAGATAGAATATTTCATTACCGGGTATGTAAAGGGAGAAATACCCGATTATCAGGCTTCGGCGTTTCTTATGGCCGCTTTCCTTCGCGGCCTTGACGACGAAGAGACGTCTCTGCTCACTAGCGCCATGGTCTACTCGGGAGACACAGCCGATCTTTCGTCACTCGGAGCCGTGGCCGACAAGCATTCTACGGGAGGCGTTGCCGACACCACGACGCTCGTCGTCGTGCCTCTCGTGGCCGCGTGCGGGCTTAAAGTCGCGAAGATGTCGGGGCGCGGGCTCGGACACACAGGAGGTACTCTCGACAAGCTCGAATCTATACCCGGCCTGAACGTTTCTCTTGCATTGGATAAGTTTATTTCTCAGATAAAGGACATAGGCGCCGCGGTCATGGGGCAAACGCTTAAACTATGCCCGGCAGACAAGATGCTTTATTCGCTGCGCGACGTTACCGCCACGGTAGAAAGCATACCGCTTATTGCAAGCAGCATAATGAGCAAAAAGATAGCCTCGGGCGCAGGGATCATAATGCTCGACGTTAAAACGGGCAACGGCGCCTTTATGGGCAATTACGAAGACTCGAAAGCCCTCGCTCATGCGATGGTAAGCATAGGCAGAAATTCCGGCAGGAAAACGGCCGCCATAATAAGCGATATGAACCAGCCGCTTGGGGCCGCCGTGGGAAATTCCCTTGAGGTAATAGAGGCGATAGAAATACTGCAGGGAAAAGTAAAGGGAGACCTTCTTACTGTCGCCATGTCGCTCGCTTCGCATATGCTTATGCTCGCCGGTATGGCAAAGGGCGAAGAAGACGCATATAAAACGCTTGAAGGCGCGCTTTCTTCCGGCCGCGCGCTCGAAAAGCTGGGGCAGCTCATTGAAGCGCAGGGCGGAAATAAAACAGCCATTGAAGATACGTCGCTTTTACCTCGGGCCGCGATCATAGAAAACATACTTGCAAATAAATCAGGCTATATAAGCTCGATGGACTGCCGGGGGCTGGGCGAAGCCGCCGGAGAGCTTGGAGCCGGCCGGGTAAAAAAAGACGACGTAATCGACCTCTCCGTTGGTTTCATTATGAAAAAACGCATAGGCGACCCGGTAAACAAAGGCGACGTTCTGTGCGAAGTGCACGCAAACGATGATGAAAAACTGGCGGCCGCCAGGCAAAAAATAATCGGCTGCGTCGATATTTCAGGCAGCGCTAAGAAGCCTATGCTCATTTACGACCGCATATTTTGACCTTGGAATTGATTGTGGATAACGTGGATAGTTTCGTGGACAACGTTGTTTATTTCGGTGTAAATATGCCAAAAGCGCTTAAATGCGGTACATTTTCTCTTAAAATACGAAAACGGTTTTCGTAAATCACACCCTCTTAGGCGACCGATAATTCAGATAAAACGATCTACAGGATGCGTGACGTATTAAGGCATGTTTTCATTTCATATGAAGCCTGCGCTATAGTACCTCAATATTATTCTTTAGCTATTGAGACTGAATTACATGTGTGATAGAATATATCATCTAGGGGTGATATGTTAGCCGGAGCCGCCGGGGCAATCCGCTTTTTATGCTGCCGGGCGGATAAAGGGGAAATGCTTTGTTTATTTCATTTTCCCGTTTTCAAAAACATATTTTCCGCTAAATATAACTGAGGTGTTTTTCGTGGATACGTTTTTGATACTTTGGGAAAAGGCGTTGGAAATACTTAAACAGGACCTCGCCAGCGTAAGGTATGATACATGGATAAAAACACTTTCTCCGGTAAACAGATCAGACAGCGTCTATTATTTTCAGACATTAAACCCGGTCCATAAGGAACTCGTAGAAAAAAGCTACAGAAACATAATTATCAACGCGATGGACGTGGCCATGCAGGCTCTGGGCCTTGACGCTCAGGACATCGACGTCGTATTCATTGATTCCGAAGAAGCGGTAAAAATAAAGCAGCAGCAGAATTTGACAGAAAACACTGCGGTCAAGTCTGTGCTCAACCCCTTATATACGTTCGATTCGTTCGTCGTAGGCAGTTCCAACGAGTTTGCGCACGCCGCCGCGGTGGCGGTAGCGGAAAACCCCGGCCGCACATATAACCCTTTGTTTATCTACGGAAAGACCGGGCTGGGAAAGACTCATCTGATGCAGGCCATAGCAAACTATATTTCCGACAACAAAAAAGGGTTTACCGTGATGTTCGTAAAAAGCGAGCCTTTTTTAAACGATCTCATTCACGCGATAAGAACGTCGAAAACTGAGGAGTTCCGCAAGAGGTACAGAAAGGCGGACGTTCTGCTGATAGACGACATACAGTTCATCGCCGGCAAGGAAAGCACCCAGGAAGAATTCTTTCACACGTTTAACGACCTGCATGAGAACAGCAAGCAGATCATACTTTCGTCGGACAAGCCCCCCAAAGAGATACCCCTCTTAGAAGAACGCTTAAAGTCGCGTTTTGAGGGCGGGCTCATTGCCGACGTACAGCCCCCAAACTATGAAACGAAGCTCGCTATACTCATCAAAAAAACCCGGGATATCGCCGCGAGGGACGGCCTTAAATATGACATCAGCCACGAGATACTCGACCTTATAGCAACTAAAGTATCTTCTAATATACGTTCGCTCGAGGGAGCGTTAAACAAGATAATCGCATATACCGTTCTCAACGGCAGGGCTCCGAATATACTTGAAGCCGAGATCGCCATTAGAGATTTTCTTACGATAACCACTACAAAGAAGATAACGGCAAAGCAGGTACTTCAGCTTATATGCGAGTATTACGAATTATCGGAAGAAGAAATAATAAGCAATAAAAAAAATCAGAATATTGCGTACCCCAGGCAGATAGCGATGTATCTTACGCGCAAGATGATGGATATGTCGTATAAAGCGATAGCGGAGATATACGGTAAAAGCGACCATACTACCGTAAAGCACGCTTACGATAAACTGGAGAAGGAGGTCAAAAGGAATATAGAAACAAAAACGCTTGTGGATGATTTTATTATAAAGCTCAGGGAATAGTGGATTAAATGTTTACGGGCTGTTTAAAACGTATTTTATAAAAAATTATTATTTCACACGTTTTTGCAGCGGTATACACAGCTTTTACAAAGATCCGCCTGAGAATACATATACGTTTTTGTTTTAAATACAACGAAATCTGAGTTTTCCACGGTATAAACATTACTACTGTTACTATTACTACTTAATATACAAATGCAAATATAAGAAGTATTCTGAATAATATCTTTATGGGAATAAACGTTGGGGGATAGGTTATGAAACTGATATGTGAAAAAAACGATCTGCAGAAAAGCGTGAATATCGTCACAAAAGCGGTGGCGGCAAAGTCGACTGTTTTTCTGCTGGAGGGCATATTTATAAAAGCCGCAGATAACATGCTTACGATGTACGGAAGCGACGGCACGCTTTCTATAAAATGCACAACCGAAGCTACCGTAATGGAGCCGGGAGAGATCGTTCTGCCGGCAAGGCTGCTGGCGGAAATACTCGCAAAATTCGACGACTGCGAGGTATCTTTAAATACAGAAGGGAATAACGCAATTATGCAGTGCGGGCATTCCACCACGACGCTGTGTTTTATGGATACCGCGTCTTACCCGGCGTTTCCGTCGTGCGGCAGGAAAAAAGGAATAACCGCGTTTTCAAACCAGCTTGTTTCGATGATAGACCAGACGGTGTTCGCTACGTCGATAAGTGAAGACAAACCTATACTTACGGGAATACTTCTCGAACTTGACAGCGGCGTTCTGAAGATGGTGGCGCTCGACGGATACAGGCTGGCTATAAGGCAGGAAAACATACAGTCGGGAACGGATGCAGCCGAAGTAGTGGTGCCTTCGAGGTCGATGAGGGAAATAGCGCGCATATTGCCCGAAGACGAACAAACGGTGAAACTCTACAGCGCTGACAATCTTGTTACCATGGTCTGCGGCGATACCGAGATAGCCACAAGAGTGCTTCAGGGCGATTATGTGAGATATAAAAACATACTGCCTGCCGAACATACCACAAGGGTGATAATAAATAAGCAGAGCTTTTTAAACAGCCTTGAGCGGGCAAGCATACTTGCAAGGCAGTCTAAGACGAACCTTGTAAATTTAAAAATAGAAGAAGGGCTCATGACGATAACTTCCGATTCAGAAGTAGGAAAAGCGAAGGAAGAAGTGGAGATATCTCTTTCGGGAAAGAGTCTCGATATATCGTTCAATTCAAGGTATCTGCTTGACGTTTTAAAGGTAGTCGACGACGACGAGGTAGTGCTCGACATGAACACGAATATAAGCCCGTGCATGATACATCCGCTGCAGGGAAGCAGCTTCCTTTACCTCGTGCTGCCGGTAAAAACGAGCAACGGCTAATTATTTTCTTTGTGCTTTAAAAATGTCTTCTCAAGCCACGATTTAATACGCTCCTCTATCACTGGGGCGTATTTTATTGAGAGTATGAATACTACAACGGCGGCCGTAACAATTATTACCCATCCCCAGTCGGGAATATCGAACGTCTGCGCTCCGATAAATACGGAAAAAAGAATTCCCCACGGCCGCGTAAGCACCATTATCAGCGCAAAAGAGCGAAATTTCATGGCTGAAAGCCCTGCTATAAGGCAAAGTATATCGTCCGGAAAGAACGGCAGAAGGAACATCAGTATAAGCACTATCCTCTGCCTTGAGGAAACTGTGTTCATATATTTGTCTACGACTTTTTTCCCCGCTATCTTTTCAACGAGAGGCCTTCCGAAAAGCTTGCCTAATCCAAAAGCGCTTATAGATCCCAGAAAAATAGCAGCTGTCGATATTGCGAAAGCGATTAAGGGGCCGAACAGGAACCCCCCCGCTATAGTCGTGATATTGCCGGGGATAGGGGAGAGTATTACCTGAAAGAACTGGAGCAGGAAAAAAGCGAGCGGAGCGAGCGCCCCGTACGAAGCGACGTATTCCTGTATCTGTTCTTTCGACTCAAAAAATTTAAACCAGCCGCAGCCTTTTCCTATATAATAAAGAACTATGCACGCAGCGACTATAATTACAAGTATTACAGACCAGATTATCTGCTTTTTAGTAAATTTCATGCCGCCAGTATACCATGCCGATAGATTAAAGTCTTCAACATTTTATGAACATCCGTATTATAAAAAGTAATTGACGCCGCTGTCGAATATCCCCTGATCCTTTTCCCCGGGAACGTTCTTAAGCGTGCCGTATGTGAACCGCTCGCTGTGCCCCATCTTGCCGAACACCCTTCCGCCCAGCGATAGCAGACCTTCTACCGCCAGCAGCGACCCGTTGGGGTTGCCCTCGTTCATAGTGGGGAGGCCGTTTGAGTCCACGTACTGCGTCGCTATCTGCCCGCGCTCGTATAGAGCAATAGCTTCAGCTTCGCACGCAATAAACCTTCCTTCGCCGTGTGAAACGGCGATCGTATGTATGTCTCCCGGTTTGCAGAGCGCGAGCCAGGGCGAAGCGTTCGATGTTACACGCGTCCTCACCAGCCTTGATACGTGGCGGCCTATGGCATTGAACGTGAGAGTCGGGCTGTCAGGCTCCATGTCACGGATCTCGCCGTAAGGCACGAGCCCTGACTTTATAAGCGCCTGAAACCCGTTGCAGACGCCGAGTATCAGACCGTCGCGCGCGAGAAGCCCTTCCACCGCTTTTTTTACCTTAGGGGCGCGTAATACCGCGGTTATAAATTTTCCCGAGCCATCAGGCTCGTCGCCGGCGGAGAAACCGCCGGGCAGCATCAGTATCTGGCTCAAAGCTATAAGCTTGGCGAGAGCGTCTATGCTGTATTCTATGTCGCCTGCGGATATGTTGCGCATAACTGATATTTCGGGAAGCCCTCCGGCCCGGGCGAAGGCCGCAGCCGAGTCGTATTCGCAGTTCGTTCCGGGAAAAACGGGTATGACTATGCGCGGGCGTATCTTCGTTCCGGGATACGTGTATGTGTTTTTGCTCTCATACAGCTTGTCGGGGATAGGCCCGCAATCGATTTTATCCACAGGATATACACTTATGAGGGGTTTAATATAACTTTCCGCGATCTCGGACAGCTCTAAAGCTTCTTTGCCGAAAATTACAGAGCTGCCGCCAGTTTTACCTATGATTTCAAACGGCAGGCCTTTGCCCTCGAGTATAATGTCTCCGTACGCTTTATCAGTAAGGTCATCCAAGTCGGAGCCGGAAAGACTTGCGCCTATGCCGTTTCCCAGCGCCATCTTCGCTATAGCTGCAAGCGCGCCGCCTCGCTCAACGGCGTATGCGGAGAAAACTTTTTTATTTTTAATCAGTTCGTATACGTTTGCGTACGCTTTTTTTATGCTATCGAAATCGGGAATACCGTTTATATCCCGTTTTATACGCACGCGGTAAATGGTACTTCCATCATGCTTGAACTCGGGGGATATGAGGTTATCCACATTCTCTGTGGATAATGCGAATGAAACCAGTGTGGATGGAACGTGGATATCTTCGAACGTTCCCGACATGGAATCTTTCCCGCCTATAGCGGGGGTGTCCAGGTTTTTCTGCGCCCACCACGCGCCGAGCAGGGCCGCAAGAGGCTTGCCCCAGCTTAAGTCATGGATCATGCGTTCGAAATATTCCTGCAATGTGAGCCAAGCCCGCGAAATATCCGCGCCCGTAGCGGCTAGCTTCGCAAGCGACAATACAACCGAATACATCGCGCCTATAAACGGGTTTTTTTCCATCAGATAAGGATCGAACCCGTACGAAAACACCGTGGCTGTTTTGCATTCGCCTTCGGCTGCCGCTTTCGCGGCCATGGCCTGAACCGGCGTCAGCTGAAACTTACCTCCGAGCGGCATGTTTACGGTTCCCGCGCCTATAGTGGAATCGAACATCTCTATGAGCCCTTTTTTAGAGCATATGTTAATGTCCGACATAATGGAAAGAAGCCTGTCCTTAAGGCCGCCGCTGAAATTTTCTTTAAACAGGCCCCTTGTTTCAAAGCCCGCTGCGCGCGCGCCAGCCCTGGATGTAGCGCCGTTGGTATCAAGGAACGAGCGCTTTATGTTTACTATCGCTTTGCCATGCCAGAAAAGCTCCATCCTTCCCCTGTCAGTAACTTCGGCAACTTTTTCGGCGTGCAAATTTTCTCTTTTTGCCAGTTCCAAAACTTTGTCGGCGTCTTCGGGAGCAACAACGACTGCCATCCTCTCCTGGCTCTCTGATATGGCGAGCTCTACTCCGCCGAGGCCTTCGTATTTCTTGCGGACATTATCGAGGCCGACGCAGACTCCTTCCGCCAGCTCTCCTATGGCGACGCAGACGCCGCCCGCGCCGAAGTCGTTGCAGCGCTTTACCAGCGTTGAAAACTCCCTGTTTCTGAACAGCCGCTGAAGTTTGCGCTCTATGAGAGGATTGCCTTTCTGCACCTCCGCGCCGCAGGTGTCTATAGACTGAGCGTCGTGCACCTTAGAAGAGCCAGTCGCGCCTCCGCACCCGTCGCGGCCAGTCGCGCCGCCAAGAAGAAGAATGATATCACCCGGCTCCGGCTTTCTGCGCACCACGTTTTGGGCGGGGGCCGCGCCTATCACAGCGCCCAGCTCCATGCGCTTTGCCTTGTACCCTTCATGGTATATCTCATCAACGAGGCCTGTGGCGAGGCCTATCTGATTTCCGTATGACGAATAACCGTGGGCGGCTTCCCTGCATATCTTCCTCTGCGGCAGCTTTCCGGGCAGCGTATCAGCTACGCTCTCCCTGGGGTCGCCGCTTCCTGTAATCCGCATAGCGTGATACACGTAGGACCTTCCGGAAAGCGGGTCGCGTATCGCGCCGCCAAGGCACGTCGCCGCGCCGCCGAAAGGCTCTATCTCAGTCGGGTGGTTGTGAGTCTCGTTTTTGAACATTATGAGGTAGTCTTTCGGTTTTCCGTCGACTATCACCTTTTCGCGTATCGAGCACGCGTTTATCTCGTCCGAAACGTCCAGGCCTGTTTTCCCAGCCTTTTTAGCTTCTTTTGCGTATAAAGTGGCTATATCCATGAGGCAGACGTCTTTTTGTTTGCTGCCGTATAACTCTTTCCGCGCTTTCAGATATTCGTTATATACTCTTTGCGCGTCTTTCGCGGTTTCGTCGAAAGTGACGTTTTCGAGCCTTGTCAAAAACGTAGTGTGGCGGCAGTGATCAGACCAGTAGGTATCTATTACGCGTATCTCCGCTATTGTGGGGTCCCGCTTTTCGTCGCCTTTGAAGTACTGCTGCACGAACTTAATATCATCGAAACTCATCGCGAGGCCGCAGGAACGTATAAAGCTCTCGAGTTCTTCTGAGCTAAAATCGTTAAAACCGATAAGTACTTCAACATCCGAAGGCTCGGGTGAAACGTCTTTAAGCGTATCGGGCAAAACTGAGCTTGCTTCGCGCGAATCGACGGGATTAACGACGTATGATTTTATATCTTCGGCGTCTTCCCGGGTCACGCCCGACAATATATAAACCGTCGCGCATTTCACGACCGGCCGCGATCTAAGCGAGGGCAATAGCAGCTCGACGCACTGGACCGCACTGTCGGCCCTCTGGTCGTACTGGCCGGGAAGGTATTCGATTGCGAAAGCAATATCATTGCTGTCGATGCCGAACCTGTCGTAGTATACGGTATCGGCCGCGGGCTCGGAGAACACGCTTCCCACCGCCGCTTCAAAATCTTTACCCTCAAGCCCCTCGATGTCGTAACGGCTGAGTATACGGACGTTTTTAAGGCTGCGTTTGCCGAGCGTGTCTCGAAAATCGGAAAGAGCAGCTTTAGCGCCAATGTCGAACCCGTCTTTTTTTTCAATGAATATACGTCTTACCATCATAGCTCCCTGTAAAGAATGTCGCTTTATAGAGTATAAACGGTTTTATATGGGCGCGCAATAACAGATGCGTATAAAATAAGCGTGCAAAACAAAATTGTTCGTAATTTATCCCTTCTGTCTGTGGATAATTTGTGAAGAGTAGCAAAATGCTCTTTTAATATCGTAAGTTTTTGTATATAATATATATAATATATTGTAGGTTTCTGATTTATCCGGGGTCCCCAAAAAG
>CAZJOS010000014.1:14156-22564 GCA_964547655.1 uncultured Christensenellaceae bacterium
CCGGGGCATCAAAGAAGGGCTGGTATAGGCATGCTGCATATAGGAAAAGACGCTATGGTGCCGCTTAAAGACGTGGTTTTCATACTCGATTACAGGGAAGCGAAGACGAACGACGATACTAACAACGCGCTTAAGAAACTCGGCGACGTCGCGCATATCATATATATAGAGCGGTATAATATCAAATCTGTCTTAGTCACGAGATTTTTGGATAAGTTCTTTATATATTATTCCCCAATATCGCCCGCTACGCTCTATAAACGATCGAGGATACAATAATTTTATATAAATTTTAAGGAGACAATCTGAAAATGGCCATAATGGACAGCAATTATAACGCTTCGCAGATACAGGTTCTCGAAGGCCTTGAACCCGTGCGCAAACGCCCGGGCATGTATATAGGCTCTACGGACGCAAGAGGCCTGCACCATCTCGTTTACGAAGTGGTCGACAACTCGGTCGACGAAGCTATGGCGGGAGTATGCGGCTGCATAACCGTCACGATAAAAACCGACGGCAGCGTTTGCGTGGAGGACGACGGCAGAGGCATACCCGTCGACATTCACCCGAAGGTAGGAAAGCCCGCTCTGGAGGTGGCGCTTACCATGCTGCATGCGGGCGGAAAGTTCGGAGGCAGCGGTTATAAGGTCTCGGGCGGGCTGCACGGCGTAGGCGTTTCGGTAGTGAACGCGCTTTCAAAAAAGCTCGTCGCAACGGTAAAGCTCGACGGCAGGATATATACGATGTGCTTTTCAAGAGGGATGACAACACAAGGGCTTAAAGTTGCAGGCGAAACTGAAGAGACGGGTACGACAATACAGTTCTGGCCGGACGACGAGGTGTTCGAGACGGTAGATTTCGTTTTTGACACTCTAAAGGCGCGCCTTCGGGAGCTTGCGTTTTTGAATAAGGGCGTAAGGATAAAGATACGCGACGAACGCATCGACAAGGAGAGCAGTTTTCAATATGAAGGCGGCATCATCGAATTCGTAAAATACCTCAACAAAAACAAAGCCCCGCTGCACCCCGAGCCCATATATATCTGTACGGAAAAAGACGCGCAGATAGTCGAGATAGCGATGCAGTACAACGACTCGTACAACGAAAATATATTCACGTTCGCGAACAACATACCCACGCACGAGGGCGGCACGCACCTTATGGGGTTCAAATCGGGCCTCACGAGGGTGATGAACGATTACGCGCGTCGCTTCGGCATGATAAAAGATAAAGAAGAGAACCTTTCGGGCGAGGATATCCGCGAAGGGCTGACGGCGATAATCAGCGTTAAGCTGCCGTCGCCGCAATTTGAAGGCCAGACGAAGACGAAACTCGGCAACAGCGAGATAAGGCCGCTCGTAGACGGCGCCATGGCGGAAGAGCTGAAAGCTTTTTTGGAAGAGAACCCTGCAGTTGCCCGCGAAGTGCTGGGCAAATGCCTCGTTGCGCAGCACGCGCGCGAGGCCGCGAGGAAAGCGCGGGAACTGACGAGAAGGAAATCGGTACTCGAGAGCGCGGCGCTGCCCGGCAAGCTTGCCGATTGCAGCGAGACGGATGCTGACAAGTGCGAGATATTCATTGTGGAGGGCGACAGCGCAGGCGGCAGCGCGAAGCAGGGGCGCGACAGACGATTTCAGGCCATACTGCCGCTCCGCGGCAAGATACTGAACGTCGAGAAAACAAGGCAGGACAGGGCGCTCGCCAACGCTGAGATAAAAGCGATGGCAACGGCTTTCGGCGCCGGTATAGGAGACGATTTCGACGTTACAAAGCTGCGCTACAACCGCATAATCTGCATGACGGACGCGGACGTGGACGGGAGCCATATAAGGATACTTATGCTTACGTTCTTTTACAGGTATATGAAACAGCTTATAGAAGCGGGGCATGTGTATATAGCCCAGCCGCCGCTATATAAAGTCGTCAAAAACAAGACGGAACAATACCTTTACAGCGACGAAGCTTTGGAAAAATATTTAAGTGAGATAGGCAGGGAAGGGGCTACGATACAGCGCTACAAAGGCCTCGGCGAGATGAACCCCGGGCAGCTATGGGAGACGACGATGGACCCGGAAAACAGGACGCTGCTGCAGGTATCGATAGAGCACGCTCTCGAAGCGGAAGAGATATTCACGATACTGATGGGCGATGCTGTGGAGCCGCGCAAGGAGTTTATTGAGCAGAACGCGAAGTACGTCATGAATTTAGACTTATAGACAATGCTATTATTTGCTTGATTATTGAGGTGAGATATTTTGGATAACATAAGAAAAGCGATACAACCTGTTGATATAGAAAAAGAGATGAAGACATCGTTCATGTCCTACGCGATGTCGGTCATAATAAACCGCGCGCTGCCCGACGTGAGGGATGGCTTAAAGCCCGTGCATAGAAGGATACTCTATTCAATGGGAGAATTGGGAGTGACGCCTGAAAAGCCGTTCAGGAAGAGCGCGAGGATCGTAGGCGACGTGCTGGGTAAATACCATCCGCACGGCGACAGCTCTGTATATATGGCTATGGTGCGCATGGCGCAGGATTTTTCGATAAGGCATATGCTCGTTTCCGGACACGGTAATTTCGGCAGTGTCGACGGCGACGCGCCCGCGGCCATGCGTTATACCGAAGCCCGGCTTTCCCCTATTGCGATGGAGTTGCTGCGCGATATAGACAAGGACACGGTCGGCTTTTACCCGAACTTCGACGAAACGCTCATGCAGCCTTCCGTAATGCCGGCTAAGTTCCCGAACCTTCTGGTCAACGGAACGGGCGGAATAGCCGTAGGCATGGCGACTAATATACCGCCGCACAACTTGGGAGAGACGATAGACGCGGCTGTACAGCTAATTGACGACCCGGAGTGCACGGTAGACGACCTCATGGAACACTTAAAGGGCCCCGACTTTCCCACAGGCGGCATAATAATGGGCACCGCCGGCATAACCCAGGCTTACAACACCGGGCGCGGCAAAGTATGCGTGAGGGCAAAGGCCGAGATAGAGGAATTCAAGGCGGGCAGGCAGCGCATCATAGTTACCGAGATACCGTATCAGGTGAACAAGGCTTCGCTTATTACCCGTATCGCGGAACTCGTAAACGAAAAGAGCCTCGAGGGGATATCCGACATACGCGACGAGAGCGATAAATCCGGTATGCGGATAGTCATAGAGCTTAAAAGGGACGTCAACTCCAACGTGATACTCAACAGGCTTTATAAGCATACGCAGATGCAGGACACCTTCGGGGTCATTATGCTGGCGCTCGTGGACAACGAGCCCAAGGTGCTTAACCTAAAAGAAATGCTATACTATTACCTCGAGCACCAGAAGGAAGTAATAGTGCGCCGCACGAAGTACGAGCTGGAAAAGGCGGAAGCAAGGGCGCACATACTCGAAGGCTTAATAATCGCGCTCGATAACATCGACGAGATCGTCGATATGATAAAGAAGTCGCCCGACGTGCCTACGGCGAGAGACTCGCTTATGGCGAGGTTCGGTTTGTCGCAGATACAGGCGCAGGCAATACTCGACATGCGGCTGCAGAGGCTTACCGGGCTCGAGCGCGACAAGATACTCGACGAATACAAAAAGCTTTTAGAGCGCATCGCTTACCTTAAAAGCGTGCTTGCTTCTCCGCAGATGGTGCTCGATATCATAAAACAGGAGATGCTCGAGATAAAGGAAAAGTACGCCGACGAGCGCCGCACCGAGATAACGTTCGCCGCTGACGATATCGACCTCGACGAGATGATACAGGAAGAAGAGATGGTCGTTACCATGACGCATTTCGGGTACATAAAGCGCCTGAGGTCCGATACGTATAAGACGCAGCGAAGGGGCGGGCGCGGAGTCTCCGGAATGGCGACGAGGGAAGAGGACTTCGTGGAGCACGTGATGGTAACGTCGACGCACTCTAATCTTCTGTTCTTTACGAATATGGGCAAGGTATACCGCAGAAAGTGCTATCATCTGCCCGAAACGGGGCGTACCGCTAAGGGCATGGCAATAGTAAACCTGCTGCAGCTGGACGCGGGCGAAAAGGTATCGGCCGTGCTGCCGATAAGGGATTTTGAAAACGACGCCATGCTGGTGCTTGCAACCAAGAACGGGCTTATAAAGAAGACCCATATAAGCGAATACAAAAACATACGGCAGAGCGGCATAATAGCGATAGGCATGCGCGAAGGCGACGAGCTTATGGGAGTGCTCGAGACGAGCGGCAGCGACAACCTTATACTCGGAACGGCCAAAGGCATGTCGGTAAAGTTTTCAGAGGAAGACGTTCGCGATATGGGCCGGGGCGCCATGGGCGTAAGGTCGATTACGCTGCGCGAAGGCGACAGCGTGGTCGGCATATCCATAGCGAAGCCCGAAGGCGAAGTGCTGGTTATTTCGGAAAACGGCTACGGCAAGCGCACGCCGGTATCCGAATACACGCTGCAGCACCGCGGAGGCATAGGCGTAAGGACGCTGCGCACGACTGATAAAACGGGCGATATGTGTACCCTTAAAGTCGTGGACGGAAGCGAAGACCTTATGGTCATCAACGACGCGGGCGTAATAATAAGGATGAATGTAAGTGAAATAAGCGTTATTGGCCGCGATACGCAGGGAGTGCGGCTCATGAACGTAGGCGATGATTCCAAGGTGGTATCGGTCGCGCTCGTGCTTGCGGACGAAGATGCCGAAGAATCTGAGGAATGATATGGCGAGAAGAATGAAGTCGGGGCGAAACCGCCTGTTTCATATCAATACGAAATATTTTAAGATAGCGGGAGCAGCGCTGTTTGCCGTTTTTGTGATCGCCGTAATATCCTGGTTTGTTTCCCAGGGAAATATAAGCGCAGAAAAGCAGAATGCCGTGAAAGCCGTAGCTTCCAAGAGCTATATAAACATCGGGCTGCGCGGAGATCTGGGAAAGCTGTGCTTATACGACGGGGCAACGGGCACATATTCCGGGCTCGAAAAGGATATAGCCGACGAAATAATAAAGAGGCTGTTTCCGGACGGGATAATAGTAAACTATATAGGCGTCAACTCTGAGACGAAAGACGCGCTGCTTCAGACTGGCGATATGGATATATCGCTCGGCGCTTCGGTCAAAAAAGGCGCGGCCGACATATACTATTCTTCCCCGTATTTTACCGACCCTTCTGCGTTTCTTGTAAACGAAGGGGAGATGACAACGGTGCAGGGGCTTTCGGGCAATACTGTCGCAGTCGTTCACGGGTCTCTGGCAGAAGCAAAGCCGGAAGGCAGCAAAAAAATGAACATCGAGACATATCTGGAATCCAATAATATAAGCGCCGATGTGCGGGTATATGCGTCGTACCCGGAAGCCATAGAAGCGCTGCAGGCAGGCTATGTAAAAGGCGTCTGCGCCAACGAGATGTTTTTATTGCTTTTCGGAAGATCGGGAATGCTATTGCTGGGCGAGAAGTGCATTCCGAGCGATTACTGCGTACAGATATCCGAAAAGCTCGGCGCTTTCGGCGACGCGGTAAACGACGTTATAAAAGATATGAAAAAAGACGGGACCATGGCGCAGCTGCTTAATAAATGGCAGCTTATAAGCTACACAGAGCCCGCATAAAAGCGGGGCCACAAAAAACCGAAGGTTTCTTTGGGGCAAACGGAGGAATTAATGAACAGCGGTCTTATAAGGGTTGCGGCGGCGGTTCCCGGTGTCTCGGTCGGGAACATAGACAGGAATAAAGAGAGCATATCGGCAATGATAAAAGAGGCTTGGGAAAAGGAAGCGGGAATTATCGCGTTTCCCGAACTCAGCCTGACTTCATATTCGCTCGGAGACCTTTTCAGGCAGAGGAGCGTGCTCGAGCAAAGCGAAAAGGCCTTAAAGCAGCTTATAGAGGAGACTAAGCAAACAGGGCTGCTCGTTATATTAGGCATGCCTGTTTACGCTGCCGGCAAACTTTTCAACTGCGCTGTGGCGTTCCAGTCGGGAAAGGTACTCGGAGCCGTGCCAAAGGCTTATCTGCCCAACTATTCAGAATACTATGAACAGCGCTGGTTCACATCGGGGATTGGGGTATCCGGGACGGCCGATCTCGCGGGGCAGAAAGTTCCTTTCGGGCCTGACCTGCTGTTTGAGTGCGAAAACATAAAAGGGCTTACTGTCGGCATCGAGCTGTGCGAAGACCTGTGGGTGCCGTTCCCTCCGCACGCTTACCAGGCTATGTCGGGCGCTACGCTGCTTTTCAACATATCGGCGAGCAACGAGCTTGCGGGCAAGAGCGCATACCGCGAAGAGATGATAAAACAGGAGTCGGGGCGATATATAGGCAGTATAGTCTACGTTTCCGCCGGCCCGGGGGAATCGACGACCGATGCCGTGTTCGGAGGGCATATAGTGCTTGCCGAAAACGGCTATATACTGGAGAGCTCAGAGAGGTTCGATTTTAAGCCGCACATGAGCATTACCGAATTTGACCTGCACAGGCTGATGCACGACAGGATACTGAAGAACACGTTTATAACCAAGAGCCCTGAAAAGCCTTTCAGAAGGGTGTTTTTCACCGCTGAAGAGGCAAAGCCGAAGTTCAGGAACATCGAGAGGATGCCGTTCGTGCCCGAGGATATTAAGGAAAGGGACGACCGGTGCAGGGAAGTATTCGATATACAGGTCACCGCGCTTATGAGGAGGTTCCTCCACACTAAAGCTGAATGCGCAGTCATAGGGGTATCGGGCGGGCTCGACTCGGCCCTCGCTCTCATGGTTTCAAGTGAGGCTATGAAAAGGCTCGGAAAAAGCGGCGCAGTAACGGGCGTGGTCATGCCCGGATTGGGCAGCACGGAAGAGACCCAGGGCCTGGCGCGGCGGCTCGTGGCCGCCGCGGGAGCGAAACTAAGAGAGATAAGCATAGTGGACGCGGCGAAAGCGCACCTTGAAGATATAGACCACAACGGAGAAGCAGACGTGACGTTTGAAAACGCGCAGGCTCGGGAGCGCACGCAGGTGCTTATGGACATAGCGAACCAGGTAAACGGTATCGTTGTAGGCACGGGCGACTTATCCGAACTCGCGCTCGGTTTCTGCACATACGCCGGAGACCAGATATCGATGTACGGCGTTAATGCGGGGGTGGCGAAAACGCTTATAAAAGAGATGGTTCTTTATATCTCGCGGGATGACAGGAAACTTAACGACATAGCCAAAGAGATAGTGGCCATTCCTCCGTCGCCCGAACTGCTGCCGCCGACTGGCAAAGACGAGAGGCAGGATACGCAGAAACAGATAGGGCAATACGACCTCAACGACTTTTTCATTTATTACATGCTGAGGTTCGAGATGCCGCCCGAAAAGATACTTATGCTCGCTAAAGCCGCGTACCCCGAGTATACGGAAGACGCTTTAAAGGAGCAGCTGAAGAAGTTTTACAAGAGGTTCTTCGCTTCGCAGTTCAAGCGTTCGTGCATGCCCGACGGGCCCAAAGTAGGCAGCATATCGCTCTCGCCGAGGGGCGACTGGAGGATGCCCTCAGACGCTGAGGCCGATATGTGGATAAAGCAGTTGGATTAAAAGGAAACGGCTGAAAGGCCGTTTTTTTAAAAATCGAACAATGTCATTTATTTGACACTGGAAACAATATCAATTAGAATCGTATTCATATACATATATAGATATGCTTTCTATAATTATAATGGTATTGGGGCTTGTTGCTGCTCTTGCGCTTATACGTTTTGGAGAATCAAGCAACGAGAATAGGATTTGGGGTGTCTTCATTGTTGCTGCTTTTTTTATTGGCGGCTATATAATAAGGATCGCGTTTTACAGATGCCCTTATTGCAGAGAATTATTGCCGCTTCGATCTGCTACACCTAAATACTGCCCTCACTGCGGAAAAGAGCTTGAGCCGCAGAGCCATGATGATAATCAGGAACATGATGATTAAAATATAAAAGTAAACCATATTAATTATTTATACGAGGTAAGCTCATGAGCTACAGAAAAGCACGTATTGTTTCCATAGTAACGGCATTTGCGGGAGCAGCCATTGCAATTATTTCGTTTTTGATTTTCAGAGATTTAAGCCCCGTGTTTGTACTTCTGGGGTTTGCCGTTATTATTGCGGGAGGGATAATAAACATTGCATTCGGCAGATGCCCGAACTGCAGAAGATTTGTGCGCGTCCGTTCTTTCTCAATACCTGATTAT
The DNA here is from genome assembly GCA_964547655.1 of uncultured Christensenellaceae bacterium. Classification (GTDB taxonomy): domain Bacteria; phylum Bacillota; class Clostridia; order Christensenellales; family SZUA-584; genus DTFZ01. Next base: position 22,332 of record CAZJOS010000014.1, read on the forward strand.
TGTCCTTTTTGCGGGGAACCGCTTGATCCGGAGTACCGCGATTATTGATTGGCTATTCATATAATCCCTTTTTATAAAAAAGATAATTATGATAACTCTTATTTATTAATCCCAGCTTAGATATGCAAATCAACTGCAAATAAAAAGGCAGCCGTTTTGGCTGCCTTAAATTACTATAAATCTAAGCGGTTTTATTAAACTCGGACGGCACTGATACCGGCTTTTTTGATAAG
>CAZJOS010000015.1:0-6291 GCA_964547655.1 uncultured Christensenellaceae bacterium
TTGAGAGCGCTTTACTATACTATCAAATCTAATGCTCCCTTGTCAACACGTTTTTATTGCTTTTTCACTTTTATATAAAATATTTTATTTCAATACCTTTTGATTTGACAATACAATATAGAAAATTTAATTTGCCGTTCAATAAGAAATTTACTTCATACAAACATATCTTGTAACATATTATTGACATATAAACGCCCGCTTAAAAAATCAATAAAGACAGCTTACTAATTACAGGCAGACATAAATCAAATTATTTTGGAGATTATTATGAGTAAAAATAAATCGTCAAAGCCTCCGCTTATAATAGGTATACTTGCGGCTGTTGCAGTCGGAATATATTTTCTGATTTCTGGTACGGCCCCAGCCCAGACTCTGCCCTCCGGTTCTTTGCTGAAAGTCACCATAATCGACGTTGGGCAGGCGGACAGTATCCTGATAACGACCGGTTCAAATTCGATGCTTATTGACGCGGGAACCAACGGTGCTGCAGATACCGTTGTCGATTATATCAAGGATCAGGGCATAACAAAGCTCGATTATATAATCGGTACCCATCCTCATGAAGACCATATCGGCGGCATGGACGCCGTAATCAAAACGTTCGACGTAGATAAAGTGATCCTTCCCGACGCGCAAAGCAACACGAAGACTTTTGAGGATGTTTTAGACGCGATATCGGATAAGGGATTAAAAATAATGAATCCCGTCCCCGGAACGTCTTATCCGCTTGGGAACGCTGTTTTTACTGTTTTAGCTCCCAACAGTTCAAAATACGGAGACCTCAATAATTATTCAGTGGTAGTAAGGCTTGTATTCGGCGGCTCATCGTTTCTGTTTATGGGAGACGCGGAATTTCATTCTGAGAAAGAAATAATGGAAAAAGGATTTGACATAACAGCGGATTACCTGAAGGTTGGCCATCACGGGAGCGACACTTCGACTTCAGACGATTTTCTGAGCGCGGTAAACCCGCAATACTCGGTCATTTCCGTTGGTAAAGATAACGATTACGGCCACCCGGCAGATGAGACTATACAAAAATTTATTGATGCGGATATAAAAATATACCGGACTGATGAAATGGGTACGATAGTCGCGATAAGCGACGGGAGTTCCATAACTTTCAGTACGTCAAACCAGGGGGCATTATGCGGCTGATCGTCGACAGGTTCGAGGGCGAATACGCGGTCTGTGAGGACGAAAATAAAAACATGGTAAGCATCTTGAAGGCGGAGCTTCCCGAAGACGCGCAGGAAGGCTCAGTACTGCAGGTGAACGACGGATCTGTTACGGTCGATCGTGAAGAAACGGATAACAGGAAAAGAAGAATAAAAGGAAAAATGGATGGTATGTGGGATAAATAAATTACTAAAACGGGTCATTCCTGCCCGGTTTATTTTATGGCCATATATCTCGCTTTTATATCGTCGTATACTTTGGTTATCACCGAAACGTCGAGCCCTTTGTCTTTTCCCAGCCATATCTCAAGCGAACCGACGGATTGATAGAAGAGCATGTCCAATCCGTCTTTAGTATCAGCGCCGAAATCGGCGGCTTTATTTAAAAATGCGGTATTCCCGCAATTGAGATCGTAAACATACTGAAAACTCTGATATGTATTTGAATGTATGGATATTTCCGAATGCTTTCCCTCTATATCGATTCCCGTCGAATTCACGCAGGCATAAAAACTGTCGTCGCCCGTCAAACCTTTAACTATTTTTATCCGGTTTTTATTGAACCTGTTTTGAAGAACGTCGCGCAGCATTACAGCATGAGATGCGTTTCGGGATACTATAGTCAGAAACGCTCCTTTTTTGAGAAGGATATTGGCTACGGCATGCGCGGCGCCGCCCGACCCTAAAAGAAGCACGTCTTTATCGTAAATATTGCCCATGAAGCCGATGAGGCTCCTCTCAAATCCAACAGCGTCCGTGTTATACCCGAAGAGCTTTCCGTCTTCAACTTTAACTGTGCTTACCGCGCCTATATGCTTTGCTGTATCGTCCAGCCTGTCGATGTGAACCGTGATATCCACCCTGAAAGGCTCTCCTACATTGAACCCCGAAAGGTCTGACCGCAGCACGGGCAGGGCTGAGATAAACTTATCTTTTTCCACGGGGAAAGGCATATAAACGGCGGATATGCCCAGTTCTTCAAAAAAAGCGTTATATATCTGCGGGGCAAACGAGCCGGCGATCCTTTCGCCGAACAATCCGAACGTTATAAAATCGAGCATTATCTTATCCTTCATTTTGATTTATGCGCTTCTCAAACCATGCAAAATATCATACCACAAAATCGTCATAATTCAATACAAGCCATGTAAAAGGCGGATATTCCTATCCGCCCTTACTCTCAATTTCCCGGTTTGACAGGCATTAACCCATTTTATTAAGGTCTCCGAGCTTGATCTTATACTTATATTCGTGTCCCGACCTCCAAACAGTTAAGCTGATATCGTCGCCGACTTTATGCGCCTGAAGAGTTTCTGTAAGATCGTCAAGCGTTTTTACAGCCGTTCCTTCAACAGAAACGATTATATCGTTCGGCTCTATGCCCGCTATATCGGCAGGCCCGCCGGAAGTTACCCTTACGATTGTGATGCCCTCGGGAGAACCGCTCGGGTTATATGCGTTCGTTTCATCAATTACGCACATTATCCCAATGCCCGGGCGCTCGACGCTGCCAGTTGTAATAAGCTGCTCTATTATAGGCTTTGCGTTGTTGATCGGGATAGCGAACCCTATACCCTCCGCTCCTATGGGCATGCCGTAATCATCATACCCCGCGAGCGTGCTCTTCAGAGTATTTATCCCGATAACTTCCCCGTTTATATTTACAAGCGGCCCGCCGCTGTTGCCCGGGTTTATGGCAGCATCCGTCTGAATATATTTCTGGCTGAATCCATTTGTAGGTATCTGCCTGTTAAGCGCGCTAACGATTCCCGACGTTACGGTGCCCGCAAGCTCGCTGCCAAGCGGGTTTCCTATCGCGATGACGGTTTCGCCGACCTGAAGGCCGTCCGAATTTCCCAATGCCGCAACCATGAGGTCTTTGGCGTCTATTTTTAGCACCGCCAAATCTGAAGTTATATCCGAACCCACCAGAGAAGCGTGATACTCGGCGCCGTCAAATAACGTTACCTTTATTGAATCGCTGCCTTCCGTCACATGGTTGTTGGTAACTATATAACCGTCAGATGATATTATAACTCCCGTGCCGTATCCGTATTCCTGCGGGCCGGCGGCGTTCCCGAAAGACGAAAGCTGGCTTGTGCTTACGGCAATGCCCACTACAGTCGGTCCCACTTCTTTCGCGATCTGGACTATCGGGTTTTGGGCTGAATTGATATTAGGCGCCGCCCCTCCTATATCAGGAGAATCGGTAGTCAGGCTGCCGGACTTCCCGCTGGCGGCAGGACCGGGTGATTGCATGACACTCTGCTCGGGCGAAGCGAGCGCCACACCCCCGTCTCCGCGAAGTTCGGGGTAGATCCCCGGCATTATCACATAGGCGGTAAATATGCCTCCTGCAACAAGGCATATAGCCATTATTATTGCAATGACAACTGCCAGGCCTTTGCGCTTCCCTCCGCCGCGGCCACTGTTATTGGAATTATAAGGATTTCCGTAATTGCCGTTATTATAACCGCTCACAGCAGGCGGCTGGAGCCCTTGTGCCGGATTGTATCGGCCGTTTTCAGGCTCAGCCGGCCTTTGATCGTTTATATCCATGATCCACCTCCAAAACTTTTTTAAACAGTGTTTCCCTAACTATATCCATACTATTTGAACAAATCCAAAACGGGCCGTAAACAATACGTTACTTTGTCTTCCCTTTTTCCGGCTTTATTGGCACCGAGCGCGTAAGTGAAAACGTAAACGTCGTTCCTTTCCCTTCCTCCGAATGCAGTGTTATTCTTTCTCCGTGCTGCATTATTATCCTCTTTACTATCGACAAGCCGATACCCGTTCCCGGCTTGCTCCGGCTATGCGATTTATCCACCTTATAAAACCGCTCGAATATATTCTGCTGTTCGCCTTGCGGTATGCCTTCGCCGGTATCGGAAATGTTTACGTAGACCTTGTTTTCGGCGCAATCCGTCCAGACTTTGAGCTCCCCGCCTTCATAAGAAAACTTGACGGCGTTGTCTATAAGGTTGGTAACGACTTGCGAGATGCGGTCTTCGTCCGCCCACACCATAAACTTTTCGTCACATAGCTCAATGTTTACCTTGAGCTTCTTCTCTTCTATCCTCTGTTCAAACATTATCACGCAGCGCCGCAGCAGTTCGTTTATGTCAAATTCGCTCAGCTCTACCGGGAACTGCCCCGATTCTATCTTGGCAAGCGTCAGAAGGTCGGTTATGAGAGCGTTTATGCGTTTCGTTTCTCCGAGAACGATATCGAGATATTTATCCCTGTCGTTCTCTTCTATGGCTCTGTCGAGCATGCCCTGAATGAATCCCTGTATGGCGGCGAGCGGCGTGCGCAGTTCGTGCGATACGTTTGCTATAAACGTGTTGCGGAGCGAATCCTGCAGCTTTAAATCTTCGGCCATCTTGTTGAACGTTACGGCAAGCTCGCCTATCTCGTCCTCGGTCCTCGGGCGCACGCGCCAGTCAAGATTGCCCCTCGATAGCTCCGCCGCGGCCATAGACACCGCCTTTATCGGGCGCACGATATATCTAGATAATATGAATACAAGTATTGAAGCAAACCCTATGGAAATAAGCAGCGATATGAGTATCTCCCTGAATATCAGGCTTATTTTCGGATCATAGGCTCCCACTTCTTTGTGCACTACTATGGCGCCCAGGTATATTTTATCGACAGTCATCGGTATGGCGACCGACATCATCGAGTCTTCAAACGTGTTATCGACCCTCGAGACCAGTTTATAGGGTTTCCCATGCTGCGTTTTGTTTAAAAAAACGTCTATACTGCTCGACTCGGATTTTTCTTTTATATTTCCCTTGTTATCCGGGTCGATTATTGTGACCCTTACTTTAACGTTATTAAAAAGCAGCCATATCACCGTTCCTTCGTCCCCGGCCTTTTGCCTCAGTTTTTCGGTAAGCTCGAAGTCGGTTATGAGCCCGTGAAAGTTGTCTTCTACCCAGCTGTTTATTATCCTCGCGTCTTTTATCATCTCGTCCATCTGGGTATCGAGAAAATTGCTTCTCATCGTACTGAAAAATATGCCGCCGACTATTGAAAACGCCATAACGATTATCAGCAGATATACGAAAAGCATTCGCAGAAACAGCGATCTCCTCATTACCTGACCTCAAACTTATATCCGACGCCCCACACAGTTTTTATTTCCCAGTTAGGCCCCTGGTCGAAGAGCTTTTTACGAAGCCTTTTTATATGTACGTCCACTGTCCTCGAATCGCCGAAGAATTCAAAATCCCAAACCTGCTGCAGCAGCTGCTCCCTAGTGTATACCTTATTTGGGTGCGACGCAAGAAACGAAAGCAGTTCTATCTCTTTCGGCGGCATCTCGACTATCTGGTTTTTGTACGTAACGGTATAGTTGGACATGTTGATGATGAGTTCGGGGAAGGCGATCTCAACCGGTTCTTCTTCCTGCTTATTGGCTCTTCTCGTTACCGCTTTTATTCGCGCTATAAATTCCTTCGGGTCAAAAGGTTTTACTATGTAGTCGTCGGCGCCCAGCTCAAGCCCCAGCACCTTGTCAAACGTTTCACCTTTTGCGGTCAGCATGATGACCGGAACGTCGCTCGTTTTCCTTATCTGTTTAAGTACTTCCCAGCCGTCTTTCTTCGGCATCATTATATCGAGTACTATAAGCTCGGGTGTTTCGCGCAGAAATTCGTCTATTCCCGCCTGCCCATCGTAAGCTAGCGTCACCTTATATCCTTCTTTCTGCAGATAAAGCTTTATGACTTCACAGATATTTTTGTCGTCGTCTATTACCAGAATATATTTAGACATGCTCTTCACCTCTTTTTTATTATAAATCAGATGGTGTAGGCTGCGCGGGCTTCGCCAGCGCAGCCGATATATCTTTTGGTTTTTATCTCTTATCTATTATAAATCAGATGCGAAAATAAACAAATATTACAAAAATCTTTTCATCATTTATTCATAGAAGGTTCATACTTCTATTGCTTAAATGCCAAAATGCCTTAATTCTCCGGCAATTTCCGGCTTTGTCCGCTCCTTTTTGCTTCGCGCTTCGCTCGAAGCCGCGCAAAGCCGCAGGCGGGGGGCGGCGCGGGCTGCGCCCGCGCCTGCCCGGTTAACTCATACTTCCTTG
>CAZJOS010000015.1:6391-15530 GCA_964547655.1 uncultured Christensenellaceae bacterium
ACTTCAATACCGTTTTCCTTAAGCAAGGCGGCCGTAACGCCTATTCCCTGCCTAAGTTTCCCCGTGAACGTGCCGTCGTATATCATGGCGCATCCGCACGAGGGGCTCTTCGATTTCATGTACGCGCGCCTCGCCCCGCACTCCTGCGCGGCTGCAAGCGCCTTCTTCGCGCCTTTAATAAACTCCTTCGTCCTGTCGCTGCCGTCCTGCCCTGTCACTTTTGCTTTCCCGCGAAGAACGTCTTTTCCGTCTCCGCCGGTTATCTCCGACGGGCATCGGGGCGCTTTAATCCCGGCAAGGCACTCCGGGCAAACGGCTTTTATTTTTCCTTCGTCAAATAGCCTTTTTATTTCGGGGTCTTCCCTCGACTCCCCGTCATACCTGCATTTTCTGCCGATAAGACACGCGCTTGCTATATCCATTTATCTACCTCGTCTTCAGCGTCACTATCGTCACTCCGGCGTCGCCCTCTCCGTATCTGCCCAGCCTGAACTCTTCCACATGGCCGTGGCTCTTAAGAAAGCCCTGTATGCCGGAGCGCAGCGTTCCCGTTCCCTTACCGTGTATTATCGACACTTCCGTCAATCCGGAAAGGAACGCGTCGTCAAGGTATTTGTCGGTCTCGAGCATAGCTTCGTCGAGCGTCATGCCCCGCAGGTCCAACTCGAGCCCTGCCGCTCCGGCTGCCTTCTTAACACCGCTAACCCTTGACACCTGTTTATCAGCTTTTGAAAGAGCGATTTCGCCCAGAGGCACGGTCATCTTCATCACGCCCGCCTGCACGTAAACGCTGCCGCCTTTAGGCTCCTTGAGGACCACGGCTTTTATGCCGTGGCTCAAAAGCTGCACAGTGTCTCCTGCTGAAATATCTGCGGGCTTTACATCGCTCTTTATCTCTTTATCCTTCCGCAGTTTAGCTGTAGTCTCCTCAATTCTTCCCGACAGGCCCTTGCGTGCCGAGTTTATGTCTTCCTGCCGCAGGCCCTGGGCGGCCTTAAGTTCGCGTATCACGCTCTCGGCTTCCTCGCGCGCCTCTTTGAGTATCTCGAGCGCCTTCTCGTTGGCCTTGTCTATTATCTTCCGGCTCTTGTCTTCAGCCTTTTTAAGCTCGATGTCCGACTTGTCCTTTATCGACTGCGCCGTTCGCCTGAAGCTCTCTGCCTGCCGCTCCTTTTGAAGCGCTATTTCCCTCTGCTTCTCGGCTTCGCCTATGAGCTGCTCGAACTTTACTGCCTCTTCCGACATATGCTGCCTCGCGCGCCCGACGATGCTTTCGTCGAGGCCCAGCTTTTTCGATATCTCGAAGGCGTTGGATACTCCGGGTATGCCCATTATAAGCCTGTATGTAGGGCTCAGCGTTTTTATATTGAACTCCATGCACGCGTTCTCGTATACATCGCTCGCGGTAGCGAACGCCTTTATCTCGCTGTAGTGCGTCGTCGCGAGCACGAACGAGCCCCTCGAGGCAAGCTCCTCGAGTATCGCCATAGCGAGCGCCGCGCCTTCGGCGGGGTCGGTGCCCGCCCCTAGTTCGTCGAGAAGCACGAGCGAATCGCCGTCAGCCGACTTCGTGATGCGCGTTATGTTGGTCATGTGCGAGGAGAACGTGCTGAGGCTTTGCGCTATGCTCTGCTCGTCGCCAATGTCGGCGTATAACCCCGAAAATACGGGCAGTTCCGTTCCCCCGTCGGCGGGTATGAACATGCCGCTCTGCGCCATGAGCACGAGCAGCCCCGCGAGCTTGAGCGTTACCGTCTTGCCGCCCGTGTTGGGGCCGGTGATTATGAGCCCGCTGTATCCGCCTCCCACGCTTAATGATACCGGAACGACTTTCTTCTGCTCTATCAAAGGGTGCCGCCCGTTCCTGATGACCATCTTCTTTTCCCGCGTTATTACTGGCGGGGAAGCTTTCATCGACGACGCGATCGAGGCTTTTGCGAATATAATATCTAGCGCTGTTAAAACCTCGAGGTCATCTTTAAGCTGCTGCCGAAATTCCCGGAGTTTTTCACTGAACTCGTGCAGTATCCGCTCCACTTCGGCGGCCTCGGCAAGCTCTAATTCCCTCAGCTTGTTGTTCGCTTCCACTACCTCTATAGGCTCAATAAACACCGTCTGGCCGCTCGACGACTGGTCGTGCACGAGGCCTTTAATATTTCTCTTGAACTCCTGCTTAACGGGCACTACATAGCGCCCGTTCCTCATGGTGACTATTGCGTCCTGAAGGTAGTCCTTGTTCTTTGACGAACGTATTATGGCGTCCAGCTTTTCGCGTATCCCTTCGTTCTCGCGTATTATCCTTTTTCTTATGCTCATAAGCTCGGGCGAAGCCGCGTCAGAGAGCGTCTCTTCGCTCGCGATAGCCGTATCAAGCTCTTTTATCAGCGTCTCTGAAAAGAAAAGCGTTTCCGCCATGTCAGGCAATATATTCGTTCCTGTCTCCTGCCTCTTTATCCCGTTCTTCGCCCTGCGCGCCGCCTTCATCACGCCGAGAACGCGGAGCAGTTCCCGGCACCCCAGATCGGCGCCTGCCTTTAAACGCACTGCTTCAGAAGATATATCGGAGAACGAACTCATAGGCGCCGAGGGCTCGCGCATCAGTATGCTTTCTGCTTCGAGCGTCTCGCTCTGAAGGCGCGTTACTCCCTCTATCGTCTTTTGCGGGCGCAGCTTTAGCGCGGCTTCGCGCCCGGGCTCCGACATCGCCCGCTCAGAAAGCATCAGCAGTATTTTATCGAATTCGAGTTTTTCAAAGACTTTCTCGTTCATTTGCGTTCCTTTGTTTTTTTCGGTAATATAATACCACGTTGCTTTAAACATGAACAGGAAAAAACAGCCCTCTGCGGCGGAAGGCTATAATAGCAGTTTAATTAACGATTTTCAATCCATTACATCAAAATACTCTTCGAGGCACTCGCCGCTTATCTTAAGTCTACCCCATTCGCTTTCGCGTCCGCGAACATCCGTTCACAGACTTCGAGTATGCGCTCGTCCACCTGTCCGTTCTCAAAATCGGCAAGCGTGACTTCGAAGTCTTCAGGCAGAAGGTTAGTCGGGTTTACCACTATCGAAGCCCAGTCTCCCATAGGAACCGCTGCCTCCAGATTCTTTATTTTCAAAAGGTATTCGCAGCTTACATAACCTTCGATACCACTGTAAACGATATGCGCCCAGTCGCCGGAATACTCTATAACGTCCGCCGGCTCCCCCGCTGGGATAGTCCCCAATATTGTGCTTTCAGTGTTTGCATCGGCTCTTATGTTTACAAATTCGTCTGCGTCGCAGTACGCCTGCCCGATAAAAGTATAAACAGGAGCGGGCTCGGGCGTTACCATCGGAACGGGAGTAGCTGCGGGCGCCGCGCTCACAGCCGCGACGGCAGGCGAAAGCGAAACCGCAGGCGTATGAGACATTGTAACGCTCTCCTCGTTCGAGGGAGCGCACGAGGAAAACCCGATCAAGAAAATTGCGGAAGCAATAAAGCATCCGCATCTTATAAATATATTTATCTTATTGCTTTCCCTGCTTTTCAATACTCGTTACTCTTTCCTTACCTGTACCCGTCGGGATACTTTTTGTGGAACTCCCACGCGCTTGAAAGTATCTCTTCTATGCCGAACTTAGGCTCCCACCCCAGTTCATTTTTTATCTTTTCTGAAGAAGCTACGAGCACCGCCGGGTCTCCGGCGCGCCTTTGTATCATTTCATGATTTATAGGCCGACCCACAGCCCTTTCCGCAGCCTTTCCTATTTCGAGCACGGAAAAGCCTTTTTGGCTGCCGAGGTTATACGCTCCGCTTTCACCGCCGCTTTCAAGGCTGCGCAGCGCGAGTATATGAGCGTTGGCAAGGTCGGTAACGTGTATATAATCCCTTATGCCCGTTCCGTCGGGCGTGGGGTAATCGTCTCCGTACACATAAAACTTGTCTCTTTTGCCGTTGACAGTCTGGAATATCAGCGGTATCAGGTGCGTTTCGGGGTCGTGGTCTTCGCCGATATCGCCGGCTTTATCGGCGCCCGCTGCGTTGAAGTAGCGCAGCGCCTTATACCTAAGGCCGTAAATGTCGGAGAAATCTTTGAGCATGTTCTCGATGATAAGCTTAGTCCTGCCGTAAACGTTGAGAGGCGATTTTTCAGATTCCTCTGTAATGGGAGTCTCTTTCGGCTCGCCGTACACTGCCGCCGTCGACGAGAATATTATCTTGTCTGCGCCTGAGTCCATAGCGGCCTTAAACAGATTAAGGCTTCCCGTTACGTTGTTTTCATAGTATTTGTACGGTTCCTTCATCGATTCGCCCACAAGGCTCAATGCCGCGAAGTGCATCACCGCCTGGGGCCTGTGCTCTTTGAAAAACCGCTTAAGGCTGTCCATGCTCCGCAGGTCGCCTTCAACCAAAGCCACATCGCCTACCGCCTGCCTGTGCCCTTTCGACAGGTTATCGAACACTATCGGCTCGTATCCCGCTTCTTTAAGCCCGCGTACGGCATGGCTCCCTATGTAGCCCGCGCCGCCCGTTACCATTACTTTCATATCGTTATTTTGCTATCCCCATCTCTTTATATAATACCTCTAAAGTGTCGAGCGCGTAATCGAGCTGATCTTTCTTATGTTCGCTCGTAAGGCAGAAGCGCAGCCTTGCCTGGTGCTTAGGCACCGCCGGATAAACCGCCGGAGGAACGAACACTCCCTTGCCGAGCATCCTGGTAGAAAGTTCGAACGCGTGGATATCCTCGCCCACAATTACCGGCACTATGGCCGTCTCTTTTGCGAGGCAGGTGTTGAAGCCGCGCTTTTTCGCTTCTGTAATAAAGTACGTTATATTATCGTGCAGCGATTTCACCTTCGGGTTGCCTTCCATCATTATGTTTACCGCCTCGAGCGTCGCGGCGGCAAGCGGCGGGCTTATGCCCACCGAGAATGTAAACCCGGGCAGCAGGTAATGCAGATAGTCTATTATACTCTTCTCGCCTGCTATATATCCTCCGCACGTGCCGAGGCCTTTAGAGAGCGTGCCCATCTTTATATCTATGTCGCCCGGGAGAAGGTCGAAGTAGTCGTCGACGCCGCCCCCTCTTTTGCCTATGACGCAGCTTGAATGCGCCTCGTCCACCATCAAAAACGCGCCGTATTTCTTTTTCAGCGCCACGAAGTCGGGTATGGGCGCTATATCCCCGTCCATGGAATACACGCCTTCCACGACTATCATTATCTTTTCGTATTTGTCCCTTGCGGCCTTAAGCATATGGCCGAGCGCCTCTATGTCGTTATGCGGGAACGCCTTAGTATGGCTCTTTGAAAGCTGGCAGCCCTGCACTATGGAGTTGTGGGACAACGCGTCGTACAGTATGAGGTCCCTCTCGTTGCAGAAGTTGCCTACGAAAGTGACGTTAGTCGAGTGTCCGCCCACGAGCACTATGGCGTCGTCCGTATGCTTCCACTGCGCGATTGCCCGCTCCAGCTCGCGGTACAGCTTTTTCTCCCCCGTTATGAGCCTCGATCCCGAAGCGGATGTTCCGTATCTGTCTATGGCCTTTTTTGCGGCTTCAGCGGTCCTCTGATGCCCCGACATGCCTACGTAGTTATAAGACGCGAGGTTGATAACTTCTTTGCCGTTTACTAACGAAGTATCTTTCAGCACCGAATCGTGCTCCACGAAATACGGGTCTTTTATATTCGCGCCCGTTAACTCGAGCTTTCTTGTGGCGTATTCCTCATATTCCCTCGAGAACTCGAATTTCGTTATTATTCTTACGTCCTGCATTTTTGCGTCTTGCTGCCCGGCTTCCATGTTGTGCAGCTTGCGGTAAAGCAGCTTCGAGAGGTCAGAGACGCTGGCGCATGTGAAATACTCGGTATCGGGTATTATAACGCCGTAAGTCTCTTCCGCTTTAGAGAACACCCCAAGGCTCGAGAGGCTGTCCCCTCCCAGATCGTCGATAAAATGGTCGGTGTCTTTTATGGCTGAAGCGTCCATGCTCAGTACTTCTGCGAATATGTTCCTGACAGTTTTGGTTATCTCTTTAAGTTCGCCTTTGTCGTAGCCGCCCTGCGCTTTGGCTGGCTCCTGCGCGGCTTTTTTCAGTGTGCCGCTCTTTATATCTATCTCCTCAAACCCGCCCTGTCCGCGCTCCACGGCTTCTTTTACCTTTTGGCGCTTTACCTTTATGCCGTTGGCAAGCGGCAGAGCGTCGAGCGAAATATACGCCCTCTTTACCTTCTTGTATATAGGAAGCAATCCGTTTACTCGCGTTATCTCAGAAATAAGCTCTTTAACTTTCGCATCGTCGCCGCCGTTATCGCCCATGTATACTATGAGAGAAGTATCGTCGTAAATACCCCTTGCGGCTATGCCGGCAACGCATATATGCTCTATATGAGGAAGCTCCGAAAAGCTGTCTTCCAGCTCGTCGGGGTATACGTTCTCGCCCGACTCGCCGACAATAACATCTTTAAGCCTTCCCTCGATATAGAAGCATCCGTCTTCTTCCCTCGCTATGTCGCCCGAAGAGAACCAGCCCCCGTCCGAAGTCTCCCTTTCTATATATACGCCGTCCACCATACGCCCCGAATGTATGGCTTCGCCCTTTATCTGGAGCTCGCCCGTTCTGTCGCCCGGTTTATCGCGGACTATCCTGTATTCCATGGGCTCGAACGGCCTGCCTACGCTGGCGGACAAGCGCTTGTCTATATCGTTTGAAAGTTCTACGGAATCTATGCCCGTCTCGGTCATGCCGAAGCCGGAAACGAGGTTGTAGCCTATGGAGTTTATGAGCTTTATAGCCTCGGGCTGTATGTGCCCGCCGCCGCTTATCAGCATGCGTATGCCGCCGCCTACGAGTTTCTTCTGAATATCTTTAAAGAAAAGCTTCGATACGAGTTTCCTGCCGGCACTGCCGAGGCGCCTCTGTATCTTGATACTTAAGTCGCTCGCGTTTATCAGCTTTTCATACGTCTTCTCGCCCTTAAGCTTTGCCTTGTTTATTATGCCCCTGGCAACGTTGTTCCAAAGCAGAGGCACCGCGTATATATGCGTAACGCCGTGGTCCCGGCAGGCCGAGAGTATCACGTCCGCCGTCTTGTTCTTTATGTAAACTATGGTCTTGCCGAAGAACGAGTACCACATGTATACCGCTATAAAACCGAATATGTGATGAAACGGAAGGAACGCCAGCTGTTTTACCGTGCCTTCGTATATGATATCGTTATTTTGCTTGTGGATGTAATCGGCGAGCAGCACCTGGTCGCAAATGGCCTTATCGGAATAAACGTATACCTTTGGCGTTGCCGTCGTGCCCGAAGTGCAAAGCGCGAGAGCGTCGGAATAAACGGGAGTAAATTCAGCGTCGGGCGCGTCAAGGCTTAAAAATTCGTCCGGCGAAACGCAGTTAACGCCGCCGATGCTTACCTCGGTATCCGTTATTATTGTGCGTGCGCCCGCCTGCTTTAAAATGTGCAGTATCTGCGTATCGTCGGTAGCCGCGTCTACAAGCAGCGGGCGGAAACCGGCAAGCACCGTCGCCCAGAACGCCGCGGGCCACAGCGGGTTATTGGCGTACCGGAGCGCGACGAAGGTGTTATGAGGGGTGTCATGAAGCAGTTCCGATAGCTTCTTTGCCCCCGCGTAGGTCATCCTTTCATAATCGGAAAAGGAAAGCTTTTTGATATTTGAGTCCTCTTTATACTCGGCGGCTGTAAGGCTGCCGTTGCTGCAGATAATAGAGAACAGGTTGCCGAACGTCTTCTCTTCGCGAAGCTCTCTTAGCTTCTTTACAATGCTATCCATAAAACCAGGGCCTCCAAAATATAAAAAATATGATGCCAAGTAAATAATAATAGGATAACTATACTACAAAAAACCGACATATTCAAACAAATATATGCCGGTAAATACATTCTGATATAGATTCCCCTACAGGCTTTCTATCCTTCTTCTTCTTTCTTCAAGATAACTTTTAAACCGTTCCGTATCAAGGTTGATTATAAGCGATTCCGGGAAGGCGTTTTCCTCTATCCTTTTCAGCGCCGCGTCAAACTTGCCTATGCCGAAAGCGAAATGCGCGTCGCTCGATACCGATATCCTGACGCCGTGCTTTTTACAGAGGGCAAGTATCTTTCCCGCGTTTTCGATGCCGCCCTTGCGGTATTCCATGGAATGGTCGTTAAGCTCCAGGAGTTTTCCGAGCTTTGCGGCCTCTTTTACGACAGCCTCATAGTCGAGCGAATACGAAGGGTTGTCGGGATGCGCTATTATATCGACATACCTGTTATTAAGCGCCGCTATTATCGCTTCGGTATCCTTTATAAGGCCGCCCGAGCCTATCACTACTTCGTGCATGCCCGCTATTACGAACTCAAGCTGCCTGATATATTTTTCGCGTATGTCTATAGTTCCTTTATAATCAATAATGTTGGCTTCTATACCTTTGTATATCCTCACGCACTCGATATGTTCGGGCAGGTATGCGTACGTGCCTATGTTGTAATCGGGCGCCGATGATTGTATGCTCGGCCCGTGGTCGCTCATCACCATTCCTTTTAAGCCTATCCTCGCCGCGTAAGCCGCGTTCTCCATAATAGTGGAATGCGCGTGCCCCGAAAGCACCGTGTGCGTATGTGTGTCGATCTCAAATTGCATGTTCTCTCCCCGATCCGTTATCTTTATTCCGTCAATCTTACTGCTTCTCTTACCGCGCCCGCTGCGTCGGCCGCGTAAGCGTCGGCCCCAATGCTCTTTGCGTACTTTTCGGTAACCACAGCTCCGCCAACCATTATCTTTGCTCTAAGGCTTTTTTCTCTCGCGCGCGCGATGACAGTCTCCATCTCCTTAGCCGTCGTGGTTATCAGCGCCGACAGGCCTATTATATCCGCGTCCTGTTCCAGCGCCGCGTCGATGATCTTTTCCGCCGGAACGTCTTTGCCGAGGTCTGTTACCGCGAACCCGTGATTTCTCAATAGCATTGCTACAAGGTTTTTTCCTATGTCGTGTATGTCGCCCTTTACCGTAGCTATCACTACTTTCTTCCTGCCTTCTTTCGTTACAACGATATAATTCTGCTCCAGGCGGTCGAACGCCGCGCGGGCGGCTTCGGCGCTGTAGATTAGGTGCGGCAGGAAATATACCTTGCTCTCATAAAGGTC
>CAZJOS010000015.1:15630-21956 GCA_964547655.1 uncultured Christensenellaceae bacterium
TGCTTCCTTTCGGGCAGGCCGAAAGACGAGTTGGACACGCCGAGCACGCTATTAAACCCGTTTTCGCCGCACCACTTTATGACCTCGAGCGTCTCCTTCGCCGCGTTCTGGTCAGACGACACAGCCATAGTAAGGCCGTCGACTAGTATGCTTTCCTTTCCTATCCCCGCTTTGCTTATTTTCGCGTACGCCTTTTCAATCTCCTCTGTCCGCCCTCTGGCTGTCTGCGGTATACCGCCGTCGCCTATGGGCAGCAGTATAAACATGGGGCCGTACTTTTTTACCAGAGGCAGCAGCTTATCAAGGCTCTCCGCCTTCGTGGATATAGAATTCACGAGCGCCCGCCCCGGGTATATACGGAGCGCCTGCTCCAGTACTTCTGGCTTAGACGAATCTATCGACAGGGGCAGCTTCGACTGCACGGCAATGGCTTCTATAGTTTCCTTCATCGCTTTTGCTTCGTCTATTTCGGGCATGCCGACGTTTACGTCGAGCATATGCGCCCCGCTTTCCTTCTGCTCGAGCGCCATGTCGAGCGCTTCGTAATATTCGCCGTTCCTCAGCGCCTCTTTGAGCTTCGGCTTTCCTGTGGGGTTTATTCTCTCCCCGATAACGCGGAACTCTTTACCTATATAGACTTCGTCGGATACCGAAGTTACCGCCGACGGCAGCTTGCCCGGCCACGGCAGGGGCTTAAGATCCTTCAGCTCTTCCGCGGCCGCGCGTATAAACTCGGGAGTAGTTCCGCAGCACCCGCCTATAAGGTTTGCGCCCGCTTCGCACAGCGGCCTTATATATTTTCTGAAATCGCTGCACGAAAGGTTAAAGTGCGTCCTGCCGTTTACTATGCACGGCATGCCCGCGTTCGGCTTAACGAACAGCGGCACTGACGATACCTCTTTCATAGCCTTTACGAGCGGCAGCATCTCATCAGGACCGGTAGAGCAGTTGAGGCCGACTGCGTCCGCGCCGGCCGCTATCAGCGTAATGGCGGCGGCGGCCGGGCCTGTGCCCGTCAGCGTCCTTCCTTGGGTAAACGTCATGCTCGCGACAACAGGAAGGCTGCAGCACTCTTTCGCGGCTATCACCGCGGCGCGCGCCTCCTGAATGTCTATCATCGTTTCTATGCCGATAAAATCTATCCCCGCCTGCGCGAGCGCCTTTATCTGCTGTTTGTAAACTTCCACCGCCTGCTCGAATTCGAGGTCACCGAGAGGCGCGAGGAACATTCCCGTAGCGCCTATGTCGGCGCCGGCGAACGCGTCGCCTCCCGCTGCTTCCAGCGCGTATTCGGCAAGCTGTTTGTTTATCCTCTCAACATCATTGCCGGCTCCGAATTCGCCAAGCTTTATTGAATTCGCTCCCAGCGTAAACGCGAATACGGCCCTGGAGCCCGCGTCAACATATTCCCTGTGCATATCGCGTACGAGGCCGGGGTTTTCCATCGCAAATACTTCCGGGCAAACCCCGGGGCTCATGCCTTTCGAATGGAGGTATGTGCCCGACGCGCCGTCGAGCAGCATTATATTCTCTTTAAGGTATTCAAGAAAACCAAGCCCGTTTATCTTTTTCATCACTCCACCCCCGCTATCGCTATCACCGATTTTTCGGGTATCAGCAAAAACGAATCGTTTATTTCCACACCCAGCGTTTTCATGTCGAGCATTCTGTAAAATACGCCCTGGTATTTTATATCGAGGTCGCCGTAACCGGCGCTGAACCTCTTTACAGTTAATTTTTGCCCCGTACGCCTCAGCGCTTCGTTTTTGCCCCGCATCATTATATCGAGCGCACCATCGGCCAGTTCCGACGCGTACGCGTCGTACACGAGCGCCATAAGCCCCCGTCCTTTTTCTATAGCTTCGTTTATCCTTTCAACGTCCCTTTTCGGTATCGTCGCGCACATCAGGTATGCGTCAACGCTGTTTTTAAGCATCTTTGAGAGCAGACGCGATTCAACGCTGTGCCCCGCGATCTCGACAGTATCCTCTGCGATGTGTTTTAGATCGCAGGTATCGGCCCTGCCGCGCACGGAAAACGCTGACTGCGCCTTTTTGTAGTATTCGCCTATCTCTTCGCTCAGATCCGCCCCCGCGGAGCCTTTGCGCGCGCCCATCCTCCGGGTAACTATTTCGATTTTCGGAGTAAACGGTATAAACGGATAATTATTCATCACATTCCCCTTCGGGATATGATACACTACTTATATCCAATATTCAACCTATTGAAATCTTAGGGTTATTGTGTTTAAATATACGCAATTTAAAGAACACGTTATTTGGAGGTGCATTATGGGCATAATCGATAAACTGCGCGGTGAAACTTCTTTTTCCCTTGAATTCTTTCCGCCTAGAAAAGATATGCCGGTATCCTCCGTTTACGAGGCCATTGATAAGCTTTCGGTGCACAACCCCGCTTTCGTAAGCGTCACATACGGCGCGGGAGGCGGGAACAAAGACAGGGTGGTGGAAATAGCGTCGCATGTAAAGAACATAGGGCTCGAGGCCATAGCCCACCTTACGTGCGTCGGCGCTTCTCATGAATCAATAGGTTATCAGCTCGATAAATTGCAGGCAAACGGTATTGATAACGTGCTGGCTATACGGGGCGACGTTCCCGAAGGCATGGACTCAAAGACCGCTTTCGAGAATTATAAGCATGCGAGCGACCTTATATTTGAGATAAAGGCGCGCGGAGGGTTTACGATAGGAGCCGCAGCGTACCCCGAGGGGCACATGGAAAGCGAATCTATTGAAACAGACCTTAAGTTCATGAAGACGAAAGAAGAATTGGGCGCGGATTTTTTTGTAACGCAGCTTTGTTTCGACCGGCACGCTTTATTGGATTTTCACGAAAACGTAAAAAAGGCGGGCATAAACGCCCCGGTGATAACGGGCATAATGCCCGTGCTCAACCCGAACCAGATAACGAGGATGGCTTTTCTTTCCGCCTGCTCGATACCCGCCCCGCTAAGCAAAATAATAAGCAGGTACGGGAAAGACGCCGATTCGTTCAAAAGCGCCGGCCTTGAATACGCGGTAAATGAAATAGAGTTTTTGATGGATAACGGCGTAGGGAAATTCCATATATACACCATGAACAAACCCGACATTGCGGAGCAGATAATACTCGGCAGCCGTTTAAAATATTCTATTCAGGGAAACGCCCATTAGACCATCGTTTCCTTGGCTGTCTTTCTGCGTTTTTCCTTATACATGTTTTGATCGGCGACGTTTACGAGCGAGGCCGCCGTTTCATCTTCCGTGTTATCCGCTTCCTTGAAACCGAAGCTCATGGAGACCGCCGATTCGCCCGCGCCGCATTTTTTGATGTCCCCGGCTATACGGTCGGACAGCAGCATGGCCTGCTGTTTATCAGACCCCGGCAATATTATAACGAACTCGTCGCCCCCTAGCCTGCATATCTCGCCTGTCTTGCCTATATGCCTGCGCAGCACGTCGGCAACAGCCTTTATCATGTTATCCCCTTCGCCGTGGCCGTACGCATCGTTTATTCTCTTAAGCCCGTCTATGTCCGCAAAGCAGACCGTTAAGGGTATCCCCTTCCTCCTGCATTCCGTATAGGCCGTTTCAAGGCGTTCCGTTCCCGCCCTGCGGTTTAAAAGGCCGGTAAGAGCGTCGGTCCTTGCCATGAGTTCAAGCTTGGTTTCAGCCTCCCAGTACTTAGTTATATCGTTGATGACCGTTGCTACTATATCGTGGCCGCATATCTTTGCGGGAGTGTGCGTGACGCTGTAGCGGTTGCCCTTGATGTCTGTCAGGTTTTCTTCCTCCGCTTTCTTGGAGCGGAACGACATATCCGACGCGAGTATTTCGCTTAATTCCCCGGTATTGCTGCCGAACAGATCCCTGTACGCTTTATTATGGAAGAGCAGTTCACGGTTGCCCGCGTCCCATACGGCAAACCCGGAGGATATCGAGTCGAGGCCTTTTTTAGCCGTGACCTGCATGCTGTTTTCCGGCGTGTCGGGAGAGAGTATGCCGTAGAGCCCTATATACTTTTCAATATTACTCTTTACTTTGGGGGATACCCCCTTCTCGAAGAAATACAGTACGGCGCCTATAGTCCCGTAAGTTTTCCGGTATATGGCGTATGCGGAATCGTACGCGCGTTTAAGCCGCCCGAGCCTTTCCAGCTCAGAGAGCGCGTTCTCCTCGAAGTTAGGAGCCAATACCGGGATGCACACGCTTTTACTCTCCCGCCACTCCTCTTTGAGCACAAAACGCATATTCCTCTTTTCGTAGAGCGAGGCGCAAAACGCGCCCGCGCTCTTTGCCGTAAGCGCCAGAAAATCGTGCGTCTTGCGGGCGGATTCGCCTAAGAATATATCGCCTATTTGGGCGATGACTGACAGCGCGTTTTGCGAATATGCCTCTTCGAGCGAATTGACTGAAAAATACCAGGACTGCATGCCTTTATATCTCGCGCCGCATACCGAAAGCCCCGCGTTATATAACACGTCGTTTATTTTGAGCCCTATTATACAATCTTTGGGCTCTTTTTCGATTATCTTCTGAAGAAAAGGGAGGGGCGAACTGTCTTCCATCATCCTGAAAAAACTGAGGCCCGCATATATGCCTTTTTTCTCTGCCTGCCTGTTTGCGTACAGCACTTTTCCGCTTTTAACGCTGGCGATAAAAACGGGATTGGGAAGTGAGATAAGGTACTGTTTTGCTTCAAAAAAATCCATGATGTATACATCCTTATTTATACTTTACTCTCCGAAGTGAAAATAGACAAGTCAAATTATATACATTCACAAATGAAAAATTTGGCGAACTGCGAAACGCACGAATGAAAAAAATAGGAAGTTTTGTTTGTTAGGCTGCAATATGGTCTTAAAACATTTAACAGCCCTATTTTTACCTTGGTACAGTTGTATATTTATCTAATTCTATCAGTACTCTTTCAAATGTGGGTACGACCATTCCGGATGGTTTTTCTTTTTTTAATCGTCCTAATAAAGCTTCTTTTAAGACGTTAACGTTTTCCGTATTAACTGCCTCTGATAACAAGCATGCAACAAGACATCTTATGTTATCGTCATCATTATCTAATCCTTTCAACAGGTAAGTGAGATACTTATCTTTACCGGTTATATATAATGCAAAGTAATAGATGATTTTTACCCATGTCTCCTCCTCGTTTTTCAACCCTTCTTCTAAAAAGGAAACCAGTTTTTCTTCGTCGCCAAGAATACTTAATGTTAACCTGAAAATATTTAATACTATGAAACCTTTGATTATGTAATCATTGTCGAAAGACGCTAAAGTCTTTAGTTTGTCAATAACTTCTTTATATCTCTCAATATACATTACATAATGTTTATCCGCGTTTTGCATTAAGGATTGATCTCTTAACATTTTAAGAAGGATCCTTTCAGCGCTGAAAGATCTTTTTATATATGAATCCGAAGCAATAACATAATCAGATCTTTTATTGGAAACGTAATGAGTGATTTCAGGTTCCCGTTTAACTTTTTTATTTACAGCTATATCCGAATGCTTGATATCTAAATATTCTGCGCCTTCGATAACGATCTGATCGGCATCAACCGAAAATAATTCTTCAAAAATATTGATTATATATTTCGTTGGATTTTCATTTGTGATATAGCCGCTTCTATCCATTATTTCGATTCTTGCTGAATCGATCCAATTTTTATAACGGTACAGCTTTGAGGAATATTGAAATATATCGCTTATTTTCAAGGTGATTATAATATCGGGTAAGCCGCCTTGAATATACGATATAAAAATCTCGTCCCCTTTTTCCGCTTTAATTCCTGTCGCGAAATGATATTCAGAATTATTTAAAAAGTTGATGCATTTATTATTTTCCTGATTAATAATTCTGAAGTCTAATATCTCCTTAACTTCAGCTGGAAAGTCGATTTTATCCAGATATGCTCTGTCAACGCTGTATTCATGGACAGGTATCTTTTGAATATACTTAATCATATATTAAGCCTCACTAATTAAAAATATATCTGCCATCTCCAGTCATTCCTAATATAGGAAAAACACATACTATTGAAATATGCTCTTCAACCAATAAGGGTTCAGGAACGTAATATTCCCAAAGCTTACCTCCTAGTCTTATTGTTTTCCCATCTTGTTCAAACGGTAAAGATGTTCTGGCAATTATACCTGCAGGATTAGTTATTATACCTATAGCAACATATTGTTCCGTATTCCATGGTAACCGCTGTCGCAGTTATAATACCTAAAGCAATTAATGCTGCTTCCGCCAGTTTATATAACCCAATACCTATTGCTATGGCAGCTGGATTTAATCCTGATGGG
>CAZJOS010000016.1:0-21588 GCA_964547655.1 uncultured Christensenellaceae bacterium
ATATATTAAGACCCCCTTTACATTGGTCGTGATGAAAATCGCGACTCTTTTTTTGGCTTGAGGGAAACGCTGGTATTGCATACGTTCCGATAATAAACTATACTTAAAACAAAGGCAAAGGAGAAGAGATGGCGAAAACATTGATGGCTGTTGACGGAAACAGCCTGCTGCACAGGGCTTTTTACGCTCTGCCCATACTTACCAATTCCAGCGGGGATTACACAAACGCGGTCTACGGTTTCTTTTCCATGCTAATAAACGCTCTTAATACCATAAAACCGGATTATATCGCCGTAGCGTTCGATATGAAAGGCAAAACGTTCCGGCATGAAATGTTTGAAGAGTATAAGGGAACGCGCAAACCGACTCCCGACGAACTGATACCGCAGTTCGGCCTGCTTAAAGAATCGCTTAAGGAGGTCGGCGTTGCAACGCTTGAGCTGGAAGGATACGAGGCTGACGACATACTCGGCGTGCTTTCGGGGCTCGCTGCGAAAAACGGTATGACTGCCGTTTTGCTGACGGGGGATAAAGACGCTTTCCAGCTTATTTCTGATTCCTGCAAGGTGATGCTTACCCGGAAAGGCGTCAGCGAGATAGACGTATACGACTCAGAAAAGCTGAAAGACGAATACGGCCTTGTTCCCCGGCAGATAGTCGACTTAAAAGGCTTTATGGGCGACAGCTCCGATAATATTCCGGGCGTGCCCGGAGTAGGCGAAAAGACAGCCCTTAAACTTCTGCAGGCGTATAAGAGCATGGACGGAGTATATGAGAATCTGGGTGAGATAACGGGCAAGATGAAGGATAAACTCAGTGAAAACAAGGACCTTGCTTTTTTAAGCCGTACACTCGCCGTTATCGACGTAAACGCTCCGGTAGAAGTTTCCCTATCAGCGCTGGAATATAAAGAGCTTACCGCGGAAACAGTACGAAACGTATTTCAGAGGCTTGGTTTCATATCGCTGCTTAAAAGGCTGGGCGATGAAAAAGAAGAACCTGAAACCGTGGCAATAAAGATAGAACAGGAAGAGATAAGCGATATCGAATCGCTTAGAGGGGTTTTGTCTTTGATACCGGGCAGGGAATACGTTGCGATCGATTTCGGAGACGATATATCGGTTTCATTTTCCGGCGATAAAGAGTATGTTATAAAATCGGAGCATTCCCTGCTTAACGTGGATTTCACGCGCGAGATAGTTATAAGGGAGTTAAAGCCATATCTTGAAGACGGCGACGTTAATAAAATTCTGCATGGCGCCAAACAGGCAATATCCATGCTTAAAGGATATAATATAACCTTAAGCGGCCTGCTGTTTGATACCAAGCTGGCTGAATACGCTATAGACCCGGGCTCCTCTGATTTTGAACTTCGTACTATACGTGAGAAGTATGGAATCGGCGGCAGCGCCGCGGCAATAATCGGTTTATTCGGCGCTCAAAAAGAAAAGCTGAAACAAGACGGCCTTGAGTTCGTTTACAACAATATAGAAGTTCCTCTCATGAAGGTGCTCTTGGATATGGAGGAGACGGGATTCAGGATAGACCTTGATGAACTCCACAGCTATTCGTCTAAGCTTTCGGCTGAGATAGATACGTTAACGTCCGCTATATACGAGCTTTGCGAGTATGGCGGCTTCAATATCAATTCAACAAAGCAGCTTGGGCAGGTGCTTTTTGAACGGTTGGCCCTTCCGGCGGGCAAGAAAAAAAAGACAGGGTATTCTACCGATATAGAAGTTCTTGAAAAGCTTTCAGGAAAGCATCCGGTCATCGAGAAGATAATAGAATACCGCAGGCTGACCAAGCTTAAGAGCACGTATCTTGACGGGCTCAAGAGTATTGCAGACAGAAACGGTTTCGTCCACACAACGTTTATGCAGATATCGACGGTAACGGGAAGGATATCGAGCAAGGAGCCAAATTTACAGAACATACCCGTACGCTCTCAGGAAGGCAGGGAGATACGCAGGCTGTTCCTGCCTTCATCTAACGGCAGGAAACTCGTTACGGCGGATTACTCACAGATAGAGCTTAGGATACTTGCGTCGATATCAAAAGACAGCGTCATGAAAAATGCTTTTATGTCGGGAGTTGACATACACGCGCGCACAGCCTCAGAGGTGTTTGGGGTGCCGCTGGGCCGCGTTACAGAAGAGATGAGAAGGAACGCGAAAGCCGTAAACTTCGGCATAGTGTACGGTATAAGCGACTTCGGGCTATCGCGTAACTTAGGCATTCCCGTGAAAGTTGCGGCGGAATACATAAGAAAATACCTCACTCGTTTTTCAGGCGTGAGGGAATACATGGACGGCATCAAAGAAAAAGCAAAGGCCGACGGCTATGTTACTACGCTTCTTGGAAGGCGCAGGTATTTGCCGGAACTGAAATCAAAAAATTACAGCGTTCGCTCTTTCGGGGAGCGCGCGGCGCTCAACACGCCCATACAGGGGACCGCGGCCGACATAATAAAACTGGCGATGATCGAGGTATCAAAGCGGCTTAAAGAGGGCGGCTTTGACTCGAGGCTGATATTGCAGGTGCACGACGAACTGATAATAGATACAGCCGAAAAAGAAGTTCCGGCGGTAAGCAGCCTGCTTAAAGACTGCATGGAAAACACCTGTAAGCTGGATGTGCCCCTTATAGCCGGGGTTTCGGTAGGCGATAACTGGCTGGACGCGAAATGAATAAAAACATTAAAAGCAATATACTTATAGGTATAACGGGAGGCATAGGCTCGGGCAAGTCCGTTATCAGCGATTACCTCTCGGGACTGGGAGAAAACGTTATATATTCCGACGAGACGGCAAGGGAAGTGGTATTGCCGGGGCAAAAGGGGAACGAAGAAGTAAGGCGCGAATTCGGAAACGAATTCTTTTTCCCGGACGGCATGCTTGACAGAAAAAAACTCGCCGGGCATGTATTTGAAAATAAAGAAAAGCTGGAGAAGCTGAACGCAATACTGCACCCGATAATACTTGATAGGATATTAAGCGAAACGGAAAGCTTAAGCGGAAGGGTATTTATCGAGGTACCGCTTCTCATACAGTCGGGCATGCATAAAAAAGTGGATTATGTCTGGCTTGTAGTTGCCGACAAAGACACGAGGATAAAACGCGTAAAGAGAAGAGACGGGCTTGACGAAACGCTTATAGAGCAGCGGATAGAAAAACAAATGAGCGACGGCGAAATGGCGAAGTATGCCGACGAAATAATCGAAAACAGCGGAGACGTTCGGGACCTGTATGGGAAAATCGACGCGCTGCTCAAAAAACCTGAGTACGGGGTCCCCAAAAAATCAAGAGATTTTTAGGGCAACAATGAGGTGAGGTATGGCAAACACAAAAAAAAGCGCCGGAAAACCGGCCCTAAGTATAAAGGCTTGGACTCTCATATGTCTGGCGCTTATATGTATCGCCGCTGTCATTTTAAGAGGTATAGTCGTTTACAGGCTCTATCCGCTTGAACATAAAGAAGAGATCACGGCGTCGAGCACGGAATACTCGCTGGAAAAACATATGGTTTGCGCCGTTATATATGCCGAGAGCCACTTTAACGATAACGCGATATCGGCTAAAGGGGCAGTCGGCCTTATGCAGATCATGCCCGAAACGGGGGAATGGGCTGCCGGAAAGATGGGAATTGAAGGATATACCGACAGCATGCTTTCAGACCCTGAAATAAATATCGCTATAGGCTGCTGGTATCTTCACTACCTGCAAGGAGTATTTGGCGACGATATGAGAAAAGTTTTAGCGGCTTACAACGCGGGGCCCGCGAAAGTTAAAAACTGGATGGAGAACGACAGCTCTCTTGAAAACATACCGTATGAAGAAACGGAACAATATCTTAAGAGAGTTCTGAGGTATTATGAGATATACAAAGGCCTATATAAAGATTTCTAAAATAGTGCGGTCAATACTGGTTTTCAGTTTGGTGTTATCAGCCGCTGCGTGCGGGGCAGTGCCCGTAACACAGCAGGGCGACCTCGATATTGCGCAGTATACCCTGCCTCCCGTAGTTCAGAGCCCTGTACCAATACAGGGCGGCGAATTAAAATTTCCCATACCTGAAATAAAACCATCGGATTCGAACTCGCTTAATCCGCTTAAGGTAAAAAATGTTGAGCTTTACAACATGTTTTCTCTTATCTACGAGCAGCCTGTAAGGATAGACGTAGACGGTACGGCCGAACCCGAACTGGCAAGGACTTGGGAAGTGGACAGCACGGGGAAAGTCTGGACGTTTCACTTGAGAGAAGGAGTAAACTGGCAGGACGGAAGCGGCGAATTTACAGCTCACGACGTTGTATATACGATAGAAAAGATAAAAAGCTATTCCAAGGATGACTCCACGTATGCGCAGAATAAAGATATATTGAAAGACTACACCGCAATTGATAATTATACGGTGGAGATAACGCTTTCAGAGCCGGGTAACGCGGCGATATATTTCATGACATTCCCCGTGCTCTGTAAATCTTATTGCACCGGCAAAGACCTCGACACGCTGACCCCAATGGGGACAGGCCCTTATAAGGTGGAGAGTTATGAGACAGATATCAAAATGACGCTTAAGCCAAATGAGCTGTGGTGGAGGCAGACTCCGTATATAGAGAAACTAACGGCCGTATGCTATGAAAACCATAGCTTGGAATTGAGCGCGTTCGACCAGGATCTTCTGGATTTTATGACAACATCATCGATATCGGTCAACATATACCGTAAAAGAGGCATAAAGGAATCTTCCGATTATCTGACCCGGTATTATGCCTGCCTTGTGCCTAATACAAAAAGCGGCCTTTTCAGCGACGTCAATATGAGGCGCGCGATTTCGTATGCTTTGGATAAACGCGATATCGTTTCCCAGGCGCTTTTAGGGCACGCAGTAGCAGCCGACTATCCGGTCGCGCCCGATTCATATCTGTCGGAAGGGTCTGCCAATACATATGAATATAATACCCAGAAAGCAGCGTCGCTTTTTGCACAGGCCGGATGGAAAGACAGAAACGGGGACGGGACATTGGAAAGAGTTGAGGGCACGGAGATAATAGACCTGACCATAGCGCTTCTGCTGCCGCTGAACAGGGAAGACACATACAGGCGCGACGTTGCAGACAATATAGTTTATCAGCTCAAACAATGCGGAATAAACGTGGAGATACAGGAGCAGGATTATAATGCGTACGTACAAAGCCTCAAGGCGGGAAATTTTGAGCTGGCGCTCTGTGAGTTCTATCTTTATCAAGACCCGGACGTGTCGTTTATGATAGGGTCGGCCGGAGACAGAAATTACGGCGGGTTCAGCGATACTGAAATGGATGCGGCGCTGGCCAACTGCAAGTCCGCCCTGAATGAAGATGAAATGAAGGCCGCTTATATAGCCATGGAAAACAAATTCATGGATTCCGTGCCGCAGATCAGCCTGTATTTCAGGACAAACGCGCTGCTCTACGACGCAATGATCAATATAAAAGGCAGTATGAGGGAAACGGACGTATATACCGCTATACCGCAATGGTATCTTTATATAAAAGGTTCAAATACTGAAAATGGCTGATGTAATAACGAGCAGCGGCAACGAATTTGTAAAATACGCGAGAAGCCTTAAAAATAAAAAAGCGCGGGCTGAAAACGGCGCTTTTCTGGTAGAAGGTGAGAAATGCGTAAGCGAACTTGCGGAGCATATGCCCTTTGCCGCCCAAAGCGTTATAGTGGCCGAAGGGAAGCACCGGGAGCTTGCGGAAAAATTGCGGAAAGCAGGCGCGAAAGAATATATAGTCAGTGAGAGCGTTTTTAATACAATCAGCGATACAAAGGCTCCGCAGGGTATAGCCGCCGTCGCTCTGGCGCCTGAGTTCAGCGAAGTCTTTTCCGGCTTTATCGTTATGCTCGACGGTGTGCAGGACCCGCAGAATGTCGGCACAATTATAAGGACCGCCGACGCCGCCGGGTGTTCGTGTGTCGCCCTCTCGGAACAATGCGCCGACTGTTATTCGCCGAAATCAATAAGAGCCTCGATGGGCAGTATATTCCACATACCGGTGATAAGAACATCATTGCCCGGATATATAAAGAAACTTGTTATAAAAGGTTACGCGGCAGCGTGCGCCGATATTCGCGGCGATACCGAATTTGAATTAAACTGGAACAATACGTGCCTTATAATAGGCAACGAGTCGAGAGGCGTTTCGCCGGAAATCAGGGAACTGTCTAAAAAGCTTATAAAGATACCCCTGTACGGCAAAGCGGAAAGCCTGAACGCCGCTGTTGCCGCCGGCATACTCATATATAAAATACGCACTTGAATTATTTGCAAAGGCTGTGCTATAATTCATAAAATGCGATTAAGGTCTGAACAGTAGCTTTGCAGGAAAGCGGGTAATAAGAGACATGGCGCCGCGGCTGAAAGCCCATGCCCGTACGCAGAGGGAACATTCGCAGACCTAGCAGCCAATGGAGCTTAAAGAGCTATAGTATTTTTGGGCACTGTTTGGACGGACGTTCCGTTATAACGCAGGAGGCTTCAGATAAGAAGCGAATTTGGGTGGTACCGCGGACTTTCGCCCCAAGGCGAAGGTTTTTTTATTTGCAGCGGTCGCGGTTGCTTACGTGATCGCGGGCATTGGAAGGAGATAAGCGATGGAAAACGGTCTTGACCTGGAGACGATCAGAAAACAGGCATTGGAGAATATTCATAACTGCGGCAGCCCGGGCAGCCTCGAGGAGATCCGTATCAGGATCTTAGGCAAAAAAGGCGAGCTTACGGCCGCGCTCCGGGGAATGAAGGATATACCTGAAGCGGAGCGCCCCGCTTTCGGCAAGAGGGTAAACGAGATAAGGGACGCAATAAACGAGGCTTTAGAGAGCAAACAATCGGAATTGGAACTTAACGGAAAGGATAAAAGGCTTGCGGCCGAAGCCATAGATATTACGCTGCCCGGAAAGAAAAGCAAAACAGGCGCTCTGCATCCCCTTACAAAGACTTATTACGAGATAAGGGATATATTTGTAAGCATGGGCTACGAAGTGGTGGACGGCCCTGAAGTAGAGCTGGAAAAGTATAATTTCGAGATGCTCAATATACCCAAAGACCACCCGTCGAGGGATATGCAGGATACTTTTTATATTTCGGACGACGTGGTATTGCGTACTCAGACGTCTCCGGTACAGGTAAGGACGATGCTGAGCCAAAAGCCGCCTATAAGAATGATATGCCCCGGCAGGGTATACAGAAAGGATGAGGTCGACGCCACACACTCGCCGGTATTTCACCAGATAGAAGGGCTGGTCGTCGATAAGGGCATAAGCCTTGCGCATCTTAAAAGCACGCTCGACATTTTCTTAAAAGAGCTGTACGGAGGAGAAACGAAAACGAAATTCAGGCCGGGGTATTTCCCGTTTACGGAACCCAGCGCCGAGGTTGACGCTACATGCTCAAAATGCCGCGGAAAAGGGTGCACCGTATGCAAGGGAACGGGCATGATAGAAGTGCTCGGCTGCGGCATGGTACACCCGAACGTTCTTAAATATTGCGGTATCGACCCGGAAGTATATTCGGGATTTGCATTTGGGCTGGGGCTTGACAGGCTTACCAATATAAAATACGGCATAACCGATATCAGGCTGCTGTTTGAGAACGATATTCGGTTTTTAGAACAGTTCAGATAAGGGGGGACGACTATGATAGCTCCATACAGATGGCTGCGCGATTACGTAGATATGGATACGGCTCCAGACGAGCTTGCAAAAAAGCTGATAATGACCGGATGCCAGGTGGAAGGGTATAAAGAACTGGGCTCCGACATCAAGGACGTTGTAGCCGGCAGAATAATTACAATAAGCAAACATCCTGACGCCGACAAGCTTTCGGTATGCTCGGTGGATGTTGGCGATGAGGAGCCTTTGCAGATAGTATGCGGCGCGGGAAACATATTTGAAGGCGCTTTGGTGCCAGTTGCGAAAATAGGCGCGTGTCTGCCGGGCGGCATATGCATAAACAAAAGCAAACTGAGGGGCATATTTTCATGCGGCATGCTGTGTTCCGGGCGGGAACTCGGCCTGAGCGCATCCGATTACCCGGGAGCCGGCGTTGACGGCATCATGATATTAAAGGAAGGCTACGCTTTGGGCGCCGAATTGAGAGAAATACTCGGCCTTACGGATACGGTGTTCGAAATAGAAGTGGGGGCAAACAGGCCCGACTGCCTTTCGGTCATAGGAATAGCGCGGGAGTGCGCGGCCACGCTCGATACCGGCGTTAAGATGCCCGATATAGCTTACAGCGAGAACGGCGGAAGCATTTTTGAATATGTAAAGGTGAAAGTTGAAGACCCCGACCTCTGCGAAAGATATGTGGCGAGGGCGGTCAGAAACGTTAAGATAGGGCCTTCGCCGAAATGGCTTAGCGACAGGCTAATATCCGCGGGCATACGCTCGATAAACAATATAGTGGATATAACGAACTTCGTTATGCTCGAGACCGGGCAGCCAATGCATGCTTTCGACCATAAAGACATACGCGGGGGAGAGATAATAGTAAGGCGCGCTATAGACGGTGAGAATATAACCACTCTGGACGGGAAAGAGCGCGAACTTACAGGCGACATGCTGCTCATATGCGACGCCGAGGGGCCGATAGGCATAGCGGGCGTAATGGGCGGAGAAAACTCGGAAGTAAAAGACGACACGGCCACGGTAATATTCGAAGCCGCCAAGTTCGCGCAGGGCAACGTAAGGAGGACTTCGAGGGCGCTGGGGCTTTCTACAGAATCGGGCATGAGGTTTTCTAAAGGCGTCGATACGGCCGGGTGCAAAGCGGCAATGGACAGGGCTCTGCATCTTGTGGAGCAGCTGGCAACGGGGGAAGTAGTTTCGGGGGAGATAGACGTACTTTCTGTCGATATATTGCCGCGGGAAATAACTGTGAGCGCGGAAAAGATAAACTCGAAGCTCGGGACTTCGCTTGAAGCGGGCAAAATGGCAGGCTTCCTAAAAAGGGTGTTTATTGATACCAGGGTTAATGGCAGCGAGCTTGTATGCAATATTCCCGGCTTCAGGGGCGATATTTCGTGCGGCGACGACATAGCAGAAGAAGTGGGGCGAATGTACGGGTATGACAATATACCGCTGATAAAAATGGCCGGGGAAGTAAGGAGAGGGCTTATACCCGCACAGGAAAAGTGCACCGATAAAGTAAAGGCGCTGCTTACCGGCCTCGGGTACTGCGAATGCGTGACATATTCTTTTGCGTCTATTTCAGACCTAGATAAGCTTAATATCCCCAAAGGAGATAATCTCCGCGATATGGTAAAGATAATGAACCCGCTTGGGGACGAACAGAGCTATATGAGGACTACTCCCATTCCCGCCATGCTCAAAGCCGTCGAAACCAACCTGAATCAGAAAGCAAAGGATTTAAGGCTCTTCGAAACGGGGCGGACGTATATGCGCGATGAGAAAGACGTACTGCCGGATGAAGAGCAATACGTCTGCATCGCTGTCTGCGGAGACGAGTTTCTGCAGCTTAAAGGAACAGTGGAGAACCTTCTTGAAGCGTTCGGGATAAAGAAAGCAAAGTTCGCTGCGGAAGGCGCGGCGTATTTCCACCCCGGCAGGAAAGCAGCCGTCTATTCCGGCAGCGTTAAACTGGGGGAGATGGGAGAGATCCATCCCGACGTCGCAGACGCTTTCGGGATAGAAAAACGGGTATGTATAGCTAAGCTTGACATTGAAAATATAAACGCCGTATCCGGCGAGACGGTAAAATTTGAGGCGCTGCCAAAATTCCCCGCAGTGGAGCGCGATATAGCCCTGATAGTCGACGCCGGGGTGCCCGCCGGCGCGCTCTTAGAATGCATAGAAAGCCGCGCCGGGGAGTATTTCGAAAGCGCGTCTCTGTTCGACGTATATACCGGAGGGCAGCTCGGGGAAGGTAAAAAGAGCCTTGCGTTTACTATAGTTTTCCGCGCGAAAGACAGGACGCTGCTCGACGAGGAGGCGAACGAGGCAAGGGACGCCGTAGCGGCGGCCGCGGCAAAGAAGTTAGGCGCGAAGATACGCGAATGATACAGCATTTTGTAGGACGGGTTATTGAAATATTCTTTATATTGTTATATAATCATTCATATAGAATGGGTGGGGTGTTTATGCTGTATGGATAAAACACGTACAATGGTCAAGATATGCGGTAAAGAATATGTTATGGCCGGCTTCGAGAGCGAGGAGTACATACACAGGGTCGCTATTTACGTAGACAGGAAGATGACCGAATTAAAAGGACAGTATGTTAACCTTAACCCGAGTACTCTTTCCGTTCTTACGGCTATTAACATCGCGGACGACCTTATAAAGCTGCAGGACCAATTTGACGCTTTGAACGCGGAATATCAGGAACTGAGCGCCGATCATAAAAGGCTTCGGGCGGAAACTAAAGACGGCTCTTATTCAAACGTATCCTCATATAAAAAACAGGGCAAGAACCTTTATGACGGATACAAATAATAGACTGCAAATTTACGAGCGCGCCTGTTTGGTGCGCTTATTTTATGCGGCTGAAAAGTGAGCTTTCGGGCAACAGATCATTTGACAACGTAAAGCATTTTAACAATTTGTCGCGTTGAAAAAACAGCATTTATGATGTATACTGATTAAAAGCACCTGCATTGGAGATTTTTATGAACTTTTTAATTAACAGCCCTGTAGTTAGATTGTTTCAAGGCGATTTAACTTTATTATATATTCTGCCTGCAATGCTTGTTGCAGTTTCATTTCATGAAGGTGCACATGCATGGATGGCGAACAGGATGGGCGACCCGACTGCCAAAAACCTTGGTCGGCTTACGCTGGACCCGACAAAGCATTTTGATATTTGGGGAATATTGATGTTCGCCTTTATCGGGTTTGGCTGGGGCAAGCCGGTACCTACCAACCCGAGAAACTATTACAATTATAAAAAAGCTAACGTGCTGGTGGCACTGGCTGGCGTTACAACGAATCTCGTCTTATCATTTATATTTTACGGAGTAATCTTTTTGCTTACTTATGTATTCCGAGTCACAAACGAGATAATATTATCGATTGTAAATTTCATGATTACGATCAATATCATATTGTGCTTCTTCAATCTTATACCGATACCGCCTTTAGACGGACATCATTTGATCAAAGGATTCATTGCAAAAAGAAGCCAGAAATTTTATATGCTTTATCAAAACTACGGCTTCTTTGTTCTTATGGCTCTGCTTTTCTTTACGGACTTTATACAGATAGCGCTTACCTTTGTAGTAACCTGGGTCACTTACGGTTACAGACTGTTTTTTGGACTGTTTATTTAAATGGAGGAGTTAGTTTACAAAGTACAGATCGAACAGTTCGAAGGCCCGCTTGACCTGCTGCTTCATCTTATAAACAAAGCGTGCATAGACATCGAAGACATATTCGTCTCCAAAGTGACCGGCCAGTATCTTTCCTATGTTTCCTCGATGAGCGAACTTTCAATGGAAAGCGCGAGCGAATTTCTCGAAATGGCCGCGATACTTGTATATATAAAATCGAGGATGATACTGCCTTTCGGCGACGACGAGGCGGACGAAGATGAAGAAGAAGACCCGGAGCAGGAACTGATACAGCGGCTTAAAACATATAAGGCGTTCAAAGACGCCTGTGAAGAGATGAAGGCATATGAAGAAAGAGGCTTAAGGGCTTATTATAAGCTTCCCGAAGAGATCGCGTATCCTGATGAAAGAGTGGAGATAGAAGAGATATCGCTGCAGGGCCTCTTTGAAGCTTTTGCGGAATTGATGGCAAGAATACCGGACGGGGAAGCCGAGCGGATAGAAGAAGTCGAGATACCGCAGGAGGCGTTCACTATAAAGGACAGGACGAAGCATATACTTAAAAAACTGAGCGAGTTAAATACCGCCACTTTCTTTTCGCTGTTTTCCGACGCGCGCACAAAGATGGAAGTAGCGGTGACGTTCATAGCGCTGCTGGAACTGATACATGAAAGCATTGTTACTATCAAACAGAGCGGAAGCTATGAAGATATTTATATAACGAGGAAAGCCGGGGAAGCCAGTTGAACGCAGAAGATATAAAGAAAATAATCGAGAGCATATTATTCGTAGCGGGAGACGCGGTGGCCGTTAAAGATATTGCAGCCGCGCTCGAGGCCGGCGAGGACGAGTTGGGCAGAATAATTGATGAAATGATATGGGACAGGCAGCAGCAAAACTCGGGCGCCCTCATTGTAAAGGTAGGAGAAGGCGTGCAGCTGTGTTCCAACCCTTTATATACGCCGTATATAGATAGAGTACTCCAGCCTGTAAAGAAAACCAAGCTATCGCAGTCTCTGCTTGAAACGCTTGCCATTATTGCATACCGGCAGCCGGTAACAAGGATGGAAGTTGAGCAGGTAAGGGGAGTTAAATGCAATTATTCAGTCGCTGCGCTTATTGAAAGCGGGCTTATAGAAAGAGCAGGACGGAAAAAAACGCTCGGAAACCCGATGATGTATATTACAAGCGAAGAATTTCTGCGGCATTTCGGTATATCGACGCTGGAGGAACTGCCTCCCTTAAGGCAGCTTTCCGATTAAATATGGGCGTCTTTCGAAAAGGACGTATCCTGGGGTAATAAATCCCATGGATTAGATAATAATAACAACGTCACATTAATGTGTGCTCTTAAAAGAAGTGGATTTTAAGGGCGATTGAGGGAAGGCGTTGTTTTTTATTATTATTTTATTGATAATTATATTAATAATAATACTTGCGTTTGCATTTAAAATAAAGGCCGTTATCAACGCGGACAATGGTAATATAAACGTGAGCGTTCATTATCTTTTCATCCGGATCAAAAGAAGATACGTCGTTATATATGACGAAAGCACATTGTTTACACTTTACCTGATAAAGAAAAAAGGACTGAAGAAGGTAATAACCCTTACAGAGGCATTAAAAAAGATTACCGCAACTCAGGCAACGGATATCAAGTTTATCGACCTGATAACGGTAATAACGCAATCGTTTAAAAAAAATGAAAAGAGCGCTTTTTATTATATACACAAAAAAATAAGATACGATCTTGAAGCCCTGATCACGCTTGGCCTGGATGATGCGTTTTTGACCGCTATGGGATGCGGCCTCCTAAGCGCCGCGGCAGGCGCGGCCTGTGCGCTAACTAATACCCAACATCATATATTGCGGGTCAAAGCTTTCCCCGAATTTTCAAAACTATTTTTTTCGATAGACGCAAATTGCATAATCGCCATTACTCCGGCAGATATTATTATTGGATATGCAGTTTACAAAATAAACAAAAGGCGGTGAATTTTATGCATCCCATTGAAAACATAATGCAGACGGCAATGGTCGAGATAAAGGATATGATCGACGTAAATACCATTATAGGCGACCCTATAATATCCACCGACGGCTCGACCATAATACCGGTATCAAAGGTTGCTTTCGGGTTCGTGGCGGGCGGCGGCGAGTATGGAAGGAAGGATAGCCAGCAGCAGGAATCCCAGTACCCTTTCGCCGGGGGAGCGAGTTCGGGAATATCGATTTGCCCTATCGGGTTCCTCGTCGTAAACGAAAACGATATACAGCTTCTGCCTGTAAACGGGTCTAACCTTCTGGAGAAGATTTTTGAGACGGTTCCCAAAATAGTATCGCACGTAAAGGAAGCATTTAAGGGAAAAAACGAAAAGGGAGAATAAGCGATGAAAAAGAAGTTATCCAAAATAGCGGCGGTATTACTGGTAATAGCCGCCGTATTCGCTTATAATGTTGGCGAAACACACGCACAACCCGATGCGGAGCTAACAGGGAAAAACGGCGTTACGGCAAAATCGGCAATTTTAATAGAAGCGGCGTCGGGCAGGGTGCTGTATGAGAAAAACGCGTTTGAGAAACTTCCCATGGCGTCCACTACAAAAATAATGACTGCGATAATTGCCATAGAGAACTGCAATCTCAACGATACCGTAGTGGTAAGCTCGAATGCAAGCGAAGTGGGCGAGTCTTCCATCTGGCTGGCGGCAGGCGAAAAGATGACGATGTCGGATATGCTTTTCGGCCTTATGCTCGCTTCGGGCAACGACGCAGCGGTCGCCATAGCGGAGCACGTTGCGGGAAGCGTGGATAAGTTTTCAGAAATGATGAACGCCAAGGCAAAGGAGATAGGAGCGTACGAAACTAATTTCAACAACCCCAACGGATTGCCCACAGACGACCATTACACGACGGCTTACGATCTTGCGATAATATCCGCCTACGCCATGAAGAACGACTTTTTCAGGGAACTGGTAAGAACACAGTATAAAACGATACCTTGGGAAGGGCACGAGTACAACAGGGTCGTAAAGAACAAAAACAAACTACTCTGGCAATATGAAGGCGGCAACGGTATAAAGACCGGTTATACCAAAGCCGCGGGCAGATGCCTCAGCGCGGCGGCGGAAAGAGACGGGATGCAGCTGATATCCGTAGTTCTTTCCGCGTCAGATATGTTCGGCGACTGCGCAAAGCTTATGGATTACGGCTTTAACAACTATTCAAACAAGCTGATACAGCATGCCGGGGAATACTTAGGAGACGTCAATGTAAAGCAGGGAGTAAAAGATTATTTTCCGGTATACACGAAAGAGGACGTATACTACCCTCTTACCGACGAGGAGTTCGGCAGAATAGAGAAGAGGGTATACCTCGAAAAAGAGCTTAATGCCCCGGTGCTTGAAGGGCAGAAGGCAGGCTTCGTAGACATCTGGCTTGGAACGAGACAGATATATTCGGTCTCCCTTACAGCGCCCAACACCATTGGAGAGAATTCTTACAAATATAACATTGGGAAGATACTTGAGAGGTGGCTCAAGACAGGCACGGATTAGACGGGAGGTTTTTGTGAGGCTCAATAAATACATAGCATTATGCGGCGTTTCTTCCCGACGGAAAGCCGACGAACTTATCGAGCAGGGGAAAGTAACAGTCAACGGCTCCGCCGTCAGGGAAATGGGCATTGATATAGATACGGACAGCGATACGGTCTGCGTCGACGGCTCTTTGATATCCCCGGAAAAAGAGCACATATATATAATGCTGAATAAACCAGCGGGATATATATCTGCGTGCTCCGACGACCGGGGCAGAAAAACGGTGCTCGACCTGTTAAGAAACATAGATACGCGCATATTCCCCGTAGGCAGGCTCGACTATGATACCGAAGGTCTGCTTATATTGACGAGCGACGGGGAGTTCGCGTACAGGTGCACCCACCCGAAGCATGAAATAAGCAAGAAATACCTTGCAGTAGTAGAAGGTGCGTTCGATGAACGGACTGCCGGCATGCTGCAGGCCGGCGTTGATATAGAAGGAAGGAAGACCTCAAAGGCCGAGATAGAGGTAGTTGAGAAGAACGGGAATACCGCCAAAGTGTACGTTACCATTCACGAGGGGCGCAACAGGCAGGTAAAAAAGATGTTTGAGGCTGTAGGATGCTCCGTATCGTATCTTAAAAGAGTGTCAATTGGCGGCCTTGAATTGGGAGATCTGAAAACAGGGGAGTGGCGGTATTTATATGAAGATGATTTTGGGCGGCTGGGCGTATCTTTTAAAGAATAAAGAATCATACAAATAGCGGAAACGGCGCTGTAATAAGATAAATGTGTTGAATTTTTCACAATAATGTTTTATCATATAAGCATGAAAAAGTTTCAAATTTATTTTTATTGGAGGAATTTATAATGGCAGTAAAAGTAGGTATAAACGGTTTTGGACGGATCGGCAGATTAGTCTTCAGGGCGGCGGTAAGCAACCCTAACATCGAGATACTCGGAATAAACGACCCGTTTATCGATCCTGAGTATATGGTTTACATGCTGACATACGATACGGTGCATGGCCGCTTTAAAGGCACGGCCGAAGCGAAGGACGGAAACCTGATAGTAAACGGCAAAAAAATAGCCGTATATGCGTGCATGAACCCGGACGAGATACCCTGGAAAGAGTGCGGCGCTGAGTATATCGTCGAATCTACCGGCGTATTTACGACGACCGATAAGGCGAGCGCCCATTTAAAGGGCGGCGCGAAAAAAGTCGTGATTTCCGCTCCCTCGAGCGACGCTCCCATGTTCGTAATGGGCGTCAACCAGAATGCGTATAAGCCGGACATGAAGGTCGTTTCCAACGCTTCGTGCACGACCAACTGCCTTGCTCCTCTTGCAAAGGTGATAAACGACAAGTTCGGCATCATAGAAGGGCTTATGACAACCGTACACGCTACGACGGCCACACAGAAAACGGTAGACGGGCCCTCGAAGAAAGACTGGAGAGGCGGCAGAGGCGCTGCGTTTAACATCATACCGTCGTCTACCGGCGCGGCGAAGGCGGTTGGTAAAGTTATCCCCGAACTCAACGGAAAGCTTACAGGCATGGCGTTCAGGGTACCCACGGCCGACGTTTCGGTAGTAGACCTGACCGTAAGGCTCGAAAAGGCAACGACATACGACGAAATAAAGGCCGCTATGAAAGCCGCAGCCGACGGCGAACTCAAAGGCATCGTAGGTTATACCGAAGACAAGGTAGTTTCATCAGATTTCATAGGAGACGCGAGAACGAGCATATTCGACGCCGACGCTGGAATCATGCTGAACCCTAACTTTGTTAAGCTGGTTTCGTGGTACGACAACGAGTGGGGTTACAGCTGCAAGGTAGTCGATCTCATATCTCACATGGCCGCTGTTGACAACAAATAAGCTTTAATAACAGGTGTGATATAAAGAGTGGTTGGTGACAGCCGCTCTTTTATTGCGTCTCTTTTTAAACAATTATAGAACTGGGAAGACGCCGATTGTGATAGTATAATATTTATGATATACTCTTACGGAATGTAGCTTTTTACTGAAAAACATGCACATTAATCGGCTTAAAGCCGGGATAATAAAGAATACAGGTGCGTAATGAAGACGTTCATAAAATTACTGTTGATATTGATATTAGGGGCGGCAATAGCGGGGGCCATATTATATTTTGGCGACGGAGCAGTTAGCCCGCCTTCGGGTACTTCTTCCGACGTTTCAGGAAAAATAATCATAAACGAGGTAATGACCAGCAATAAAGGGATATATCCTGACGATAAAGGCAACAGCAGCGACTGGGTCGAGTTTTACAACACCACCGGCAGCGATATAAATATGAGTAATTTTATGCTTTCCGACGATGAGAAAAAGCTGAATAA
Source organism: uncultured Christensenellaceae bacterium (assembly GCA_964547655.1). Lineage (GTDB taxonomy): Bacteria > Bacillota > Clostridia > Christensenellales > SZUA-584 > DTFZ01. Next base: position 17,241 of record CAZJOS010000016.1, read on the forward strand.
ATGGGTGTTTCCTTCAGGGGCTGTAATTAAAGCGCACGAATATATGATAGTGTACCTTACCGGAGATTCGAACTCGAATGTGAAGGAAGGCATAATACACTGCAGTTTCAAATTGAGTTCGCAGGGTGAAAAGCTTATATTATCGAGCGGAACGTCTTTCGATGTGGCAGACTCACTCGATATACCGGAGCTGCCCGATAATTTTTCTTATGCTCTCATTGGCGGCTCATGGCAGCAGACGGAAAACATTACGCCGGGTTATGAAAACAGCGAAGCGGGTTTCGAGGCTTATAAGGCGAGCATGTCGGCGGGCGATTCAAAACTGCTGATAAATGAAGTAATGACTTCAAACGCCATGACATTGAACGACGGCAAAGGACAATATCCCGACTGGGTGGAGATAATCAACACAGGTTCTGAGGATATAAACTTAAACGGCTTCGGGCTTTCAGACAATATAAGCGACCCCTTAAAATGGCGTTTTCCCGACGTAACAATAAAAGCGGGGCAGCAGCTTGTCGTCTTCTGCTCCGGGCTCTCCACGCCCTACATGGGCGACGGTCCGCTGTACGCGAACTTCAAGCTCTCTTCATACAGCGCTGAAGTTTCCCTTTCGGACGAGCGCGGGCGCCTCATAGACAGCGTGACTATAGGGGAGATGTCTTCTGATTGGGTATATGGGAGGGAATTTCAGAACGGGGCGCCGACAGGGCAATGGCTTATATCAAGCCTGCCAACGCCGGGATACCCCAACACCGACGCGGGCTTCGCTGAATTCGAATCCAGCAGCCGGGCCGCGCTCGGAGATATAGTTATCTCAGAAATACTGTCTTCAAACAATAAATACGATACTGCCGACGGCGCAAAAAGCGATTACATAGAAGTGGAAAACCGAGGATCCGGAGCGGTAAATCTGCAAGGTTACGGGCTTACCGACGACGCATCCAATCCCGCTAAATTTCGTTTCCCCGACGTCACGCTTCAGCCGGGAGATCATTTGGCAGTGATCACTAACGGAGTTTCGAACACAAGCGGAAACTACCTGGGCGCGGCGTTCAAACTGAACAAGTTGGGCAGTACTGTAGCCCTCTTCAACGCGCAGGACCAGCTATTAGACAGGTATTTTCTCGGCGTACAGCAGCAGAATCTATCTATAGGCAGGGCGGCAGGGTCGTCTGAGACAGCGTATTTCGAACCTACGCCGAATCAGCCGAACGGAGAGGGAAAGGCCGGATTTGTAAGCGAAATCACTTTCGACAAGCAGCCCGGGAAATATGACGGGGCTATACAGCTCTCGCTTTCATCTACGGAAGGAAGCGCTATATATTACACTACCGACGGAAGCGAGCCCACGCAAAGCTCAAAGCAATATGCCGGGCCGATAACGATAAATGAAACAACGTCAATACGCGCTAAAGCGTTTAAACAGGGCTATATAGAGAGCGGAATTACTACAGAGACATATTTTATAAATACTTCGCATACGCTTCCGGTCGTTTCTATAACGACCGAACACAACGGCCTGTTTGACCCGGCAACGGGCATATATACGAACAGTAAAAAGGATGTTGAAGTTCCCGCTTCGTTCGAATTATACGACGAGAGCGGGCAGCGCGTGTTCCAACAGGATATAGGGCTCCAGATGACGGGCGGAATGACTCTGCAGTTGAAAGAACAGAAGTCGCTCGCTATATACGCACGCAGCAAATACGGCAAGGGCACTCTCGGCTACCCGTTCTTCCCGAACCGTAATTTTACCGAGTACAAGTCTATAATACTGCGCACGGCCGGACGCGAGGGCGGAATGCTGACTAAACTGAAAACGTACGTCGCATTGGGCCTCGTGGACGGAAAGATGAACGTAATGACGCAAGCCGGCAGGCCATGCGTGGTTTATATCAACGGCAAATATTGGGGCATATACTTTATGATGGAGAAGCGCAACAAGTATATGGTGGCGCAGCACGAGGGGATTACGGACGACAGCGTTATCGATAATATCAATCTCGCAAAAGGCCTCAAAACGGTTAACAATGGCTCGAGCGAAGGGTACAAAGATATATACAACTATATAAATGCACATAAAAACAGCATGTCGGAGAAGGAGAATTTCGACTGGGTCGCAGCACGACTCGATACAGACAGCTTCATGGATTTTATGATAAATGAGATATACATAGCTAACAACGATACGGGTAATGTGCAGTACTATCAGATACCGCCGGATGGAAAATGGATACAGATATATCAGGACGTCGACGACTCATTCTCCTCGTTCGATACAGTTGCAGAACGCATGAAACCAAGTGTCGCGGGCTCCGATATTTTCAACGCCCTGCTGAAATATAAACCGTGGAAGGACGCATTTATCGAGCGCTTCGCGTGGGCGCTGAAAAACATCTACAGTAAAGACCGGGTGACAGCGGCGATAGACGATGCGGCGAATCTGATACGCAGTGAAGTTGCGGCGGAAAATGTACGCTGGAGCGAACGGCCAACGCTCGACAAATGGGAAGCGGAAGTTAGCGGTCTGAAATATTTCGCCAAAATACGCGGGCAGGCGGTTGTCAACGACCTAAAGAAGAATCTTTCGCTTACGGACGCGCAGAAACAGATGCTCGACGACGCGATAAAATAAGCAGGATATTGGCAGTAATAATTAGCCAAAAGCTAAAGTCTTTTTGTGCTTTTAGGTTGGGGTGTGGTGAGAAATGCGGGTTGTTTATGAAGAACGAAAAAAATGCAGCTGTTCAGGAGAGCGAACAGGAAGCAAAACACAGATACCGGCTGAACAAAAGGAAGTTCACCGTAACCCTTGCGATACTGCTCTTTGCGGCAGCCGCAATAATTATTGCGGCCCGGTTTTTTAGCAGCGATGAAGGCAGAAGGGTAATAGCCGCTCTTGACCCGCCACAGGATACCTCGGCGGGAAACAGCGCGCCTGTTATCGATAACGAAAGGCCGCTTAAGGGAAAGACAATAGTCGTTGACGCGGGGCATGGGGGAGACGACGACGGAGCGACAGGCGTAAACGGCTCTGTGGAAAAAAAGCTCAATCTTAGCGTATCGTTTCTGCTGAAGCGGCAGCTTGAAGACAAAGGCGCGGCGGTCGTTATGACGCGCAGCGAAGACTCGCTTGCCGGAACTAAAGAAGAAGATTGGGAAGTACGGGGCGGTATAATTTCTGGCAGCAACGCCGATCTGGTAATAAGCGTTCACATGAACTGGTATAAAGACTCGTCTGTTTCAGGCCCGCTCGTTTTATTCCTGCCGGGCTCGGAGCAGGGAAAAATACTAGCCGAGTCTATACAGCAAAGCATGAATGAAGCCCTTGATCCGGGAAAGCAGGGGGTATCCCGTTCGGATAACCTTATAATACTCAAATACGGCTACCAGCCTAGCGTATTGGTTGAATGCGGATACATAAGCAACGCGTTTGAAGAAGAGAAGCTCAATACGGAAGAGTACCAGCATGAGGTCGCAGAAGCTATCTGCGACGGTATTATCGAATATTTTGCCGGCTAAGAGCAGCTTTAAAGACTGTTTTTTAATGTAAGCGTTACGATTTCGGGAGGGTTAAATATGCGAAGCGGAAATTGACTGTTGCCAAGGCCCCTGCTGACCGCCAATACCGCATCGCCGTAAGTGTACATACCGCTTGTATACCGCGGTAATATTCCCTGCCCCGGGGCGAAAAGCCCTCCAATAAACGGCAGCCTTGCCTGCCCGCCGTGAGCGTGCCCTGAAAGCACGAGGTCAGCTCCGCATTTAGCATATAAGCCTATCATTTCAGGCCTGTGGGTAAGCAGGATATTAAGGCGGGAGCCTGTTTTAACAAGGCGTTTTAGCGTACCTTCGATTTTTCTTTTAGCAACTGCGTCAACGACTTCCGGGTCGGAGCAAAAGTAAGAGGCGTCGCTTATGCCGATCAATTTAAATTCGCTGCCGCAGTGTTTTATCGTCCTCGATTCGTTATCCATAACGGCAGCGCCCGAAGATTTAAGTTTGATTTTTAATTCTTCATATTTATCCGATCTTATCTCGTGGTTGCCGGTGACGTAATAGACGGGAGCCGTATTAACAGCTTTTCGAATAAATGCCATAGCTGTATCTATATCGGTGCGCCGCCTGTCAATAAGGTCTCCGGTTACAGCGATGATATCCGGACGTTCTTCTTTAATACGGTAAATAAGCTTACATTGTTTATCTCCGAAGCTATGGTTATGCAGGTCTGATATATGAACGATTTTAAATCCCGACAGGTAATTGTCGACCTTTTCGCTGCAATATTCCAGGCGCGTTACGGATATGGTATTATTTCCTATCGAAAGATAAGCCCGGCTGTGAT
>CAZJOS010000017.1:0-21284 GCA_964547655.1 uncultured Christensenellaceae bacterium
AACTGTCGACACAGGGATTTTCAGTCCCTTGCTCTACCGACTGAGCTACCGAGGCTTAAATCATACCCCAAAGAGTTAACTTTGGGGTATCTGGCGACCCGGAACGGGCTCGAACCGTCGACCTCTAGCGTGACAGGCTAGCGTTCTAACCAACTGAACTACCGGGCCATATAACACCAAAAAGCTTTAAGGCTTTTTGGTTTTGGTGGGGCCTCAGGGACTCGAACCCCGGACCAATCGGTTATGAGCCGACCGCTCTGACCAACTGAGCTAAGGCCCCGTGAAATTGGTGACCCCTAGGAGAATCGAACTCCTGTTACCGCCGTGAAAGGGCGATGTCTTAACCGCTTGACCAAGGGGCCACTTACGCTCTGGTCGGGGTGAAGGGACTTGAACCCCCGGCATCTTGCTCCCAAAGCAAGCGCGCTACCAAACTGCGCTACACCCCGTGAGTTTTTTCGCGACGAAGTATAATATACAGTATTTAAACTGCAATGTCAACCCATTTTTGATACGCCGTTTCGTTTTTTAAAGCTCATATAATTATATATTTATGCCCGGAAAAAATCAAATTAACTGCCGGTAAAGTTGATAAAGATATATATTTTTAATATAATGTTTTTATTCGAAAGCTCCAAAAAAATTAAGCTTTTGAGCGGATATTATTCAGTGAAAGGCATTTATAAAACTTGGACGAGTCGCTAAAAGAATATATAACGGAAAACGGATTAAGTTATTTTATCGAAACTTACGGATGCCAGATGAACGAGCACGAAAGTGAAAAGCTGGCAGGACTTCTTGAAGGCCTGGGATACGGGCCGGCTGAAGAAAAGGCAAAGGCAGACCTGATAATTTTCAATACCTGCTGTGTGAGAGAGCATGCCGAGGCAAGGCTTTATGGAAACGTGGGCGCCTTAAAAGACCATAAACAAAACGTTCCGGGCGCTTTGATCGCGGTTTTCGGATGCATGATGCAGCAGGAAGATGTTGCCGGGAAGCTTAAGAGACGTTTCCCGTTTATAGATATCGTGTTCGGAACGAATCATATGCATAGCTTCGAATCGATGCTTAATGAAGCGCTTATAGGCGGTAAAAGAGTAATAAACGTCGCACCGGAAGAAGCGGTAATAGAAGGCCTTCCCGTGAAAAGGAGAAGCCCTTACAGCGCATATGTGAATATAATCTACGGCTGCAATAACTTCTGCTCATACTGCGTAGTTCCATTCGTACGGGGCAGGGAGCGCAGCCGCCGGCCCGAAGATATTTTAAGCGAAATAAACGCTCTTTGTGATGCCGGAGTAAAGGAGATAACGCTTCTTGGGCAGAATGTTAATTCATACGGCAAAGGCCTTGGCGATGAAACGACATTTCCCGAGCTGCTTAAGCGCATAGACGGGGAAACGGATATTAAGAGGATAAGGTTTATGACTTCCCACCCAAAAGACCTTACCGATGAACTTATTAGCTGTTACGGCCGCCTTGTGAGCCTTTGCGAGCACATACACCTGCCTGTGCAGTCGGGGAGCGATAGTATACTTGAAAAGATGAACCGGCGCTATACCAAAGCGCATTATCTGAGCCTGATCGAAAAATTGAGACAGCGCGTGCCTCATATAGCTATATCAACGGATATAATAGTTGGTTTTCCGGGGGAGACGGAAAGCGATTTTTGTGATACAATCGAACTTATGGAAAAGGTGCGGTTTGACGCTGCCTATACATTCGCTTATTCCAAACGGAAGCTTACGAAAGCAGCGTCTATGCCCGGACAGATAGAAAAAGAAAGGAAAGCCGAAAGGCTTTCAAAGCTTAACGCTCTGGTTACCGGAATAATGAAAGAGCGCAATATTGAGTATTTGGGAAGGGAAGTCGAAGTGCTCGCGGAATCGGTAAGCAGGCGCAGTAAAAATGAGTTATGCGGAAGGACGCGCACCGCCAAGACCGTAACGTTCAACGGAAACGCGGATGAGTTGGGCAGACTTATACCGGTAAGGATAGATAAGATAAAAGAGCATACTCTTCACGGCGTATGTAAAGAAGAGGAGTGATACTATGAGAGGGAGACATGCAAGGGAAAGCAACTCGAATATAATTATCCTGGCGGTGCTTCTGATAGCCGTTATTGGAGTCACGGCTTATTTTTACCTTGATAAAACTACAGTCAGCATGGAAATAGCGGCTATCGACAATACCAAATACGCCGATACGGTATATGAAAAAGGCAGCCAGCATGAAGCGAGGGGAGTGCCCCTTTCCAAAGTGGCAACGGAAGATCTGAGCGACAATGTTTATAAGACCCCGCTGGGCTTTTCCATAGTGAGTTATTCAAACAAGTGGAAAGGCGAAAAGCTCGTCGAGATATATAACGAACTGTTAAATAACGTACATGGCGAGGAAATAACGTATGTCAGCGAGATCGACGTTTTCCCGGGCAGTTCGGAGATCGATTCCAATATTGCCGGAACGCAAAGCTCGAAACAGGAAAATTTTTCGGTGTTCTTCGACCTCCCGTCTCTTGTGCCAAACAGCTTTAAGTATTCGGTAAAACCCAACGTGAGCGTTATAGAACTGTATAACATGGACAGATTCGAAAGCGCAACGCAGGCGGCCAGAACGATATCGCACGAATACGGGCATCATTTTACTGTATTTTATTTTCTTAAAGACAATGAAGACCCGCTTGATTCCGAATACTATGATCTGCGCGATTTGGGCAGCGCAGGTCATGACGTCGTCTTTACCGATTGGAATACATACATTGAAAACCACGAATGGGAGATCCATGAGTTGGCTGCGGAAGATTACGTGCAGCTAATGGGAAGCCCCAACGCGAAGCAGACGCGCGAATATCTGGACATATATGATCTTATAAAAACAGGTAAAGACGATTATAATCCTAAAATTAACGACAGAGTCTATAATCTGGTGCCGCAGGAGAACATCTATCTGCCGACGGCGGATGATGTATCCGGATTAAGGGACTACTACTATTCTTTTATCGGCAAAACAAACGAGTATTCTCCTCTTGAGCCTGTAGACTTCAATTTAAAAAGAACAAAGCGCTCAAGTTACGGCTACGTATATTATGATATCACCTGGACAAAAACAAGCGTGGATAAGGACGCTTTGTATACGCTGGTATGCTGCAATACCGACGGGGAACCGATATGGCCGGTAAGGACCATACATGGAAACCAAACGGCTGTTGCAAGGGTCGGCAAGATGTCTAACAATTACGTTTACTGGACAGACCGCATAACGGAGGAAGACAGGATATTTAAACTATACCTTTTACTACCAGACGGCAGGATACAGGCCTCAAAACCGTTCTACGTAAATTTCTGACCTCTTTGATCTTTTTGAACGCGCGCCGCGTATAGAGACAGTGATTATAATGATGAGCAGTAAAAGGCCGGCAGCGGAGCAGCCGATCATGAAAAACAGGTTGTCTCTGCTTTGGGTCTCTTTAAGCGATTCATAATGGGAAACTTTTTCGTCAAACACCCGTTCTGTTGATATTTTAATATCTCTATTTTCTCCATATTCTAAAAGCCAGGTGCAGGTCTGGCCGTTTCGCTCGTCGGCGTTAGTTTCAACGACATCACCGGGCAGAGTTATCGAAAGTTTGTAGTTTCCGTTTTCAGCGCCTCTTAGAAACGATTCCACCTCAGCGGAGGGTATATTGACGTCATCGCTTTTTCTTATCAGGCCTTCGAGAGAGATGCTTGCGGAAAGGTCGTAATGATCCTCAGAATAGGATGGAGTATATGTAAACCTGACATTATAAAAAAGAGAATCCTTATCGGTAAACATTTCAGAAAGCTCCTTTACGGCGCTGCCACGGGATTCGTAATCGACAGCCTTATGGCCGTTTAATGTAAAAACCCCGTCTTCATTTGAACTTTCCGCAGTGAAACCCATATCGTCCCAATAAGACTTTATTGAAGATATATATCCCGAAATATCCTTATCGGAGAAAACGGAAAACGAATAATCTATACTTAAAGAGTTATCGTTTGTAAGGGTATAGGAAATCTCCACTTCGGCGCATGCGGATAAACATATTATTACTATAATAAGAATTAAAACGGCCTTAAACTTCATGAATACCCCAATCATAAAAAAATGATGTTATATTTTATTTAAATTATATTGCATCACATTACTTTTTACAACACAAACACTTTTGTGTGTTATAATATTACATATATACGGAGGAGAATATGCAACAGTTAACGCCAATGATGAGGCAGTATGTCGAACTCAAAGAAAAATATAACGATTGCCTGCTGATGTTCCGGCTGGGGGATTTCTATGAACTATTCTTCGACGATGCGATTTGCGCATCAAAAGAGCTTGAGATAACGCTGACCGGCAGGGATTGCGGCCTTAATGAGAGGGCGCCGATGTGCGGCGTTCCGTATCATTCCGTTCAGGGCTATATAGACAAGCTGATAAAAAAAGGTTATAAGGTAGCCATATGCGAGCAGCTTACCGACCCGGCGTTGTCGCAGGGGCTTGTGGAGCGCGACGTGATACGCGTGATAACGCCCGGCACCGTGACTGAAGACTCTCTGCTCAGCGATACAGACAACAACTATATATTATCGCTTTATAAAAAAGATAAAAGTATTGGCCTCGCTTATGCCGACGTTTCAACGGGAGCGTTTTTTATTGGCGAGTGCGGTGAAGACGAGGACTTATCGTACGTTATAAACGAAATATCGAGGATATCGCCCAGCGAATTGATCTATTGCGAAAACGACAAGTACATAATAGAAAAGCTCGGCCAAGTAATCAGAGAACAGAATATTTTCACCAGCGAATACCCGGCCTTTACGTTTGAGCGCGATACCGCTCTCGACTCGCTGCTGTCGCATTTTAAAGTTTCCGGCATTTCAGGCTACGGCATAAGCCCCGACAGCGCGGGAGTGGGCGCGGCGGGCGCTTTGGTCGATTATTTAAAGGAGACTCAAAAGAACGCGCTTTCCCACATTAACACGATACGCATAAACGGCAGCAGCGATTTCATGGCGCTGGACGTTTTCACAAGAAGCAACCTTGAACTTACGAAGACGCTACGCGAAGGCAAGGTGAAAGGCTCGCTCTTCGGAACGCTCGACAAAACCAAGACGGCGATGGGGGCAAGGCTTTTAAAACGCTATATAAACGAGCCGTTACAGAACATATCAGGGATAAACGAAAGGCTTGACGCCGTGCAGGAGATAAAGGACAATTTGCCGTTGTCGGACAATATAGCCGAAGCGCTCGACGGTGTTTTCGACCTCGAGAGGCTTATCTCACGCATATCCTATTCATCACTCGACGCAAAAAACTGCCTTGCGCTTAAGAATTCTCTAGGCAAACTTCCGCAGCTTAAAAACGCTATAAGCGGATGCAGGTCGGCTCTTCTGTCAGGGCTTTTCGGCAGATTCGACTGCATGGACGATATATATAAGCTTTTAGACGTTTCTATAGAAGAGGACGCTCCCACGGGTATAACGGAGGGCGGCATCATAAAAGAAGGCTATAACTCGGATATAGACGAATTGAAGCAGGCTTCGCGCGACGGAAAGAAATGGATCGCTTCGCTCGAAAATGCAGAAAGGCAGGCCACGGGCATCAAAAACCTGCGGGTAGGGTATAACAAGGTATTCGGGTATTTCATAGAGGTGACTAAATCGTATCTCGAACTAGTTCCGTACAGGTATATAAGAAAGCAGACGCTTTCCAATTGTGAGCGCTTCGTTACTCCCGAGCTTAAGGAGATGGAAGAAAAACTTTTGGGCGCTGAGGAGAAGCTCGTGGCGCTGGAATACGAATGCTTTGTTTTCATACGAAATATTCTCTCAGAAAACATAAGCCGGTTCCAGAACGCGGCAGATATCGTCGCGACGCTTGACGTTTTGCGGAGCTTTGGCGCCGTCGCATATGAAAGCGGCTATATTAAGCCTCAAATCACGCAGAACGGGAAGATAGAGATAAAAGGCGGGCGCCATCCGGTAGTAGAAGGTTTTGTTAAACAATCGTTTGTAAAAAATGATACTCTGATAACAGATGAAGAGAGCATAATGATACTTACCGGCCCAAATATGGCGGGAAAGAGCACATATATGCGGCAGGTGGCGCTTATAGTGCTTATGGCGCATATGGGCAGCTTTGTTCCCGCTGACAGCGCGTCTTTATGCGTAGTCGATAAGATATTCACCCGCGTAGGCGCTTCGGATAACCTCGCTTCCGGACAGAGCACTTTTATGGTGGAGATGAACGAAGTAGCGAACATATTAAACAACGCTACGCCGAAAAGCCTTTTGATACTCGACGAGATCGGCAGGGGCACGAGCACGCTCGACGGGCTTTCCATAGCGTGGTCGGTCGTTGAGTTCATAAGCCAAAATATTAAGGCGAAAACTCTTTTCGCAACGCATTTCCACGAGCTTTCGGAGCTGGAAGGCATTGTTCCCGGCGTTAGTAATTATTCCATAACCGTAAAAGAGATGGCGGACACAGTGGTATTTTTGCACAAGATAGTAAGAGGCGGGGCCGACAGGAGCTTCGGGATAGAAGTAGCGAAGCTTGCGGGCGTCCCGGCGGGAGTTACCGACAGGGCAAAAGCCATAATGCAGGCGCTGATAGAGAAGGACGAAGGGGTGCTCGGTATAAATCACAGGCAACAGGCAAAAGGCACTTTTGAAAAGGATGATCTTATAGAGGCGCTTCGGGACGTGAACCTCGACAACATGACACCGCTTGACTCATTAAAGCTATTAAGCGAAATAAAGCATAAGATAGGCGGCAGGTAATATGGGGGAGATAAAGCTTCTTCCAAAAAACATATCCGATAAAATAGCGGCCGGCGAAGTAGTCGAGCGGCCGGCCAGCGTTGTCAAGGAACTCGTTGAAAACGCAATAGACGCCAAAGCGAGCGCAATAAGCGTCAATATCTCCGGCGGCGGAGTTAAGGAGATATCCGTGACTGATAACGGCTCCGGAATCAGTGCGGAAGATGTAAACCTCGTGTTTGAGAAACACGCTACAAGCAAGATATTCACGCAGAGCGACCTTGATTTTATAAGTACCCAGGGGTTCAGGGGCGAGGCGCTTTCCAGCATAGCCGCGGTATCGGTCACGGAAATGAAAACAAAACGGAGAGCAGAGGAAGCGGGAACGCACATCCGCGTAAGCGGCGGGCGTGTCGATTATATAAACCCGGCCGGGCTGCCCGACGGAACGTCGGTCACCGTAAGCAATTTGTTTTATAATGTGCCCGCAAGGCGGAAATTTTTAAAAAGCGACGCGCAGGAAGCTGCACTTGTCTCAGACCTCGTATCGCGCTATATACTCGCGTTTCCTGAGATATCGTTTCATTATACTTCTGAAGGGAAGACAATATATCACAGCTCCGGAAACGGCGATTTAAAAACTTCGATATACTGCGTTTACGGAAGCAATATTACGGATACCATTGTTTACGTGGAGCACTGCGTAAACGATATAAAAGTATCGGGATATGTATCGAGGCCCGGCGCTGTGATGAGAAACAGGCGCGGAGGCAGTGTTTTCGTCAACCGGCGTTATGTGAGGAATACCGCTCTTAGTGAAATGATAAAGAACGCATACGGAGAAACTCTCGTTAAGGGAGAAGTGCCTTTTTTTGCGCTGAATATAGAGCTTGTGCTGTCGGCGGTAGACGTGAACGTGCACCCCAATAAATTGCAGGTGCGGTTTAAGGATACGGCCGCCGTTGAATATGTTATAAAGGAAGCGGTCTCAAAAGCGTGCGCAGGAATAAGAGGCAGCGTTATACCTGAAAAAAGCGATCCTGAAAAGGCCGGAGTTGAGATGCATATGCCTGAAGGCGTGCAGGAGGAGTTCTTTTCGGGATTCGCGAGGCAGGCGCTGTCGCCGAAAAAAACAACGGCAGCCGCTCCCGTGTTAAAGGTGGAGGAGACTGAATCCTCGCAGCGGCTGAATGACTACGAGGCGCTTAGAGAAAGCATTGAGCCTGAGGCTGACAACAGTGGCGGCGAAGATATACCCGCGCTCACCACATACAGGCTTATAGGCTCGTTCAAAGACACATACGCGCTGGTTGAGCAGTGCGACAATCTGCTCATAATCGACCAGCACGCAGCACACGAACGGCTGCTCTATGAACGCTTTAAAAAAGGGGCAATGCCGTTATCCCAGCAATTGCTGGAGCCCAGTGTGATAACGATGTCGCATGAGCAAAAGCTTATAATAGACGATAATATCGAAGCGCTTACGTCCGCGGGGTTCGATATAGAGCCGTTCGGAGCGCTGGAATATAAGATAAGCGCAGTACCGTCGGTTGCTGGCAATACTGCCGCGGCGGAGCTTGTGAACGATGCTTTGAATGAGATACAGGGCCCGGGCGACATGGTACTCAAAAGGGATTCTGTAATACGGGCGGCCTGCCGCAGCGCCGTAAAGGCGGGCGATAAGCTTGGGCCCGCCGAATTGCAGAGCCTTGTAGACAGCTTTCTTTTGACCGGCGTCATACCGACCTGCCCTCACGGAAGGCCGGTGATATCAGTAATAACGAAGAAACAGCTGGAGAAGAGCTTTAAGAGAGTTATATGAGCAAAAACAGGTTTATAATAATAACCGGGCCTACCGCTTCAGGGAAAACGCATGTTTCCGTGCAGATTGCGGGGCAGCTGCAAACTGAGATAATATGTGCCGACAGCATGCAGATATATAAAGGTATGGATATCGGCACCGCGAAAGCGACTAAAGAGGAACAAAAGGGCGTAACGCATCATATGCTCGACGTGGCCCGGCCTGACGAGGATTATTCAGTTGCGGAGTTTCAGAGGTCGGCCTTTTCATTGATAGACGATATCAACGGGCGCGGCATGATACCAATAATTTCGGGCGGAACGGGGCTGTATATAAATTCGTTAATATATAAACTTGATTTTGGAACAAACAGCAGAGACGACACGGTTCGACAAAAATACGCACAACTTGCTGATGACAAAAGCGTTTCTTATCTGTATAATATACTTAAGGAAAAAGACCCAGAATATGCAAATATAATCTCGGCCAACGATAAGAGGCGCATTATACGCAGGCTGGAGATATTAGAATCGGGAGGAAGGCCGGAATATAATTTCCGACAGTATAACGACAGCTATGATTATATAATTATAGGCCTTACAATGCCGAGAGACCGCCTGTATGAAAAGATAAACGAAAGGGTCGATATAATGGTGCGGGAAGGTCTTTTGGATGAGGTGAAACGTATCCATGACGAATACGGGGATATAAAAGCGCTGCAGGCAATAGGCTATAAAGAACTGGTCTCTTTTTTAAACGGGGAATGCGGGCTTGAAGATGCAATAACGCTTATAAAACGAAATACAAGGCGTTTCGCTAAGCGGCAGGTCACATGGTTTAAAAGGGACGAGCGTATAGTTTGGTTCGATGTTTCCAAATATTCCTGTATAGAAGATACTATTAGTGATATAATCATATGTATAAAAAGAAAGGGGTTTTAATATGCAGAAATCAGTCATAGTATTACAGGATGTTTTTTTAAACCAGGTAAGAAAAGAAAAGGTACCAGTAACTATCCACCTCACAAACGGATATCAGATAAAAGGCTCCGTAAAGGGTTTTGACAATTTTACTATAATACTTGACAGCGAAGGCAAGCAGCTTATGATATACAAGCACGCGGTTTCTACTATAGCGCCCACTAAGTCGGTATTCTTTACATTTTCTGATAAACAGAAGGACATGCCTGAGCAATAATATGCATATACTTAATAATTTCGGGATCGGCGAGCGCATACAAAAGCTTATCAGCAGCGCCGAAGCCGAACTGGGGGATATATTCCGGAGTGCAGAGGAGACCGCAGAGTTAAATCAGTATAAAGTAATAGACGCATTCCGGCAGGAGAATATTTCCCCGCGCCATTTCAACCCTTCCAACGGATACGGATATTCCGATGAAGGAAAAGAAGCGCTCTGCCGGGTGTTTGCCCGGGTAATGAAAACCGGAAAAGCAATTTTGAGCCCGCATATCGCATCGGGAACCCACGCGATATCGCTGGCTTTATTTTCGCTGCTGCGCCCCGGAGACACTATGATAAGCGTTACCGGGCGCCCTTACGATACGCTCACCAGCGTTATCGGAGACAGAAGAGATAAAGACACAGGCTCGCTTGCAGATTTCGGTGTAGAGTATAAACAGGCCGAGCTTCTTTCCGACGGCTCGATAGACGTTAATAAAGTGATAGAGATCATTGAGCATACCGATAAACCAAAGCTTATTTTCATGCAGCGCTCGCGGGGCTACGCCTGGCGCAAAGCGCTTTCCATGAAAGAAATAAGAGAGTTTACAGGCATAATTAAAACAAATTATCCCGATATAATCATCATGGCGGATAACTGCTACGGAGAGTTCTGCGAAACGGAAGAGCCTATAGAATGCGGCGCAGACATCATAGCCGGTTCGATGATAAAGAATCCCGGGGGAGGGATAGCTCCAACTGGGGGATACGTTGCCGGGAGGCCGGACCTGATAGAGCTTACGGAAAACCGGCTTACATGCCCTGGGCTGGGGGCGGAAGTCGGCTCATACGAAGCCACTTACAGGCCGTTTTTTCAGGGGCTTTTCATGGCGCCGCATACTACCGCCGAGGCGCTTAAAGGCAGCATACTGTCCGCAAAGGTATTCGAAACGCTTGGGTATAAAGTGTTTCCGTCGTTTAATGCGCAAAGGAGCGACATAACCCAGTCTATAATGCTGGAAGACGAAAAGCTGCTTTTAGCTTACACTAAGGGCATACAAAAAGCCGCTGCTGTAGACAGCCACGCGACTCCTGTTCCGTGGGATATGCCGGGGTATGAAGATAAGATAATCATGGCAGCCGGTACGTTCGTTCAGGGCGCTTCAATAGAGCTGTCGGCCGACGCCCCGGTAAAGCCGCCGTATATCGTATACGCCCAGGGAGGCCTCACATACGCGCATATGAAACTCGGGCTCATGTGCGCTCTTGCCGAGATGGAAATTATTTAAACATACGAAGCACGCCGATAACCTTGCCTAATATGTTCATGTCTTTTGTATATATAGGATCATACTTTTCGTTTTCGGGCTGAAGCTTCACGCGGCCGTTTTCGAGATAAAACCGTTTAACGGTAGCTTCGTCTTCGATCATCGCTACAACTATATCGCCGTTTTGCGCATAATCCTGCTTCTTTGCGATTATTCTGTCTCTGTCCAATATGCCCGCATTCACCATACTGTCGCCGCTCACGTTTAAAATAAATACGTCGTCGGTGCCTAAAAGCGAGTAGGGGAGGGAGAGGTATTCTTCTATATTCTCAACGGCAGTTATGGGAACTCCGGCCGCTACCTTTCCGAGTATGGGTATGCGCACCATACGTTCTTTCGTAGCGCTGCCGTCCATTATCATTATAGTACGCGGTTTGGCGGGGTCCCTGGAGATATATCCTTTTTTCTCGAGCTTGGTAAGATGCGCATGGGCGGTCGACGTGGATTTTAAATTAAGCGCCGAACAGATATCGCGTACGCACGGCGCGTATCCGGTCTCGTCCATATAACGTTTGATATACAGAAATACATCGTTCTGGCGTTTGGATAAACCTTCCATAGATATCACCTCTAAAATATATTAACAAATACAAATGTATAAGTCAACGAATTTACAAACAAATGTTCTTATTCATCCCGGAATTTAACTATTCCCGACGCTGATTTGCGCCTTGCTTCGTCTATGGCCGCATAGTGTTTTCTTGTGGTATTTACGTCTTTGTGACCGAGGACATCCGCCACGAGGTATATATCGCCCGTTTCCTCGTAGAGCATAGTGCCGTATGTGCTGCGCAGCTTGTGGGGCGATATGTTCTTCAGCGGCACCGCGACACGTGCGTATTTCTTTACAAGTTCCTGAAGAGCGCGAACACTCATTCGCGTAATTTGAAGGGAGAGGAACATGGGGGAGTCCTGGCTGAAACTGGCAGCGCCTTTCCTTTCTTCGATGTACCGCTCGAGAGCGGCCTTTGTTTCTTCACCGAAATAAAGAACGACTTCGTTTCCGCCTTTTCTTAATACCTTAAAGGCGTTTCTGCCGAAATCAAAATCGCTTACGTCGAGCGCGCAAAGCTCGCTGATGCGGATGCCGGTCGTAAGAAACAGCGTAAAAATAGCGAGATCGCGCACCTTGGTTTTTTTATGAAATTTAAGCTGCGTAGGCGACAGCCCGGTGCCGGTTTCAATAATATTAAACAGCGAGCGGGCTTCGTCGCTGTCAAGCCTTACGATAGGCTTTTCGTGTATCTTAGGCGTTTCGAGTTTCTCGGTCACATTGACTTCTATAAGGCCTTTTTTATAATAATATTTGAATAAAGACCTTATTGAGGATAATTTTCTCGCTAAACCCTTTTCGCCGTTTTCAACGACTTCGTCGTCTTTATAATATAATGTCAGGAACTCTAAAAAACGTTCAAAATCGTTAATTGATATGTCCTGAAGGTCATTGGCTTTAAAATGCATCGGGTCTTTGCCAAGCTCGTTTTCCACAAACGAAAAAAACAATCTTAAGTCGTATGCGTAGTTGATACGCGTAAGCAGCGACGTCCTGGGCTCGATTCCCCTGAAAAAATCAAGGCAGAAAGGCGGAAGAGTGGCCAGCACTGAGCGCAGCTTTTCCGTTTTATGAACGTTTATTTCAGTTTTGCTCGATCTCGACATAAAACCCCACAATCCACAAACGAAAAAAACAATCTTAAGTCGTATGCGTAGTTGATACGCGTAAGCAGCGACGTCCTGGGCTCGATTCCCCTGAAAAAATCAAGGCAGAAAGGCGGAAGAGTGGCCAGCACTGAGCGCAGCTTTTCCGTTTTATGAACGTTTATTTCAGTTTTGCTCGATCTCGACATAAAACCCCACAATCCACGCTTATCTATGCGCAAAACATGTCTTTTACGCATAGATTAAAATTACTGTTCCTGCCCCTCTTTTCCGGTATTTTGCTTTATAGCCTCTCTCGCGAGTTTATCGCACACATTGTTGTATTTATCGTCGGAGTGACCTTTTACCTTGCGCCATGCGATCTTATGCCCGCTAGAGGCATCAAGTATCTGCTGCCACAGATCCTGATTCTCAACCGACTTCTTCGAAGACGTTTTCCAGCCGTTTTGCTGCCAGTTAACTATCCAGCCTTTTTCAAACGCGTCGTGTATGTATGAGCTGTCGGTATGTATCGTAACGCCGCACGGCTCTTTAAGTGCGGCCAAAGCTTCTAAAACGGCTTTTAATTCCATACGGTTATTAGTAGTATCAGGCTCGAAGCCGCTAATCTGTTTCTCGTTGCCCTTATAAAGAAGCACCGCAGCCCAGCCGCCCGGGCCGGGATTATTTGAACACGCGCCGTCAGTATATATGATTACGTTCTTCATTGGGCCAGCGCCTTCGATTTTTTAGCACACTGCTCGACGGCGTTTATAACGGCTCCTCTGAAACCGCCTGACTCGAGAGCTTTCACGGCCTCTATCGTTGTTCCGCCCGGTGAGCACACCGCGTCTTTAAGCGCCCCTGGATGAATACCCGTTTCAATTACAGTTTTTGCCGCTCCGAGGACTGTCTGAGCAGCAAGCGTCATGGCTTTATCCCTCGGCAGGCCGCACAGCACTCCCCCGTCCGCCAGCGCCTCGATGAACATATACACGTACGCGGGGCCGCTGCCCGAAACGGCGGTAACAGCATCCATAAGCTTAAGCGGAGCGTGTTCTATTTTCCCGAGAGCCGAAAATATGTTCTCTATGAATTCCCTGTGTTCGTCATTAAAATTAGAAGGAGCCTCAAATACGCTCATGCCCTCCCCCGCCATAAGCGGCGTATTGGGCATAAGGCGCAATACTTTTCTGTCTGCGCCTGCCACGGCTTTTATCATGTCGGCGCTCCAGCCTGCCGCGATGGATACGATGGGATTATCTGTTTCCTTTATTTCAGTTAAGACGGAAGCCATTACATTAGGCTTGACCGAAAGCATTATAATATCGCTGCCTTCGCATAAAGCATTGACGGTTTCATATATTTTTATACCAAAGTTATTCTTCAATGTGTTGCATTTGTTACTGTCTATATCAAAAACGTGAATATCATCAGAGCAGATTATGTTTTTTTCTATCGCGCCTTTAATTATGGCCGATGCCATATTGCCCGCTCCGATGAAACCAATACTGTATACGGACATTTTGTTTCCTCCTATTGACGTAAGTTTGCAAATTTATTATAATATCGTTTGTCTGCGAAGGGGAGTGGCTCAATGGTAGAGCAACGGTCTCCAAAACCGTCGGTTGCGTGTTCGAATCGCGTCTCCCCTGCCATTCTACCCCAAAAAGCTTTGGCTTTTTGGGGACCCCAGCATAAAGCGTCTTAACGGCGCTTTTTTATTTATACATGTACGCCGTCTTTTATTCCAAGACGCCCTTCATATTTTCTGAGGAGCGGCGCAACATGCTCATTAATGAAATCACTTGTTTGTATGCCGGCGCAGCCGGTGAATTTTTTCGGATCGATTATGCCG
This sequence comes from uncultured Christensenellaceae bacterium, assembly GCA_964547655.1. Lineage (GTDB taxonomy): Bacteria > Bacillota > Clostridia > Christensenellales > SZUA-584 > DTFZ01. The sequence goes on from CAZJOS010000017.1 coordinate 14,586, forward strand.
TCTATCTCTTCCGCGGAAAGCCTGAATTCGCTGTCTGATTTAATGAGGCTTATCAGGTTGTTAGGTTCTCCGTGCATTTTAACTCTTTCGGCCGCCTGCATAGAATACTTGCGTATTCTCTCATGAAGTTCCTGCCTGTCTCCCCCGCGTTTTACGGCTTCCATAAGTATGTTTTCGGTAGCCATAAACGGCAGTTCCTGCATCACCCTGCCGCTTATAACGTTTTCGTATACCACCAGACCTGATGTAATATTCATATAAAGCTCGAGTATGCCGTCTGCGGCCAAAAAGCCCTGAGGCAGCGTTATACGCCTGTTAGCCGAATCGTCGAGAGTGCGCTCGAACCACTGCGTTGAAGCCGTTACAGCGGCGTTTACGGGCAATGAGATGAGATATCTGCACAGCGCCCCCATCCTTTCGCTGCGCATCGGGTTGCGTTTATACGCCATGGCCGATGAGCCTATCTGTTCTTCTTCAAAGGGCTCCTCAATCTCTTTAAGGCTCTGAAGCAGCCGAATATCGTTGCTGAACTTATATGCGCTCTGCGCGACGAGCGAAAGCGCGTTGAGCACGATAGTATCGAATTTACGAGGGTATGTCTGGCCGGTTACGGCATAAGGCGGAAAGCCGAGCTTTTCGCATACCATCTTGTCCAGCTTCTTTACTTTGGAAGCATCGCCGTCAAACAATGCGAGGAAGCTTGCGCCAGTTCCGGTCGTGCCCTTGGCGCCGCGCAGTTTAAAACTGCGGAAAACATCTCTTAAAGCTTCCATGTCCATCATAAGGTCCTGTATCCAAAGGGTCGCGCGCTTGCCTGCGGTGGTAAGCTGGGCCGGCTGGAAATGCGTGAACCCGAGCGCGGGCATGTCCTTATATTTGAGAGCGAAACGCGAGAGGTTGTCTATCACGTTCACCAATTTTACTTCTATAATTTCGAGCGCCCGATGCATTACGAGAAGGTCGGTATTGTCGCCCACAAAGCAGCTTGTGGCGCCGAGATGTATTATGGGCTTCGCCTTTTTGCACTGTTCGCCGTACGCGTACACATGCGCCATAACGTCGTGACGCACGGCCTTTTCCCTCTCAGTGGCAACGTCGTAATTTATGTCGTCTTTATAGCGCCTCATCTCCTCGATCTGCTCGACGGAGATATCAAGGCCCAATTCTTTCTCGCATTCCGCGAGTATTATCCAAAGCTTTCTCCATGTTTTGAATTTAACTTCATCGGAGAAGACCTCGGCCATTTCTCTGGAAGCATAACGCGTTATAAGCGGGTTTTCATATATATCGTTCATAATATCCACCATTTCTGCCTTCACAGAAATTCTAATATATATTTCTCTAAATTGCCATAGCAAATTTGAAATATAAGAGAATCGCTGTAATTGAGCCTCGCCATCGACTCGGGCAGCTTCTGAAAATCCGCAACTGATTCAAGGCCAGCAGGCGTGCGAGGCGCCCCGCAGAAGTCGGAGCCGAAGCCGACATTGTTCTGCCCATCCAGTGAAAGTATATACTCCATGTGCCTTATAACGTCGTTTACGGACGCCTCTGATCCGGTTAAGAATTCCGCATAAAAGTTTACGCCTATATACCCGCCGCGCTTTATTATGTGCTCTATCTGCGGCTTCTTTAAGTTTCTCGGATTGGGATGCAGCTCATATACGCAGGAATGCGACGCACACATCGGGTATGTATAGATTTCAGCCGCTTCCCAGAAGCTCTGTTCATTTAAATGTGATACATCGAGTGCCATGCGCAGCCTGATAAGCTCGTTTACAGCTTCAATGCCTTTTGGCTTTAATCCGCCTTCGCTTAAAGCGCCATGCGCGAAATCGTTTTCGGCATTCCAGGTAAGGCTCATCATTCTTGCCCCGAGGCCGTATACTCGATGTATCATCTCTTCCCTGCAGTCTATCGTCTCGCCGCTTTCTATCGCTATTATTGCCTTAATCTGAGGCAGCGAAAGCTGCTCAGGCCGCGCGCAGAGCCGAACGCGGCCGTTTGACCTGTCAACAAAACTGTGAATGAAGTCTATCTGCCGCAAACCGTTTGAAAGCCCGCCAATACAGCCGGGCTGCACGCATGCGGCGAATATCTGAAGCGCCACTCCCCCGCGCTCCATCCTCTCGAGATCGGCGTGGTCATAATCCGCGCCGTAGCATTCGGGGAGCACGACAAACCCCGCATAGTCGGAATGCGCGTCTGCAATAGGGAACATTATTATATCCTCCCGGTCTGATATCAATTAAAATTATGCCTTAAATGCAATAAAAAGAAGAGCCGTTTTCAGGCTCTCCTTGTCTGTTACTTTGCAAAATCGACCGACCTTGTTTCCCTTATGACATTTACTTTTATCTGTCCCGGATAATCGAGGTCTTTTTCGATCTTCTTTACAATGTCCTTTGCCATCAGATGCATTCCTGCATCGTCCACGTCTTCGGGTTTTACGAGTATGCGGACTTCCCTGCCCGCTTGTATCGCATAGCACTTTTCAACACCCGAGAATGAGTTAGCGATTTCTTCTAATGCTTCCAAGCGTTTGATATAGTTTTCGAGAGTTTCGCGGCGGGCCCCCGGCCTTGCCGCCGATATCGCGTCTGCCGACTGAACGAGTACGGCTTCTACTGTCTGCGCTTCGATGTCGCCATGATGCGCCTGTATGCAGTGTATCACGTCGTTGTTTTCCCTGTATTTTCTGGCCAGGTCGGCGCCTATCTGAATATGCGGGCCTTCGACCTCATGGTCGACGGCTTTGCCGATGTCGTGCAGCAGACCGCCGCGCTTTGCCAGCTTTACGTTGGCGCCGAGTTCCGCAGCCATTACCGACGCCAGATGCGCTACTTCAAGCGAATGCTTGAGTACGTTCTGGCCGTAACTTGTACGGTATTTCAGCCTTCCGAGCAATTTTATTATTTCAGGATGCAGGTTATGTATGCCGGTTTCAAACGCGGCCTGCTCGCCGGCGTCGTGTATTTCTTTTTCAACTTCTTTCTTGGCTTTCTTCACCATCTCTTCTATACGGGCGGGGTGAATCCTGCCGTCGATTATAAGTTTTTCAAGAGCAATACGTGCAATTTCCCTGCGGATGGGGTCGAACCCTGATAGTATCACCGCCTCCGGAGTATCGTCTATTATAAGATCAATGCCCGTAGCGGTTTCGAGCGCGCGTATATTGCGCCCTTCCCTGCCTATTATCCTGCCCTTCATCTCATCGCTGGGCAGCGCGACTACCGATACCGTATTCTCTGCCACATGGTCAGCCGCATACTTCTGTATAGCGTTGGCAATTATCTCGCGGGATTTTCTGTCGGCGTCTTCCTTTGCTTTCGACTCTATCTCCCTCACATAAACCGCCATGTCGCGTCTTGTTTCCTGTTCGACCTTTTCGAGCAGAAGACCCTTTGCTTCGTCGGAAGTCATCCCGGATATCTTTTCAAGCTGTTCTATCTGCTGTTTGATGACTGCGTCTACGTCTTCTTTGCTCTTTGTGACTTCTTTCAGGCGTTTGCTTACCTGCTCTTCTTTAACTTCTACACCTGCAACTTTTTTGTCCAGCATCTCTTCGCGCTGGACCAACCTTCTCTCGACTCTCTGGATCTCGTTACGCCGTTCCTTGGATTCTTTTTCAAACTCGCTTCTCAAATTGTGGATTTCTTCTTTGGCTTCAAGAACAGTTTCCTTTTTTACCGCTTCAGCTTTTTTCTGCGCTTCCGCCAATAGCTTTTTAACGGAATCTTCTGCTCTGCCTACCTTTGCTTCCGCAACGTTTCTTCTATATGCATATCCGGCAAAAATGCCGATACATATTGCTGCAAGAGGTAGTATTATGTATAAGATATCCACCTAAAACGATTTACCTCCTTATTTAATTTTATTCATATACACGCTTCATTTATATGCATATATATGTTTAGCCTGATAACCTGACTGTTAAAAGGCTGTAGAGATTTGCTAATCATGAAAAATCTATAAAATGGAAATAATAATAAATCCTCATATTACAAACCCTTTTAATTTTATTATCAGCAATACGATTTGTCAAGTCAGCTTATGCTGGCACCGGAACTTTCTTTCTCATGGCGCTTTGAAGATCTGTATGAAACAGCCGCGAGAATAAAACAAACTATAGAAATAATGGGGTAATATATCCTGAATCCGGTTATGAGAGGCCAGCACATCACTATGACGCCGCAGATGATATAACCTTTTATCTTTGTTTTGGCGAGGGCTGCTCCTTTTACGTCTTCTAAGGTAACGGCGGTTTCGTTCATTTCTTTTAGCGCGTTTTCACGGGCTTCTTCCTCATCTGGCAGCATACCCTTTTTATCCGCCATCTCCAGTATTTTTTTACCGCCCACAGTATCGGCTTTGATTGGCAGTGAAGAACATATCTTTAACGCGTCGGCGCTGAATTCCGACAATGAAATGACAGTTAATTTCTTTCCATCCCCGAGCATCCTGTAAACGCCGAGTATGTCGGATACTCCGCATTCTGCACTGGGATGGTTATGATAAACGAAAATAACGCCATCGTCAAGATTGCCTCTGAAACCGTTGTCTGCAGCCTCTATATCTCTGATCTTTCCCTCATACAAAGCTCCTATATATTTCGCATATTCTTTTGGATCCATTAGCGTCAGTTTCTCGAGCAGGCATTTTTCCTTCAGCCTCTTAAGATCGTCCATGATATACTTTTCTACTTTTTTTCTGTTGATTGTGATAACAAACAAGCTTATTGCCGTTGTAAGAAAAACAGAAATGAGCAGAGCGACTATTGTAGAGAGGCTTAGGTACAATATTATAATGAATATAAAAGAGAGAAGGAACACACGAAGCATTATAAAATCGGAAGCCCGCGCTATAAGCGATCTCCCCCCGTACAGCTTCTTCTTATAATATCTTAACAGCTTAGGATTCATACCGATCACTCCCGGTATCTATTATTGACACATATTCGATTTGTATACTTTCAGCGGCTTGTTGTAAACCAAACTAAGTTGTATAATACCAGATATAAGAAAGGCGGTTTCATGCAGTATATTAACGAGTTCTCTAATATAAAAACAGAGAGCGCGCTGCTCAAACAAAACAGAGCAGGGATACTTGGCGGTACTTTTAATCCCGTTCATATTGGGCATTTGGCAATTGCGAAAATAGCAATGTATGAATTTACGCTGGGCGAGGTAATATTCCTGCCGGCGGGCATTCCACCACATAAGAAAAATGAATATATAGCGTCTCCTCAAACAAGGCTCGACATGATTAATTTAGCCATAGAAAGTGAAGAACGCTTTTCTGTAAATACCATGGAGCTTTACCGGGAAGGTTATACATATACCGTTGACACGCTTGAGATATTGACGAGAGAGAATAAAAAAACGGATTATTATTTCGTCATAGGCGCCGATACCCTTTTTGAGCTTAAGACATGGAAAAATTACGAGAGGGTATTTTGCCTTACGAGTTTTATATGCGTTCTTCGCCCCGGCCAGGACGACAGAGAAGTAAAAGAATATGCTGACAAACTGAACGAAGAATACGGTTATAAATTCTTTGTCGCAAAGGATAAAGGGCCGGATATATCTTCATCGCATATAAGGGAATTGGCTGCACACAGAAAGCTTAAAAGCGGCCTGCTGCCCGATAAAGTTTTGAGGTACATAGAAAAAAAGCGTTTATATATAAATATAAATGAACTATAAGAATAAACAAGAGGATTTGATGGCAGTAAGCGAAGAAGAAATGATCTCTTACGTTAAAAAAAGAATAGGCTCGAAGCGTTTTGAACATTCCTTAAACACCGCGAAAGAAGCCGTATCGCTCGCACAACGATATAATGCCGACGAGAAAAAGGCATATATTGCGGGGCTTTTGCATGACATAGCAAAAGGGCTGCCGAGGGAAGCGCTGGAAGCGGCTGCGGATGAAAACAACATAGAGCTTGACGCATATGAAAAAACGAATATCGACCTGATACACGGCAAGGTTGGCGCTGCAATGGTAAAAAGGGATCTCGAAATAGAAGACGAAGAGATACTTTCGGCCATCAAATGGCATACCACAGGGTATAAAAACATGACGCTTCTTGAAAAAATAATATACCTTGCGGATATAATAGAACCCGGAAGGAATTTTAAGGAGACCGATGAACTCAGGGCTATCGCCTATAAGGATATCGACGAAGCAATGATTGTCGGGCTTGGGCATGTAATGAATTTTGTTAAAAATAAGGGGCTTACGCTGCACCCCAACAGCATCGAGGCGTATGAAAGTTTTAGAACGGGTTCGCGAAACAACCCATAGTTCCAGATAAAATATCAGGAGGTAAAAAGTTTGGAGTTTAATGAAAATGTTTTAAACGCGGCGAGGCAGCTGCTTGCTAAAAAAGCCGAAGACGTATGCGTACTAAACGTATCAGACATGACGATAGTGGCTGATTATTTTATACTCGCAAGCGGACGGTCAGACGTTCACGTAAAATCGCTTTGTGACGAGATACAGAAATTCATGTTCGAAGCGGGTAAAAAGCAATTGAGGCTGGAAGGATACCGCGAAGGCAGATGGATAGTCATAGATTACGGCGATATACTGATCCATGTATTCCATAAACGTGAAAGAGAATTTTACGGCCTGGAACGCCTCTGGACCAACGGAAACAATTTCATTAATATTACCGATAACTAATAAGTTAATAAA
>CAZJOS010000018.1:0-18638 GCA_964547655.1 uncultured Christensenellaceae bacterium
TACGGTGCATGCATGATGATAGGCCGTGAAATGACGGTCGGGCAGGTCCGAAAAGCGATCTTCCCGCACCCGACTGTTTCCGAGATCATCAGGGAATGCGTTTTTCGGGCGGGGGAAACAGATGGTGTTCCATGAATAAAGGGATCGCGGTCGCGGGGAATCTTACGCACGATTATATAAAGACCATCGACTCTTACCCTGAAAAGGGCATGCTGTCGGACATCAGATCGATAAGCAGATGCGTCGGAGGATGCGCGGCCAATACCGCCATAGACCTGGCGATTTTAGACCCTTCCGTAAAAGTCATGAGCATAGGCATGGTGGGGGACGATGAAAACGGCAGGTTCATTCGCAAAACTTTAGAGATACACGGCGTTGACACGGCTTATGTAATCACCTCCGCAGAAACGGAGACGGCTTTTACCGACGTAATGACCGTGAGCGGGTCGGGCGAGAGGACGTTTTTTTACTCCGGGGGAGCAAACGCGAAGCTCGGAGCCGGCGATCTGGGGCTCGATACTCTTAAGGCTGATATATTCCATATAGGTTACGCGCTGCTGCTCGATTCCCTTGACGCGCAAGACTTAGAATTCGGAACAGTAATGGCAAGGGCGCTTTACTGCGCCAAACAGAGGGGAATGGAGACTTCGCTGGATATGGTCAGCAAAGACTGCGGCAGGGCAGCCGGGGTAGTGCTGCCGTGCCTTAAATATTGCGACGACCTAATTATAAACGAGATAGAAGCTTCAATAGTATGTAAAACAGCCGCAAGAGATGAAACGGGGAAGCTGATGCTTAAAAGCCTGAAAGACATGTGCGACAGGCTAACCCAATACGGCGTTATCAAAAGGGTAGTGATACACGCGCCTGAGCTGTGCTGCATGATGGACAGAAGCGGTTTTTATTGCGTGCCGTCGCTGGATCTGCCGGAAGGGTATATAAAAGGCACTGTCGGGGCAGGGGACGCGTTCTGCGCCGGGATGCTTTATTCAATATATAAGGGGTACGGCCCCGAATTTTCGCTGAAGGCTGCCTCCTGCGCCGGTGCGGCATGCCTTTCCAAAGAAAATTCGATTGACGGAATGATGCCGCTTGCCCACGTCATGAAACTGGAAAGCCGGTTCAGCAGAAAGGCGATATAAAGAATATCTATTTTAATTCCTTCATCATGAGATATTCCATTATGCCTTCTCTTATATTTCCTTTAAAAAAATATTTTCGAACTCAATCATTCTACACCGTACGATACATATCGTGCAAATCACAAAAGCAATATACTTGAATATACTGATAATACCATATATATGGAGGTTAGATTTACATGTACTATATACCGCAATACGGGGGCCCCGACAGCTACACAACAGGGACGCCGCCTCAGGTATCGACAGGGCGGCAGATCGACCCGATGCCGCCGGGGCCGTATGTACCGCGCGGGCAGGTATCGCCCGGGCTTTATATGATAGGGGACCGCCGGCTGATAAGCGATATAAAAGAAGCCGTTATAAAAGAAGTTCACGCTTATGATTTTTATACGAGATTAGCCGCAATGGCGAGAGACGAGCAGGACAGGCAAACGATACTTAAGATACGCCACGATGAAATGAAACATTACCGCTGGTTCACGGCTATACTTCAGAGGCTTGGCGCCGAGCAGCCGGAGATACCTTCGGGGCTGTCGCCGAGCAGCTTCGAGGAGGGCGTTAGGAGATCTATACGGGACGAACTGGACGCAGCCGCTTTTTATCAGAACATCGCATACAGGGCAAGAGACCGCAGCATAGAGATGCATTTTCTGCATGCGGCGCAGGATGAACAGCGCCACGCAGCCTGGTTCCAAAACATACTGTCTGCACCGCAGCCGGTACCATACGGATAACGGATATCCGTAAAAACTTCCGCGGATATTTACCCCGGAAGTTTTTTATACCTTTAAAGCAATAGGATTCTTGCAGTAATACATAATCCCCTAAAAATCGAAGTTTTTTTGGCTGATAATGCTTTGACACATTATACCTGAACGTATACAATTTAAAAGTAATTGTATAATAAACTGTTAGTATGTAGTTTCAATAACTGATAACAAACTGAACCGGCTGCTGTTATAAGGAGGAAAGATGTTCTGCCAAAAATGCGGGAAACAAAACAGGGAGGGAGCTTCGTATTGCACTGAATGCGGCAGAGAGCTTATGCGAAGTGCTGCCGCTCACAAAGAAAAAAAGCATAGGGGCATATACCTTGCAGCGGCCCTGTCCCTGCCGGTAATTGCGGCTGCGGTCATTTCCTGTTTCGTTTTATTCAGCGGCACGCCCGTTGAAGGGCAGTGGTACAGCGCAGAAGCGTATTCCGTACTTGAATTTAAAGGCGGACAGGCACAGATGATAAGCCTTAACGGAACGGAGCGGCGGGGATACGAGTACAACAGGCAAAACGGAGAAGGGACTCTTAAGGCGGGAAGCGGGATATGCGCGTTCGGCGTGAAAGAGGACGTTCTGACCTTAAAGACCAATAAAGGAGATATCAATTATTTAAGGGCGAAAGAAGAGGTGAATATCCAAAGGCTCGTTAAAGGAGGCTTGCTGGGGCTCTGGTCCAACGAGAAAAGGGCGCAGGTGCTCCAACTGAAAGAAGACGGCGGGTTTACTCTTTACTCGATAGAAGGAGAGCAGGAGTCCGCCTACGATTTCGATATCGAGAGCGGCGAAGGTTCTCTTTCTTTAGGCGGGGGAAGATCAGTTTTCAAAGCCGATAAAGCTGAGATCGATATAATAGGCTCCGGAGTTTTTACAAAGCAGGAGAGCGGTTTTGATATAAAGGCGTTTATCGCAGAATACGGCAAACCCCTTGACGGGGTCTGGTACGACTCATCAGGCGTTATGGGCAGGTTTTGGTTCCAGGACGAAGGCAGGCTTTCCGTCGCGTCTTACGGCAAAGAATACCGGGGCACATATACGTTCAGCAACGCGGAAGGAAAAGGAACGCTTTCTTTCGGCGGCATTACTATGGATATCGGTTATTATGAAGGAAAGCTGAAAATAAGAGGGCAGGCGTTTTCGAAGGTATATGTGACGCAAAAGGGAGCGAAAGACGTTTTCGAGCAGGTTGCGGGAAAATGGTATGATAAACAGGGAAACGGAACTATAGAGATCTCGGCCGGCGGTACTGCGGTCTTTAAACGGGACGGAAAAACGCAGAGCGCCGTCTGCACGTTTAATCCTCTCAGCGGCATGGGCCGGCTTGAATTGAGCGGCGGAAACGGCATAAAGGCATTAAACCTTCTTCTTTCAAACGGCATGCTCGCGGCAGGTGAATGGCTTTATACCCGCGAGGTTGTGGAACAGAAAAACAGCGGGATATTGGGAACGTGGTACGACACTGACAAAAGAGTGGGGGCATTGACGCTTGAAGACGGCGGCGCTGCGGAGCTTGACTACTCGGGCAGCAAATATATTGGAACGTATTCATTCGACGAAGCCCTCGGCAAGGGCACTATAACGACGGTCTTTAGCGGTAAGACATGGACATTTGATATGGAGCTTCGGGGAGATCAGCTGATAATAAAAACAGGAATAATGTTTTATAACGAGGTCGTATTCGAGCGGGAAGCCCCCGGCCAGCCGTGAAAACAGAATAATTTCGCCCATTTATTATCAGGGGTTATTGAAAAATCCTGTCGATTTATATATTATTATAGCATAGTCCATTCTTTGTTTACGATCAGAGCTAAAACCGTCACACAATCAAAACTTCAGGGGGGAAATATGAAAAGGTCTGCGCAATTTTTTATTTGTATTATCGTCTTGATCGCGGCAGTTGTTTTGGGGGTATCCGTATTGTTTACTCCCGCTCCCGGAGAGGGCAAAGATACCGAGTTTTCCGCGTACAGGGCTGCGGAGCACATCAAAGAAATATCGAAAGCACCGCATACCATGAACGACCAGGCGGAGCTTAAGCGCATCCGTGAATATCTTGAGCAGCAGCTTAGATCGCTTGGCTGTACGGTCGAATTAATGCCTTACACCGAAGAGGGGTATCAGATAACGAACGTATTCGCGACGATGAAGGGAACGTCGGGCGATGAAGCTCTGCTGCTCGTTGCACATTACGATTCCAACCCCGGAAAAGGAGAGGGCGAAGCGCCCGGCTCCTGCGGCGCTGCCGACGACGGATACGGAGTGTCGGTAATACTCGAGACGCTGCGCGCAGTGAGGGCAACAGGGGAAGTAAAAAATACTATATACGTATTGTTCACCGACGGCGAGGAGACTAATATGCTGGGCGCCAAGGCCGCGGCCAAAGATGCAGGCTTTCCGGGGCTCAACGCTAAAGCCGTAATGAACATAGAGTCGAGGGGTATGCGCGGTCCGGCGATAATGTTCGAGACCAGCAAAAACAATGGGAAGCTTTTCGATTTTTATATCCGCAGGGCCGGGCCCGCGGCCACATGGTCGCTCGCTTCCGACGTTTACAGGATAATGCCCAATTATACCGACTTTACATCGTTTATCGGCAAAGGCATGCATGGGCTCAACTTCTCGAACCTTGACGCCCTGAGCGACAACCATACCCCGCGAGACAGATATGAGAATATCAGCCTCTCGAGCATACAGGGATACGGGAACCAGCTTCTTCCCGTTATCGCGGGCTTTGCGTTTGAAGACCTGCCGGATGGGTTTACGTCGCAGGGAGACGTTACGTTCTTCACGCCGGCATACGGATTGTCGATAGCCTATCCCGCGTCGCTTAACTACATACTTCTCGCGCTGTCGGCCGCTGCGGTCATAGTTTATGCTATATTGGCTGTAAAGAGAAAGAGCATGAAACCATTAAGGCTGCTGTTCGCTTTGGCCGTGGTCGGCCTTGCGCTGGCGGCAGCCGTTGCGGGCGAAGCGATAGCGTTCCTGCTTTCCATCATATTCGCTATTCCTTTCAACCCGACGAATATGCCTCAGGTACCGTTCCAGGGAGGCATAGCTATAACAGCAGTCGCGCTTCTCGGAGTTGCCCTGTTCTTTATGATACGCTCGTTGATGAAAAAAGGCTGGATGTACGAGGAGCTTGCAGCAGCAACGCTCGTTGCGTTCCTTATAATGCAGGCGACTTTCACGTTTGCCCTGCCCGGCGGAACGTTCCTGTTCAGCTGGGGCTGCCTCATAGGCGCGTTGTGCGCAATATGGGCGCTGTATCTGCCAAAGGCAATGAGGCCGCTTACGGGTTTTGCCGCAGTGTGGATAGCGGCGCCGGTAGTAGCCCTGCTGCATATCGCGCTCTCTATCGGCGCGCTGGGGGCAATAATGCTGTTCGCAGCGTTCCCGCTCATGCTTTTCCTGCCCGCGCCGGCCGCAACTTCGCTTCCGCTTAAAAAGGCATAAAGCTTATTCTGAAACAGAATGTAAGAGCCCGGACGCTCCGGGCTCTTTTAAGTTTAATACAGTCTTGGCTGATTACTTCAATCTGCCTCTTTTCTTATTCACCAATATGATGACGGTGATCATAATTACTGTTACCGCCAGCGCACATAATATGATCAATATTGGCGCAGACGTTTCTTTATCCGCCTGTGCCGGCACAACCGGCGGTCCGGATGCCGGAGTCTTTGAGAACGTCGGAGCAGGAGTCTTCGCTGCTGTCGACTCTGAAGCCGGGGCTTCGATTGACGGGCTCGGCGTGGGGGCGGAGGAGGGCAAATCAAGCACGCCGTAATCACCAAGGCAGGTATTCAGCGTTGCGCGCCCGCCTGTGGCCCAATAAAAAGGCGCCAGCATCGACGTCCAATCCGGCGGGTCATGGGTCATCAGTTTTTTCGACAGAAGCGAGAAATATGCGTAAGCCGCGTCGTTATACGGCAGGTCCTGTGTGACTATAAACGCCATATTGAACTCTTTCCGGGCATCTGCCGACGAGGGTATGCGCTCGCCTCCGGCGCTCGCTACGATCTGCCCTGCTGTAACGGTTTTATAAGATTTCGCTGTGATATGTTCCGGATCGGAAAAATCGGGGCTTTTGAGTATGTGCACGTCGGGTATCTCCGAAGAAGGGATCAGGCCCATCAGGTAGAGTTCAAGAGGAGAATACGGCTCGACTTCGCCGCTCGATATCAGACGCCACGTCCTGTCCCCGTTGTACGCAAAGTGGCCGGTATTGCCTCCTTCAGAATAATAGAGGCCCATTTGCCCCTGAATATCGGCCATCCCGTTCCAATGCACAGGGTCGTCCTTATCGATCAGCCCTATTTTATATCCGATATTGACTCCCCAGGTATGGCCTATTTCATGGTCGATTATATCGATGCTGCTGAATGAGCTGTATATAACGGACTTCAGCCTGCCGGCCGACCCGAATTTTTTTGTATCATCCCTAATGGGGAGCCCGATATTTTTAACATCGTTGGACACCGAAACGTCATACGGAACGTTCTCGGCAAGGCCGTCGGGCCTGAATATCTGCATGCCCGGCATGAGCGTTATAAAATCGAATTCATCCGGAAAAACAGTATAAAGTTTTTTATAAGCTTCATAATTCTTTTTGCCGCAGTAGACTTCAGAGACGGGGTAACTGTCGAAGATCTGATGTTCGCCGTCCTGAATGAAAAAGGCGTATGGCGTGGCGGAGAGGCCGTTCCCGAGGTCCTGTAAGAAAAATACATTTTTGTATTTGGGATCGACCAGCCCGACGGACATGCCGTAATTATTACCTAGCCGGGTGCCGTTTTTAAGTTCCACCCGCAGGAAACCAAGCCAGGTATTAAACCCCCTGTCGGGCATATAGCCGGAAAGAACAACATCCGCCAGCGTGAAGACGTTATCTCCCGGAGCTTTATCCCCGTGCGTCCCGTCGTCGAACAGCTCTCTTTCGCCTTCCGGCTCGGAAGACCCGAGCTGCGTTATAAAAACGCGTTTTACGTCTTTGCGCCCGACGACATGGACTTCGAGAGTAGTAGTGGACTCAGGGTCGTTATACCAGACGACTGAAGGAGTCGCCTGGTACCAGGCGTTTTTTTGAGGAAATCTGCCGTAATCATCGGATGCCAGCCCGGCAGAGGGTATGGATAAAAGCACAGAAACAATTATAAAGATCAAAATGATGCTGATAAACCGACATTTTTTCATGCCGTTCACTCATCCTTTCTATATTGACAAAAGTATGTATTGCCGCGGTGTGTTCAATGAAGAAATTCAAATGATCTGCTTCTATGTTATGCTTTATACCCGATTATAAAACTATTGGGGGTTTTTTTCAAAAGTACGTCGGCTTTTTGACGCAAAAACCGGTCTTAGGCTTCGCCGATCTTATCGAGAGCAACTATATATGAGAGATTGCCGTAATTCATCCTGTGGTGGTACCAGACCCATGTGCTGCCAAAAGTAAGCAGAGTCTTGCGGGAGCGCCCGGGGTCGCTGTAATATATCGTATCACCGTCATATCTGCACGCAACGATAGCATGGGCCGCTTTTCCTTTTTTGAAATAACAGATGACTCCTTCCGGGTGCCTGTTAAGCGCCTCTTTTATGGCTGTCTCGGCGTTTTGTGAAGGGGCTTTTATATACGTTCCGAATCCTTCATAGCTTTCCAGATATGGAGCGCAAAAATCAACCGCGCACACAGCTTTAACCCCGAAATTTTCAGCGAGGCTGTCAAGGCTGACATATGTGGTGTATCCGTTAGACTCATAAAACGTTTTGGGATTAGTCTTTATGCCCATATTGTTTATCGTTATGGCGTATGAGCACATAAGGCACGCTTTTTTTCTGACCTCGGTAGGGAACCCCCATTGCGGGTCGCTTTGATAGAGTATAGTGAATCTGCGTTCTATGATGGATTTTGAGGGATAAGCGGATACTGCCTGCGAATATCCGCCGTATATTTTCTTTGAGCCCTGTTTGCCGTAGGCCCTTATTTTATAATAATACGTAGTTCCCCTTTTAAGTCCTTTATTCGTATAGATAACGGAAGACGCCGATTTTCCGGCATATATTTTTTTATATCTCCCGTTTAAAGACGTGCTTCTGTAAAGCTCGTAACCGCTGACGCCCGGCAGCGCGTTCCATGTAAGCTGTATACTGGTCCTTGAAGCGGAGGCCGCGCTCAGCACGGGAGCGGCAATAGAAACTTTTACAGGCTGTATTATAGAATAATCCGAATAACAGGTATTGTAATCGACCGTACTATAAGCCCGCACCTTATAATAATATACCTTATCGGATATAAGATCGTAGCCGGTATAAGAGGTAGCTTCGGGGTACTTGAGCGTACAGACCTTCAGATATGACCCGCTCCTAAGCGTCGACCGGTATATTTCGTATCCGCTCGCGCCCGGCACCGCCTCCCATGAAAACATGACGCTTCTGTACCCGCCGACAGGCGCGGAAATCACGGGAGCGGCTATCTCGGGTTCTGCTGAAGCCGATACGGAACTAAAAAACCTGTATCCGTCTTTGGGCGTCGCGTAAAGCGTTACCGCGGTTCCGCCCGCATAGCCGCCTCCGCCCGAAACGTATCCCATCGAAGGGTCGGCCGCAGACGCCGATATGGTATAAAGGTCCTTCCATGCGGCGAAAAGCGTAATGTCTGCGGTAACAATATCGGTTTTAAAATTCCATTCGTTTATGCATTCCTCTTCCTTATACCATCCGGCGAGCACATGCCCCGGATTAGCGGGGTCTTCCGGTTTGTCTATGGCGCTGCCTGACTTTACCGTGACGTCGCCGACCGAAGAGCCTCCCATGCTGCTAAACGAAACGGTATACGTTTGGGCTCCTTCGGCTAAAACGATAATAGGAAAGAGTACGATAATGATGACGGCAATAACGATTATTGATATCTTTTTTTCTTTAGACATAACGGCTTCTCTTAAAAAATATAAATGGCGCTGTGCTTTGCGGATTGTAATCATTCCCCATAATCTCAAAGACTGCCATTAATAAGGATAATATACCATAAAACTCTGAAAATCAAGGTTAAAATCATTTTATGGCGGTTTATGTAACGGTTACCGTAATATATCCGGCGGCCGGATATAAAAAAGAGCCGCTCGTAAAAGCGGCTCTTTAACTCGTATGATCAGTATTATTTAGAGTTCATATGCCCTGCCATCAGGTAGAAAAGCGGCGAATTCCAATATATCGTTATCTCGTTTGTGGAGAAACTCTGGTCGTTATCCACATAGCATTTTGCCGGAGCCTTATCCAAAAGCACGGCTTTTGCGTACGGGTCTTCAAGGTTGCTGTTCGGGCCTCCTGCAAGCATTCCGGGCATCTCGGTTCCAAGAGCCAGCGACGGGCGGTGGTGCGTATGCAGGGGAGACATCGTGCCGAATCCGGTAACATAGCAGGTCGACATGGGGTTCGCTCCGAATATGTAATTAAGATGCCTGCCTGCGGCGGCGGCATACTCATCATTGCCCAGCAGTCCGGACGCGTATATAAGGTAGTTGGCGTTGTCGCACACAATCATATTGCTGCCCCATGGGTACGTCATTCCCAGCGACATGCCGTAAGCGTCGGCATTGGAGTTATCAAGGTATTTATCCGCGGTATTCTTAATGGCGTCCTTTATTTTCAGCACATATTCGGGGTTCGTTACCGAAGGTGAGAGCGAGAGGTATATTTTGTTGCCGTAGCCTCCCACCTTGCCCCAGCCGTAACCGTCGGGAACGGATGTCTTGACCCATACGATCCTTTCAAATTCATCGAGATATTTTTTATCTCCGGCGGCGCTGTATAGAGCGGCTGCCGCCCAATAGCGCTCGTCTGAACTATCGCCGTCGCCGTATTCGCCGGTAAGCACATCCGACGGGTTTTTAAACGAAGGGTTGTGGTTGTTTTCAAGATAGCCCCACGCTTTTTTGGCAGCGGCAAGGCATTTGTCCGCAAATTTCTTGTCGAGCCCTTTATAAACGTTATAGCTCATAGCCATTACTGCCGCAAAGTCGCCTGTAGCGGTATCTGACACCGGCATTATATACAATTGGTTCGTTTCTTCGGTAGGCATTACAAAGCCCGGGAACTCGAGGCACGTTACTTTGTGGTATATGCCACCGCTTTTATCCTGCATCTTAAGCATCCATTCGAGTTCATACCTTGCTTCGTCGAGCACGTCGGGAACGCCGTTGCCGCTCTCGGGTATGCCCAAGTCGTCGCGGCTGAGCGTTTCCTTATAATCCTGGTATGCAAAAAGCAGGTCGGCGACCGTTTTTGCGCCGCTTACCACATACCGGCCGTAGTCGCCCGCGTCGTGCCAGCCTCCCGAAACGTCTTTCTTCTTGTCGGTGCCGTAGATTACAGCTTCGCCGGTATGGCAGGCGTCGTGCGCAAATTGGCCCGCATATTCCTCGGGCAGCGCACTGCCGCAGCGCTGCAGGTAAAGCATCCTGAATATTGCCTTGAACGCGTCGTCATAAACGCCTTCGGCTATCTTAAATTCGTAAGACTGCGCATCTCCGCACTTTACGGTATACACGCCTTCGGAGGTAAGGCCGCTGAAGTCCGCCGTGTAATTCGTCTCGCCCGAAGGCTCGCTATTTATGGGCCCGGAAAGCGGACCCTCAAACGCTGTGCTACCGTTTGAATCTATCACCTTAAACGTATCGCCTGAAATATCGCCTCTCAGGATGGCTATCTTTTTATCGCCCGGCTCGTACCCTACCTGATTCACGTTTATATCGGGGCGCTCAGGCTCGGGCTCGGGCGCCACTATTTTGGAGCCGTCCGTAAGAGTTACTTCAATATTGTCGAAATAGACCTTATTAGGAGGCAGCCCGCCGCTGTTTTTCGGAGTCCCGATGTTGAAGGCGAGTCTCGGCGCCGGGTCGGTGCCTTTATCCATCGTAAAGTCTATCTTGAATGTTTGCATCTCGCCGGTCAGATCGAAGAAACCCTGCGCGTACGCGGCGTAGTCTCCGCCGTTCACCTGAAGCCGCGCTTCTATCTCGCGGTCGGTATCGCATCTTGAGTCGAATGAAAAAGTGTATATTCCGCCGGTTTCCAGCTTGAATCCGTCGTAATACAGCTGCACCGCATACTCGGCGCCGCCGCATGACGTGATGTCAACACAGAGAACTCCGTCTTCGGCTGAAAGCGTCGACGCCCCTCCCGCTGTCAGGAACGTATGCCAGTTTTCAGTGCCTGCCGAGAAGTCGCCGTTTTTGATCATGTTGCCGTCCTGGGGCTGGGGCGTAGCCTTAACCACCTCAGGAGTTTTCTCCGGATGTTTTGTCGTTTGAATTGCAGAAGAAGAGTCCGGGTTTATTGGTGTGGCCTGCTGACCGCAGCTGCAGGCTGCAAATATCAATATTGCCGCCAGTAAAACACATATCAGCTTTTTCATACTGAATACCTCCGTGATTTATTCCTGTAATCCGGAAAGATGCGCCAAGGCGTTTTCCGCAGCCGCTAAAGATTAGAAATTGGCTTTGCGCTGACGCTTTGCGTAACAGCATCTCCGGTCGGTTTGTTACATATATCATAAATTATACCATATTAATTCCCGTAATAATAGCTAATACGTTAAATTTCCCGGCTTGTTATTTTAACGACCTTATCCCGGCGCTCATTATATTTTTTACCGTACCGCCTTTAACGAGCTGCCCGGGAACGATTATCTGCTGCGCTATGGAGGCCTTGGGGTTTTTTATCGCTTCTATAAGCATTTGCGCTGCCTTGCGGCCTATAGAATCGGTATCCTGCTTCCATGTCGTAAGCCCCGGCCGCAGCACCCGGGAAAGATATATGCCGTCGAACCCTGTGACGCTTATATCTTCAGGTATGGCGAGCCCTTGCCGTTCCAGCTCGTTTCTGCCGCCTATGAACGAAAAATCGTCGGGAAACAATATGCATGTCGGCCTGTCGGGAAGAGCGAGCAGCTGCCTTGTTGCCTCCGCGCTCGAGTCCGGGTCGTGATACAAAGCCGGTTTTACATAATCACAGGGAACGCGCAGCCCAAGCTCTTCGCACGCCATATAAAAACCTGCTACACGTTTATCAGTGACCGAAGTCTTCTCGCCGTGGACCATAGCTATCTTCCTGTGGCCGCAGCCGTATATATAATTGACAAGTTCTCGTATGCTGTTTACGTTATCGGAGAGTATCGCCGTGCAGTTATCAAAAATATGGTCTATCGTTACTATGGGTATATCGCTCTTAACAAGCTCTATAACTGACGGGTCGTTAAAATTTACGCACGCTATTATAACTCCGTCAACATTGCGGTATTTGCAGTGCTCTAAGTAGCTCATCTTCAGTGCGCCGATATTCTGGCTTATAAATGTGATATCGAATCCAAGCCGTTCTGCTTCAACTTTCAGGCTGTTCAGTACCGACGAAAAGTATTCATGGGCCAGCCCGCTCTGCATCTTGTCGATAAACAGCACTCCTATGTTGTTTGAGCGGTTTGTTTTCAGGGCTCTTGCGGTAGCGTTTGGCAGATAACCCATTTCCTTTGCCGCATTGCGAATGAGCTCGGCCGTACCTTCGCCGATATCCCTGTACCCGTTTAAGGCTTTGCTGACCGTTGCGGAGGAGACGCCGCATTTTTTGGAGATATCCTTGATCGTAACCATGACGGCCACCTTCCGTTAACGTTTTTCCTGCTTGTTTCCATAGATATGATTAAAATTGATTATATTCCCTCAAACGATTTCGTGAATTCATTATATTCAAACGATTTTTATAAGTCAATAGGCTTTTCGTGCTATATACTTTAATATATTATACATTTTATAACTATATACACATGTTATTAACGGATTTTATAAATATTCTTTGCTTTTTAAGTTGTAATAGTATACAATAAACAATAAATAACGAAATCGTTATCGTAATACTTGGCTTTACTGGGAGAATCGACATGAAATACGGTTATTTTGATGACGACGCCAAAGAATATGTTATTGATACGCCCGCAACGCCCCTTCCCTGGATAAACTATCTTGGTACCGAAGAATTCTTCAGCCTTGTTTCCAATACGGGCGGAGGGTACAGTTTTTACCGCGATGCGAAGCTTCGGCGTTTGACTCGGTACCGTTATAATAACGTGCCTTCCGATTCGGGCGGGCGCATGTATTATATAAAAGAAGGGGAGACCGTATGGAACCCGGGATTCCTTCCGTGCAAAACCCCTCTCGATACTTACCGCTGCCGGCACGGCCTCAGTTATACTGTTATTGAAAGCTCCAAAAACGGGCTCGAATCGCAGCTTACCTGTTTTGTTCCGATAGGGTCGGCCTGCGAGATAAACCAGCTGCGCCTTCGCAATACCGGCGGCAAAAAGAAAAGCTTTCAATTATACAGTGCTGTAGAATGGTGCCTGTGGAACGCTGTCGACGATTCGCAGAACTTCCAGAGAAACTTCAATATAGGCGAAGTGGAGATAGAAGGCAGCACGCTTTACCACACGACGGAATACCGCGAACGCAGGAACCATTACGCATATTTTAGCGTCAACGAGCCTGTGAGCGGCTTCGATACAGACCGCGATTCGTTTCTGGGCCGTTTCGGGTCGTGGGACTCACCCGAAACAGTGATGAAAGGGAAAAGCTGCAACAGCGTGGCGGAGGGCTGGGCGCCGATAGCCAGCCACCGTATCGACATTACCCTCGCGCCTTCGGAAGAGAAGACTTTGATATTTATTCTGGGCTATGCCGAAAACCCCAGGAACAGTAAATGGGAGAGCCCCGGCGTTGTCTGCAAGACGTCGGCAAGGGAGATAATAGAGCGGTACTCCGATACAAACTGCGTCAAGAGCGCCCTTGGGGAACTTTCCTCATACTGGAGCAGTCTGCTCTCGCGATACACCGTGAAAAGCGGCGAGAAAAGAATAGATCGCATGGTGAATATCTGGAACCAGTACCAGTGTATGATAACGTTCATTATGAGCAGGAGCGCAAGCTATTTTGAGAGCGGCACGGGTAGAGGAGTCGGGTTTCGCGACAGCTGTCAGGACATACTCGGTTTTGTGCACATGATACCCGACCGCGTCCGCGAGCGGATACTCGACATGGCCGCAATCCAGTTTGAAGACGGGAGCACGTATCACCAGTTCCAGCCGCTTACCAAGCGGGGGAACGGCGATGTGGGCACCGGCTTCAACGACGACCCGCTCTGGCTCATAGCGTGTACGGCCGCCTATATCAGGGAGACGGGCGACTCGTCGATACTCGAAGAGTCTGTACCATTCAACAACGTTCCCGGAACCGAGAAGCCTCTGTTCGAACACTTAAGGCGCAGTATCAATTATACTATGAGCAATCTCGGGCCTCACGGGCTGCCGCTCATAGGGCGCGCCGACTGGAACGACTGCCTCAACCTCAACTGCTTCTCCGAGTTCCCCGATTCCAGCTTTCAGACAGCCGAGAATACCGAGGGCAAAATCGCGGAGAGTGTGTTCATAGCGGCAATGTTCGTTATCTACGGTAAAGAATACGCCGAATTGTGCCAAAGGTTCGGCTCGTCCAAAGAAGCGGATGAAACCCGCAAGAGCGTTGAAAAGATGAACAAAGCGGTGATCGACCACGGTTGGGACGGGGAATGGTTCCTCCGCGCGTACGATGCTTTCGGAAACAAAGTAGGAAGCCGCGAATGCGCCGAAGGCCAGATATATATCGAATCCCAGGGTTTCTGCTCTATGGCGGGGATCGGGGCAAAAGAAGGTTTTACTAGGAAGGCCCTCGATTCTGTAAAAAAGCGCCTTAAAACGACTTACGGCATACAGCTGCTCAACCCCTGTTATTCGGAGTATCACATAGAGCTGGGCGAAGTATCCACCTATCCGCCGGGATATAAGGAAAACGGCTCGATATTCTGCCATAACAACCCGTGGGTGAGCATAGGCGAGGCCAAACTCGGTAACGCCGAAGAAGCGTTCTCAGTATATAAACTTACGTGCCCGGCATATCTCGAAGAGAAGAGCGAGATCCACCGCACCGAGCCCTACGTATATTGCCAGACTGTAGCGGGGCGGGAGACATCGAGATTCGGCGAAGCGAAAAACAGCTGGCTCACCGGCACGGCGGCCTGGTCGTTTGTAAGCATAAGCCAGGCGATACTCGGCATATGCCCGGGCTACGACGGGCTCGTTATAGACCCGTGCGTTACGCCTGAAATGGGATCGTATAAGATAAAGCGCCTGTACCGCGGCGCCGAGTATGAAATAACGGTGCACAATAAAGGCAAGAAGGCGCCGATGGCGGTGGACGGCAAAGCTATAGAAGGAAATACCGTTCCCTATGCGGAAGGCAAGAAGCATTACGACGTTGAAGTATATGTCTGACATAACGAGGAGAGCATAAGATGCCATTTCCATCGGATTTTATATGGGGCGCGGCAGCGTCGGCTTACCAGACCGAAGGAGCCTGGGACGAAGACGGCAAAGGCAGAAGCATCTGGGACGACTTCTGCAGCTGTCAGGGGACTATCAACAACGGCGAGACCGGAAACATAGCCTGCGATACTTATCACCGCTATCCTGAAGATATGAGGCTCATGAAAGAGATCGGGCTTAAGGCTTTCCGCTTTTCGCTGAGCTGGCCGCGAATCATGCCGGACGGCAAAGGGAAGATAAACGAGAAGGGTTTTGCGTTCTATGACGCTTTTATAGATATGCTTCTCGATAACGGCATAGAGCCTTACGTAACGCTCTATCACTGGGACCTGCCGTCAGTGCTGCATGCCGAGGGCGGCTGGATGAGCCGCAAGACAGCGGAATATTTAGGCGAATTCGCGTACGCCGTAGCGAAACGTTTCGACGGGCGCGTAAAAAACTATATGACGCTGAACGAGCCGCAATGCTTTATCAATCACGGCTACAGGATAGGGATATTCGCACCCGGCCTTAAGCTACGGCCGCAGGAAGTGGACATATGTATGCACAATTCGCTTCTTGCCCACGGTCTCGCCGTACGGGCGCTGCGAGCGGGAAGCGGAATACCGCTGAGCATCGGCCTCCCTTCTACCGGCATGAATTGCTACCCGGCAGAAGACACGCCAAAGAACCGTAAAGCGGCGGCAGATGTAATGTTCACTTTCCAGGAAGAAGGCAGGTTCTGGCTGTTCAACCACAACTGGGTCTATGATACGACAATGCTGGGGCATTACCCCGAGAGTTCGCCCGATCATCTGAGAAGATTCGCCGAGTCCGTCCCTTCTTCCGATTGGGATATAATAAAGGAACGGATGGATTATATAGGATTCAATATCTATCACGGAATACCTGTCGACGAAAACGGCCGTTTCGTGCAGTTTTACCCCGGGTTTCCGCGTTCGGCGATAAAATGGCCTATAACTCCCGAAGCTATCCGCTTTGGCTGCGCGGCGCTCTACGAGCGCTACGGCCTGCCGGTTATGGTTACGGAAAACGGCCAGTCGTGCAACGACCGCGTGTTCCCTGACGGCAAGGTGCACGACCCGGACAGGATAGATTATATCTCCCGCCATCTGCATGAGGTAAAACTTGCGTGCGATGAGGGGGTACCGGTGCTGGGATATTTCCATTGGAGCCTGCTCGACAATTTTGAGTGGCAGTCGGGTTATGATGAGAGATTCGGCCTCGTCTATGTGGATTATACGACGCAGAAGAGAATACTGAAAGATTCCGCCGTTTGCTACGCAGCAATTATCAGGAATAACGGCGAAGATATTTAAAGCTAAAAACCGGTACTTACCGGTTTACTGGGATCGTCCAGAGGGCCTTGAGCCTTCGGGAGATCCCGCATAAGGGGCATTTTCCTCTCTCCCTACCATTTTATGAGCGCACATCTCCCTGTGCGCTCACTTTTATTTTTGAGGGTCATATCAGCCTTCCGCCAAAGCCCCAGTTCTCGAATTCCTGTATGGTGATGTAGACATCGCTTTCCGGCATATCAAACATAGATTTCATACCTTTGAATATTGCTTCGGTAAGCGCCTCTTTGTCCTGCTTCTTCGCGGCGCCCAGCAGCTTTATCTCTATGAACGCGCCCTTTTCGAGAGCCCTGCCGCCTAAGAACAGCGAGCATCCGTCATTGACGCCGACCATGGTCACCGCCTCTGATTTGCCGGGGATGAGCGTTATGAGTTCTCCCATCTTTGCTTTAAGCTGCTCTTTTTCGTTTTCTTTAAGAATAGGTGCTGCGTTAACGTTAATATATGGCATATAAAAACTCCTTTTTGTTATTATTTAATAATATACAGCTTAAACTCGCGCAATTACAATACGAGTTGCCAATTTCCTCTTTTTAATTTATTATCCGTTATATAAGCCCGTAAAGAGGTGATAACTTGAAGATAGACAGACTCGTCTCGATACTCGTTGTGCTGCTCAGGAAAGAGCGCGTGCAGGCAAGGGAACTCGCGGAGAAATTCGAAGTTTCCGTGCGCACGATCCTGCGCGACGTGGAGGCAATCAATCTTGCCGGCATACCTATAATCACATATCAGGGCGCTAACGGCGGCATCGGCATAGCGGAAGGGTACCGGCTCGACAGGAGCGTGCTCACTGGCGACGATATGGCCGCTGTAATAACCGCGCTCAAAAGCATAGACGGCGCGCTGGCGGGCAGGCGGCACGAGGTACTGATGGAAAAGCTGAAAAACACGCTGCCCGCGCCCCATCTCGAAGCGCTGGATATTAAGCTCAAACAGCTCATAGTGGATCTGTCGCCGTGGCACGGCGGCGAACACGAGAAGAACAAGCTGGCAGCCATACGCAGGGCCATAGAGGGAACGCTTGAAATCGAATTTGCGTATACCGATTCGCAGGGCAATAAAACAAAGCGAACGGCCGAGCCGTATTCGCTCATGCTTAAAGCGCAGAAATGGTACCTTTACGCATGGTGCCGCCTAAGGGGCGATTTTAGGTATTTCAAAGTCTCGCGGATAAGCGGGCTTGCTGTCAGCGATACTGTATTTAAACCGAGGGAGGTCCCGGAAGAAAATTTTCAGGAAGAGCCGGAATGGTACAAGACCGGCGACCCTGTAGAGCTCGAACTGGTATTCATAAAAGAGCTGGAGAGCATAGTTGCCGAATGGTTCGGAGAGAATGCCCAAAAAGACGAACGGGGAAATATCAGGGTCAGTACTGTGCTGCCCGATAACAACTGGCTTTACGGTTATCTCTTAAGTTTCGGGACAGGCATAGAGGTAATAAGCCCTCCCCATATACGCAAAAAACTCGCAGACATAGCTAAAGAGATATGCGGCAGATATTCAGCCTCCTGAAAATTTTTTACGCCATACAGAACATGACACATAGCTGTCATATTTGCGATGCTATAATCAGGTAAAAACTGAGGAGGCAAAGTATGAGTTACAAGATCGAATTGACCGAGGAAAAGGAGCAGCCGGTGCTCTCAATGCGCACGAGGACCTCTGCCGCAAACCTGCCGCAGGAGCTTGGCAGAGCTTACGGCTCCATAATGGGCTATATGGCGCAGATCGGGCAGAAGCCGTCCGGTGCGGCTTTCGCGGCTTACTACAATATGGATATGGAAGACCTCGACGTGGAGATCGGTTTCCCCGTTGCGGCGCCGATAGAGGGAAAAGGCGAGATCAGGCAAAGCAGCATACCCGCGGGCAGGCAGGCATCATGCATGTACAAGGGGTCTTATGCCGAAATAGGGCCGGCATACGAAGCCATGACGAAGTGGGTAAACGAAAACGGCCATGTGC
>CAZJOS010000018.1:18738-20564 GCA_964547655.1 uncultured Christensenellaceae bacterium
ATAGGGCCGGCATACGAAGCCATGACGAAGTGGGTAAACGAAAACGGCCATGTGCCGACCGGGGTCTGCTACGAATTCTACTTCAATTCGCCCGCGGAAGTGCCGGAGAGCGAGCTTAAGACGAAAATAGTTTTTCTTCTTAAGTAACGGAGTGTAATGAAAAGAGCATGCCGCAATTAGAGGCATGCTCTTTTGCATGCGTCGGTCATCCTATTCCATCTGATGAATCGCTTCCGCGCTTTCATCTTTTACGCGCGCTTTTTTCCCGTTGGCGCGTACGACCTTTAAGTTCACAAGCGACATTACGAGCATGACTCCGCCCAGCAGGATGAACGTGCTGCCGATACCTATATAGTCGGATATGAGGCCGAAAACCGGAAATATCAGTATCATGACTATGCTGAAGATCATGCTTTCAAACGACAGTATCGTCGCGCGTTTGTCAGAGGGTATCAATCGGTTTATATAGTCCCTCGTAGCTACGAACACTATAGTCTCGAGCACGCTTATTACGCACAGCGGAGCAAGGGCCCAGTCTATGAAGTACATCGAGAATATCGACAGCGTTATCAGCGCGGGCGAGACTTTGAGTATAAAGCCTTCGCCAAATCTTTTCTCTATTCTTTCCGCAAAAAACGCTCCTGCAGCCGCGGCTATTGACGATATCGCCAGATATACCCCTATGCCCAGCGTATCAAGCGTTCCGTTCTCCCAGGCGATCTGCAAATAGTAGAATGAAAGCGTGACGCTCGACGAAAGTATCCCTGTAAACAGTATAAGATAAAACAGCCTGCCGTTACCGCGCATAGCCTTAAAGCTTTCGGTATACTGCCTCTTCATCGCGGGCAGCAGTTTCTCGCGCCTGTTCGCTCCGAGGTCCGGCTCCCTGAAGAACAGCCCCGTAATGAACGCGGCTATTCCTATGACTATGGCGATGTAATAGGCAAACTCGTATCTGATGCTGCCCACGAATCCTCCCGCCAGCAGCCCAAGTATGCTCGTCGCCTGATAGATGACCTCTATCCTTCCCGCCACCTTTATATATCTGTTTTCCTTCTTTTCCTTAAGCAGCGAGTCGTAGACGAGCGCGTCGCCCGCGCCCGACTCGAAGTTATACGCCAGCGCCGTTATCACAAAGGCGGCCGCAAACATAGCGAAGCTGCCTGAAAATATCATCATTACCCTCGATATTATAGCGAGTACGACTCCCGTAAGCCTGCTTGCCTTCCTGCCGAACAGGTCGGCGACGGCGCCTGTCGGCGTTTCCATAAGCATCGACGTAACGTGAAATATGCCTTCGAGCAATCCTATCTCGAAAAGCGAAAGCCCCCGGGACGCGAGATACAGCATCCAGATGCCGTTCGTCATGTCGATATTTTTTATGAACGTGAACACGTAGTTCACGGCAATGTTCTTATAATAGTTCATGTTTCTCCTCCAAGTTGTTGTTTCCGCCGTTACGCCGCAAAAGGAGAAACATCCAAATAAAAACTCCTTAAGCTATCGAGCCTAAGGAGTTGATCAAGATCTATTAGAATCCATAAGCTAACATAACAGCAATATATTTCCACTAATATGCATGACAATTTTACGGCATGCGCGGATTGCGTACATGCCCGACTTGAGTGTCTGCCACTTTCTCGCTGTTAAGTTTTGATAACCTCTTGTTTTCATACTGCGCAATTATAGCACCGCCTCCGTATAGTGTCAACGGGTTTGGTTGTTCACACTGTATTTCATAACATTATTCCTTCTTAAGCAGCTCCTCTAACTGCTTCTTCGATTTTTTATCGAGTATGCCGCCCGTCACAGCGTCATTAATATAG
>CAZJOS010000019.1:0-20200 GCA_964547655.1 uncultured Christensenellaceae bacterium
ACGGGTGGTACCGCGGGTAATTCTCGTCCCTGTCAAACGACGGGGACGTTTTATTTACGGGCCCAAAAAGATTATAGCTTTGTGGGTGGTTTACGGTACCGGGGGAAATATTCAATAAACAGAGGTATAAAATGCTGACTAATGCGCCGAAAGGCACAAAGGACGTATTGCCGGGCGAAAGCTATAAATGGCAGTATGTCGAAAATAAAATAAGGGACATATGCGCGAAGTTCGGATACCGTGAGATAAGGACGCCTATATTCGAGCATACCGAGCTTTTTTTAAGAGGCGTCGGAGGCACGACAGATATAGTTCAGAAGGAGATGTACACGTTCCTGGACAAGGGAAACAGGAGCATAACGCTGCGGCCGGAAGGAACTGCGGGCGTTGTACGGAGTTTTATTGAAAACAATCTGTACGCCGAATCGCAGCCGACAAAAATGTATTATCTCTCAGCGCCGATATTCAGATATGAACAGCCGCAGGCAGGGCGTTTCAGAGAACATAAGCAGTTTGGTATTGAAGCATTTGGGGCAAAAGGGGCGTCTATAGACGCTGAAATTATATCTGTTGCGCTGGCTGTATTAAAAGAGCTGAAAATAGGCAGCCTTGAACTGAATATAAACAGTATAGGCTGCGGGGAATGCCGGCCGGATTATAATAAAGAGCTTGTAGATTACCTTCGCAGAAATGAAAAGCGTTTATGCAACACGTGCCGGGACAGGATGACAACCAATCCGCTCAGGGTGCTCGATTGTAAAGAAGAAGCGTGTTCTAAAATAGTTAAAGACGCGCCCGTAATACTTGATTATTTGTGTGACGAGTGCAAAGAGCATTTTGAGGAACTTAAAAAGAGGCTTGAAGCGACAGGAATCGTATATTCGATAAACCCTTATATCGTGCGCGGACTGGACTACTATACAAAGACCGTATTTGAAATAATATCAAACGATATTGGCGCAAAGGGAACGGTATGCGGCGGCGGAAGGTACGACGGCCTTGTGGAAGAGATAGGCGGCCCGCCTACACCGGGTATGGGCTTCGGCATGGGGATGGAGAGGCTGCTGCTCGTTATGGAGTCTATGGGAATAGATATTCCAAAGCCGGTAAGCT
Source organism: uncultured Christensenellaceae bacterium (assembly GCA_964547655.1). Taxonomy (GTDB): domain Bacteria; phylum Bacillota; class Clostridia; order Christensenellales; family SZUA-584; genus DTFZ01. The sequence goes on from CAZJOS010000019.1 coordinate 1,114, forward strand.
GCGACGTATACGTTTGCTCTATTGGGCAGGAAGCCGAAATAAAGGGGTTTTCTCTGGCGCAGGAGTTAAGAGACTTCGGGCTTAAAGCGGAGTGCGACCATATGGGGCGAAGCGTAAAGGCCCAGCTGAAGTACGCGAATAAGACAGGCGCGGCGTGGGCAATCATAATCGGAGATGAAGAGATGAAAAACGGCACGGCAGTAGTTAAAGACATGGTAAACAGCAAAGAGCATTCGGTTCCGTTTTCGGAACTTAAGAGTTTTATAAAGGCGGGTCAATTATGAGCGAGTTTATGCAGGGGTGGAAAAGAACGGATTATTGCGCAAACTTCACGTTAAAAGACGTCGGAAAAGAAGTAACGCTTATGGGATGGGTTCAGACGAGGAGAAATCTTGGTTCTCTTATATTCGTCGATTTAAGGGACAGGTCTGGCATAATGCAGGCGGTATTCGACGAGTCGTTTCTCGAAGGCGACTTTGAAAGGGCCGAGAGCCTTCGTAACGAGTATTCCATAGCAGTTAGAGGGAAGATAATAAAGCGGGACCCGGAGACCGTAAACGAAAAACTTCCGACCGGGCTTATAGAAGTGAAAGCCAAAGAACTTAAGATATTCAACAGGGCGCAGACTCCGCCGTTTGAGATATCCGACGATTCGCCCGTAAGGGAAGAGGTGCGTTTAAAATACAGGTACCTCGACCTGCGCAGGCCTTTGATGCAGCACTGTATCAGGATGAGGAGCCATATGGCCGCATCCGCGAGGGATTATTTATACAACAACGGCTTTATAGAGATAGAGACCCCTATGCTCACAAAGAGCACGCCCGAAGGGGCGAGGGATTATCTCGTGCCGTCAAGGCTGCACGAAGGGAGTTTTTATGCGCTGCCGCAGTCTCCCCAGACTCTTAAACAGATACTGATGGTGTCGGGTTTCGACAGGTATTACCAGATAGTGAAATGCTTCCGCGACGAGGACTTAAGAGCCGACCGCCAGCCTGAGTTCACGCAGATAGATATAGAGATGTCGTTCGTCGACGTCGACGATATAATAACCGTCAACGAAGGCCTCATTGCGCATATATTTAAACAAACTTTAGGGATAGAAATACCGCTGCCATTGCCGAGGCTGACATACCAAGAGGCTATGGACCGCTACGGCTCCGATAAGCCGGATACGCGTTTTGGCCTCGAGCTCTGCGACGTAAGCGATATCGTCGTAAATTCCGGATTCCAGGTATTTTCGTCCGTCGTAAAAAACGGCGGCAGCGTAAGGGCGCTTAATGTGAAAGGCGGGGTCGAAAAATTCGCGCGGCGCGAGATAGACGCACTCGTCGATTTCGTTAAGGTGTACGGCGCAAAGGGCATGGCATGGATTTCGATGAAAGAAGAAGGCATGCAGTCTCCCATAACCAAGTTCTTTACCGAAGAGGAGATATCTGCCTTGCTGGGGAGGACTGACGCAAAGACCGGTGACCTTGTCTTATTCGTCGGCGATAAAAATAAAGTCGTTTACGATTCTTTGGGGAACCTGCGCCTCAAGATAGCGGAAAAGCTCGACCTCATAAATAAAGACAAGTTCAACCTGCTGTGGGTCGTCGATTTCCCGCTGTTCGAATACAGCGAAGAAGAGAAGCGTTATGTTGCTATGCACCATCCGTTTACGTCGCCCAAAGACGAAGACGTGGAAAAACTGGAGAGCGACCCGGCAAACGTTTACGCCAAGGCGTACGATATAGTTCTTAATGGAAACGAGATAGGCGGGGGGAGCATAAGGAACCATAATACCGACGTACAGGAAAGAATGCTGAATGCCTTAGGGTTTACGAAGGAGCAGGCGTGGGACAGCTTCGGGTTTCTTCTCGAGGCGCTCAAATATGGGGCTCCGCCGCACGGAGGCATAGCTTTCGGATTGGACAGGCTGGCTATGCTGCTGCTCGGCCGCTCTTCTATCAGAGACGTCATCGCGTTTCCGAAAGTTCAGAACGCGTCGTGTCCGATGACCGGTGCGCCTGCCCGCGTATCGGAAAAGCAGATCAAAGAACTGGGGCTGAAAATAAAAGAATGACCTATCTTAAGGAGCAATTCGTGTGGATAAAATACTGCGCTGAAGATAATAGTACACTCAGGAGCAAAGTATGATCGAGTATGGTGAAGTGGTGGAAATAACGGACAATATCGCACGCGTGAAGTTCTGCAGGACTGCCGCATGTGAGAAATGCGGGGCGTGCGGGCTGCAATCGAACCAATACGAAATAGTTGTGGAGATGCCCAACGACTTGGGCGCTGAAGTCGGCGATATGGTTTCCGTTAGTATAAAAGCAAAAAAGGCGTTAAAGGCGACGGTAATAGCGTATGTCTTCCCGCTCATAATGCTGTTCGTGGGCATTTTTGCTGGGTGGCTCCTGTCGTCGGTATTAGGCCTCTTTTCGGACACGGAAATAACTATGGCCGTTTGCGCCATTATTTTTGCCGTTTTATCATTTCTCCTGTTAAAATTAGCATATCCGTTATATAATAAGACCGTAAGCAACATTTATGCTATGGTAGGGAAAAAAGAAAAATAGCGATAAGGAAAAGGTAAGTTACGATGTCAGAGAAGATAGCCGAAATAACGAAAGACAATTTTGAACAAACGGTAACGAAAAGCGCCCAGCCCGTATTAGTGGATTTCTGGGCGGACTGGTGCATGCCCTGCCGAATGCTGTCGCCGGCGGTAGACGAAGTGGCAAAGACATACGACGGTAAAATAGTAGTGGGGAAAGTCAACATAGACGATCAGCCGGAACTGGCACAAATGTTCGGGGTTATGAGCATACCCACGCTTATACTTTTTAAAGGCGGAAACGTATCTAATAAATCGGTAGGAGTTATCGGCAAAGACAAAATAGAAAAGATGATCGATTCAGTCTTATAAATTTGTATATACAAACGGCTTATTTTTTGTTATAATTATCAACATAATAAACGGTAATATACGGTATTAAACGGGGACCCCGAAGCTGGAGTGCAGTATAACCGGCATCGGAGTGTAAGTTATGGGGTTATTATGGAGCCGCTGAGAGTATCAACAAAATCACAACCAAAGTCGGTTGCGGGCGCTATAGCTGCAATGATAAACGAATACCAAAAGGCTGAGATCATAGCCGTCGGCGCAGGCGCTGTCAATCAGGCAATAAAAGCAATTGCGATAACGAGAGGATTTATGGCTCCCAGAGGAATAGACCTTGTTGTTATACCCGCTTTTGCGAATGTGGAAATAGACGGGGTCACAAGAACATCTATAAAACTGCTTGTTGAGATCCGTTGAGGTTAAAAAATATTCGGCATAGTGCCGATTTTTTTTTGCAGGCAGCAGAGTTTTCTGGTATTATATACAACGTCTTTTAACTTATATTACAAACGTTTTTAATTTAAGGCGGGTTTAATTTGTTTTTAAAATGCATTGAAATGACCGGATTTAAGTCGTTTCCGGAAAAAACTATAATGCATATGAACGGGTCGATAACGGGCGTAGTCGGCCCTAACGGAAGCGGGAAGAGCAACGTTTCTGACGCCGTAAGATGGGTACTTGGCGAGCAAAGCCCCAAGACCCTTCGCGGCACAGTGATGCAGGACGTGATATTTGCGGGCACGCAGACGCGTAAGCCGCGTTCGTTCTGCGAAGTGACGCTTGTTTTCGACAACAGCGACGGCAGAGTGAGCTCGGCATATTCAGAAATAGAAGTAACGAGAAAGCTGTATAGCTCCGGAGAGGGAGAATATTATCTCAACGGCACAAAATGCCGGCTTAAAGATATACTTACGCTTTTCCGCGATACGGGCATAGGTAAAGAGGGTTATTCCATAATAGGCCAGGGCAGGATCGACGAGATATTGAGCGAGCGCTCGCTCGACAGAAGGCGCATATTCGAGGAAGCTTCCGGCATAATGAAATACAGGGTGCGAAAAGAAGAAGCGGAAAGAAAACTCGAAAAAACCAGGTTCAATCTCATACGCGTTGAAGACATACTTCAGGAACAAAGCCTTAGGCTCGCCCCCTTAAGAGTGCAGGCCGACGAAGCGATGGAATATTTAAAGCTTTCCGAAAGGCTCAAAGCCCTTGAGGTAAACCTTTTTTTGCATGCATACGAAGGCGGCAAAGACAGGATAGAAAAATTAAAGCAGACAAAACAATCGCTTATAGATGAGAAAGAGCAAAAGGAATTTGAGCTTAAAGGCTTGAGCAGCCTTCTTGCAGGAGAGCAGGAAAATACAAAAGCGCTGGAAGAGGCTGGCGGCGAGCTTACGGAAAAATTAAGCGTAAGCCTGGCGGAAATAGAACGGGTAGAGGGGGAGATCAACCTTTGCGGCGAGAGGCTCTCTAACCTTGAAAAGGATTCGCTCCGGCTCGGCATAGAAATAGAAGAAGCGGAAAGTAAATATAAAAGTGTTTCGGATAATGAAAAAGAGAACGCTCAAAGGCTTAAAAGCATAGAAAAAGAAACAGAGGATCTGAACAGGGCAAAGGAAGCGCTGGGCGCCGAGATTTCGGCGCTTGCGGGCGACTTTGAAGAGCGTGCCCGCGTAATAGGTGCCGTTCAAAGCGAAAAGATAGAGACGATCGAAAAAATAGGAGATATAAAAGCCGTACAGCTTGCGCTGAAGGAGAAAGAAGCCTTTGCGCGGCAAAAAATCAGCGAAACAGGGGCGCGCATTGAGTCGGCGGGAAGGCAGATGGCAGAAACAAATGCCTTAAAAGAAAAACTGGATGCCGAAATAAGCAGCCTTATGCACAAGAGTTCGGAAATCAGGATACTGTATAACGAAAAGGTACAGACGAAGAACGCGCTTGATACGGAAACTGCTTCAACCGCGCAGGCGCTGGAATCGCTGCGCAGGGAATATGCCTCCAGCATGTCTTCCTTAAGGCTTCTTGGCGATATGAAAAACAGCTATGAAGGCTATATAGGGAGCGTAAGGAAGCTGATGGCCGCGGCAAGGAACAACGGAGATATCGGCGGCAGGATAAAGGGGACGTTTGCCGACCTTATAAAAGTGCCCGTAAAATACGAGACTGCCATAGAATCGTGCCTTGGCTCCGCACTGCAGGACATCGTAGTGGGCGATGAATACGACGCTAAGCATATCATCTCTTTCCTGAGGGAAAACGATATAGGCAGGGTAACGTTCCTTCCAATAAAGGCGCTTCAAACAAGGTCTCTTTCGCCGCAGGAAAGAAAATGTCTTGGCGGAAGCGGCGTTTGCGGGCTGGCAAGCGAGCTTGTTTCATGTGTAGAAGAAGGCGCTAAAGCCTGTGAGTTCCTGCTCGGCCGCACGGTTATCGCCGAAGACGCCGACACGGCGATACGGATAATGCGTGAAAACCAGTATTCGTTCCGCACGGTAACGCTTCAGGGAGACGTATTCAACCCGGGCGGCGCGATAACGGGCGGAAGCGTACGGAAAGAAGGGGCGGGAATCGTTTCACGCGACAGAAAAGAAGAAGAGCTAAAAGCAAGAAGTTTTGAACTTGAAAAAAAGATAAAAGACGCCGAAGCAGAGCTTTCCTTAAAGCAGAAAGAAAACGACGCGCTGGTCGCCGGCATAGAAGATATAAGGCTTAAGCTTCATTCAAACGAAATAGAGATGTCGGCCGTAAAAGAGAAGCTTGAAACGGTTTCTGCTTCGATAAACGATCTGAGCGGGCTGGAGACGGAGCTTAAAGATCAAATGGATTCGCTTGGCGGCGAGCTGCTTATTATAAAAGAAGATATCGGGAAGAACGACGTTATACAAAACCATATACAGCAAACAAGCGTTTCAAAGGACGAAGGCTATAAACAGCTGGAAGAAGAGTATAACAGAAAAGCGGCGGCAATAGAGAATAAGAGAAAGGCTGTTCACGAAGCGGAAATAAAGATCGCCGAGTTGTACAGCGAGAAGGCGTCTTTGGAAAATGACGCTTTAAGGCTTGAGACAGAGAAAAAAGAGATGGAGCGTACAAAAGCGACCAGAAACAAGATGCTCGAACTCAACGAAGAAAGCAAAGAAAACCTTATTAAGCTGAAGGAAGAGTTGGAATCGCTCCGGCTTCAAAAGAGCGCCATCACTGAGGATATCCGTAAGCAGCAAGGCGAAATAACGCTCAAAAGGGACGAACTTAAAAAAGCGTTTGCCGAGAGGGATGAAAAGCTGCTTATCTTAAGGCAGGAAATAACAGATATCTCCGAAAAGATAATGCGCTCGGAGTTCAATGCCGAGAAGGCGGATATATCGGTGCAGGAGGCGCAGAATAGACTATGGGATACGTATCGTTTGACGTACTCGAACGCCGCGGCGCTCAGGCAGCAGATAAATATTTCGGAAGCGAACAGCGAAGCTGAAGAGATAAAAGAAAAGATCCGCACTATCGGCAGCGTAAACCCAAACGCAGTGGAAGACTATAACGAACTTAAAGAACGCATGGAAACTCTCACCACGCAGAAGGACGATCTCATGAACGCCGAAAAAGACCTTCACGAGCTTATCGCTTCGCTGCTCGGAGAGATGCGTAAGACGTTTAAAACGAGTTTTGAGCAGATAAACATATATTTCGGCCAGACGTTTAGGGAGCTGTTTGACGGCGGAAGCGCAAAGCTGGTGCTGGAAGACGAAAACGATATAATGGAATGCGGCATAGAAATAATCGCGGAACCGCCGGGGAAGAAGCTTCAAAGGATTACGCTTCTTTCGGGAGGGGAGAAAGCGCTGACAGCCATAGCGCTGCTCTTCGCGCTGCTTAAGATTAACCCGTCTCCGGTGTGCATACTCGACGAGATAGACGCAGCTTTAGACGACGCCAACGTATACAAGTTTTCCGATTACCTTCAGAAATACGCGAAGAAGATGCAGTTTATCGTTATAACTCACCGGAAGCCGACGATGGTGATATGCGACAGCCTGTACGGCTTCGCAATGGAGGAAAAGGGCGTATCCAAGCTGCTTTCGGTAAGGTTGGAATAGGAACATTATGAAAGAAAACATATTCGACAGACTAAAAGGCGGCCTTAAGAAGACCAGAGACAACATATCGTCTAGGGTAGGCGGCATTATAGCGTCTTTTAAGAGAATAGACGAAGACTTTTACGACGAGCTTGAAGAAACTCTTATACTCTGCGATATCGGAGTGGAAGCGACGGGCAGGATAATGGAGCAGCTTAAGAAATACGTAAAAGAGCAGAAACTCATTGAGACTACGCAGGTAAAAGCCCTGCTTGCAGACATAATCGCAGGCATATTGAGCTTCGAAAATGCCGAGCCGCATTACCCGTGCGTGATACTCGTAGTCGGGGTGAACGGCGTAGGAAAGACGACGGCTATAGGCAAGATGGCGCATTATTATATATCGCAGGGCAAGACGGTATCGCTGGCCGCGGCGGATACCTTCCGCGCGGCCGCTGCGGAGCAGCTTTTAAAATGGGGAGAACGAGCGGGAGCGAAAGTAATAAAATACGGGGAAGGCGCCGACCCGGCGGCGGTGGTGTTCGACGCTATTGATTCCGCGAAGCACAGGGGTATAGACGTTCTTATCTGCGACACGGCGGGGCGTCTGCATAATAAGAAAAACCTGATGAACGAGCTTGAGAAGATAAACAGGGTGATCGACAAGTCTTACTCAGAAGCCGAGAAGAGGACATATCTCGTTTTAGATGCGACTACCGGCCAGAACGCAATTGCGCAGGCCAGGGAATTCAAACAGGTCGTAGACCTTTCCGGGATAATACTCACAAAGATAGACGGTACTGCCAAGGGCGGCATTGTCTGCGCCATATCCGCGGAGCTTGGGCTGCCGGTCGTTTTTATGGGCGTAGGGGAGGGCATCGAAGATTTGCAGCCGTTCGACGCTCAAAGTTTCGCCGCAAATCTTTTGGAATGATTGTATTGACAGGATGTTTATAATGATTTAAAATGGCTGTAAAGTAAAATAGCTTTACAGTTATTTTTGTACACTTTAGCTTGGTTTTAGGAGCGTAAGCGACAATAACAAATAAACCACCGGTCTCTGCGGTGGAAAGAGTTGTGGTGATCGAATTGGAGAAAGATCTCGAGACGGCATTACTGCTGGATATATACTCCGGGCTGCTGACCGAGAAGCAGCTTAGGCTTTGCGATATGTATTACAATCAGGATTATTCTCTTTCAGAGATAGCCGAGATAGAGAATTCGACAAGGCAGGCCGCAAGAGACGGTATAAATAAAGCAAGGCAGAAGCTAAAATCTTTTGAAGAAAGCCTTGGCCTTTGCGATAAAAAAGCTAGAACGAAAAGCCTGATAAAAAAAGCGGAGGCTCTAGCTGAAAAAGACACGAACGTAAAAGAACTGGCCGTAGAATTATCCGGGATATGGGGGAGCGAAAATGGCATTTGAAGGCCTTTCAGAAAAGCTGCAGCACGTGTTTTCGAAACTGACCAACAGGGGCAAGCTTACCGAAGTCGAAGTTAAAGCGGCCATGAGGGAAGTTAAACTGGTGCTGCTCGAAGCCGATGTAAACTTTAAAGTTGTGAAGAGTTTTATCCAGAACGTTACCGAAAAAGCTGTGGGCGAGGAAGTTTTAAAAAGCCTTACTCCCGGCCAGCAGGTTATAAAGATAGTCCGTGACGAGATGGTAAGCACTCTTGGGGAAAAACACGCAGCGGTTAACTTCGCACCCAATCCGCCCACTATTATAATGATGTGCGGCCTTCAGGGCTCGGGCAAGACAACGATGTGCGGCAAGCTCGCGAAGATGTGGGGAAAGACGGGAAAATCCGTAATGCTCGCGGCGCTCGATATATACCGCCCGGCGGCTATAAAACAGCTGGAGATAGTTGCGGGCAATGCGGGAGCGATGTTTTTTGAAAAAGGCCAGCAGGACCCGGTAATTTCCGCGAAGCAGGCACTTGCCGAAGCGCAGAAAAAACTCGTCGATATACTCATACTCGATACGGCGGGCAGGCTGCATATAGACAGCGAGATGATGGAAGAGCTTAAACGCGTCGATTCCGCTATTAAGCCGCACGAAAAGCTTCTGGTCGTAGACGCAATGACCGGGCAGGACGCGGTAAACGCGGCCACCGCTTTCAACGAAAGCCTCGAGCTTGACGGCATAGTGCTGACCAAGCTGGACGGCGATACCCGGGGCGGCGCGGCGATATCGGTAAAGGCGGTTACGGGCAAGCCCATTAAATTCGCAGGTATAGGTGAAAAGCTCGAAGATATAGAAGTATTCCACCCGGACAGGATGGCGGGAAGGATACTCGGTATGGGAGACGTATTGACTCTCATCGAAAAGGCGGAACAGAGTTTCGACGAGGACAAGGCGGCTGCTCTCGAGAAAAAGCTGAGGAAAGCGGAATTCACGCTGGAAGACTTCCTCGAGCAGATGGGCCAGATAAAGAATATGGGAAACCTGGGCGACATGCTCTCGATGCTGCCGGGAGGAAATAAACTATCGGGAATGCAGGTAGACGAAAAGCAGATGGCGCGTACGGAAGCCATTATACAGTCGATGACACCGCAGGAAAGAAGAAACCCGAATATTATAGGCGGCAGCAGGAAGAAAAGGATAGCCCGCGGGAGCGGGACTCAGGTGCAGGATATAAACAGGCTGCTCTCTCAATTCGAGCAGATGACGAAGCTCATGAAGAGCATGTCTAAACGTGGCAAAGGCGGCATGATGAGGATGCCGTTTTGAGGAATCATTGATTCCCATATATAAATAAATTTGGAGGAAAATATGGCGGTAAAGTTAAGGCTTAAGAGAATAGGAGCGAAGAAAGACCCGTTCTACAGGATAGTGGTGGCAGACTCGAAGTCGCCGAGGGACGGCAGGTTTATCGAAGAGATAGGCAACTACGACCCTATGTCGAAAAAGATCGTGGTAGACGGCGAAAAAGCCCTTACCTGGATCAAGAACGGCGCTCAGCCCACCGATACTGTAAGGTCGCTGCTTAAGAAAAACGGCGTACTGAAGTAGTCTGGAGATGATTATGTTAGAGCTTGTAAAATACATTGCGCAGTCGCTTGTTGACAAGCCGGAAGAAGTTAAAGTGACCCAGTCCGAAAACGAGAAATCAATTTTAATCGAGCTTTCCGTTGCCCCCGACGACATGGGCAAGGTAATAGGAAAGCAGGGCAGGATCGCCAAAGCGATACGCACGGTCGTAAAGGCCGCAACAACGAGGTCGAGAAAGAAATACATCGTCGAGATAGTAGAGCATGATTGAGATAGCTAAAATACTTAAACCTCACGGCATAAAAGGAGAGGTTAAAGTACAGCTTTTCTCTGATAATTTCGATGATTTCTGCAGCAGGGGGTTCGCTTATCTTAAGCACGGGGGCTCGTTTGAAAAGATAGCTTTCGGTGAAATTAGGATTGAGCCTCCTTTTGTGTACCTTCATATAGAGGGCATAGACACGCGCAGCGATGCGGAAAGCATTCAGGGAACGTATCTCTTTATCGATAAAAAAGAACTGTCCGAAACGCAGGAAGGCGAATACTATGTATTCGACCTTATAGGCCTTGCGGTAAAGGATTCATCCGGCAACAGTTTAGGCGTTATAAAAGAGGTGCTTCAGCACGGCGCCGCAGACGTGTATGCGGTAAAAGGCGAAAAGGGTTTCATGTTCCCGGCGCTTAAGCGCGTAATAACAAAGGTTGACCCGGGCGCTGGAGTCATGATCGTTGACGAAAATGCCCTGTCGGAGGTCATTGTTTATGACGACATATAACGTTCTTACGCTTTTCCCGGAAATGTTCGATTCGATATTTTCATCGAGCATATGGGGCAGGGCGCGGGAGGCAAGGCTGATCGAAGTAAACGCAATAGATATACGCGGGTTTACAAAAGACAAGCACCGCCGCGCCGACGATTACCCGTTCGGCGGCGGCTCCGGGATGGTGCTCAAACCCGAGCCCGTTCACGCGTGCTTTAAGAGCGTTGAAACGAACTGCCCAAAGCCGTATATAAACGTTTACATGTCTCCGCGGGGAAAGCAGCTAAAACACGGCGTCGTTATAGATCTGCTGAAGTATTCCTGCATAAATATTTTATGCGGCCACTACGAAGGCGTGGATGAACGCGTAATTGGCATGGATATAGACCTGGAAATATCTATAGGCGATTTCGTGCTAACGGGGGGAGAGATCGCAGCAATGGCGCTTATCGATTCCAGCATACGCCATATAGACGGAGTTCTCGGAAACAGCGACTCGGTCAAGTCGGAATCGTTCTCGCAAGCGCTTCTCGAACATCCGCAGTATACCCGCCCGCCGGAATTTGAAGGCATGGCGGCACCGGAAATACTACTTTCGGGCCACCACGAAAACGTGAAAAGATATCTGCGCAGGATGTCTATCCTCGAGACGGCAAAAAGGCGCCCTGACCTTATTTCCAAGACTGTTTTTGATATAAAGGATATAGAATATATAACGGAGAAATAGCGGCTTTTCTTTTAACGGCTGTTTCTTTTTATTTGTGTTATAATAGTCATAACAAAACTATTATCGGTAATGGAGCGGAGATAATGGCAAAATTTATTATTTTAGTGATGGACAGCGTGGGCATAGGAGAGCAGCCTGACGCGAAAAGGTTCGGCGACGAAGGCTCTAACACTTTAGGAAATATAATAAAAGTTTCGGGCGGGATAAACCTCGACAACCTGGCGAGCTTAGGAATGTGCAAGCTCGTAGAAGGGCTGCCGTGCAAGGATATTATCGGGTCTTACGGCAAGTCCGCAGAAGTATTTCCCGGAAAAGACACGACCGGGGGGCATTTTGAAATAGCGGGCCTCATACTCGACAAACCTTTCCCGACGTTTCCGCACGGTTTCCCGGAAGATTTCATTAAGGCGTTCGAAAAAGCCGTGGGGCGCAAGACCATAGGCAACTATCCCGCTTCGGGCACGGAGATAATAAAAGTACTCGGAAAGCAGCACTCAGATACCGGAGCGCTCATCGTTTATACATCTGCCGACAGCGTATTCCAGATAGCGGCGCATGAAGACATAGTGCCTCTTGAAGAACAATACAGGATATGCGAGATAGCGCGCAGTATGCTGGTAGGAGACCTTTCCGTAGGCCGCGTTATAAGCCGCCCGTTTACGGGCGCCGAAGGTAATTATACGAGGACAAGGAATCGCCGCGATTTTTCATTCGCGCCTCCCGGTGATACCATACTTACGGCAGTCAAAAACGCGGGAATGGAGGTGGCGGGAGTCGGTAAGATCGAAGACATATTCGCCAACGTTGGATTGACTATGAGCAATCATACAAGGGACAACGACTCATGCATTACTGCGACAATAGATTACATAAAACAGGACTTCGACGGACTGGTATTTTCAAACCTCGTTGACTTCGATATGCTCTACGGCCACAGGAACAACGTAAAAGGGTATAAGGAAGCGCTGGAAGCGCTGGATAAAAGGGTGCCTGAAATATTAGCGGCGATGTCGAAGGGCGATATCATAATATTCACCGCAGACCACGGCTGCGACCCGACGACGGACAGCACCGACCATTCGAGGGAATACATACCCATACTAGCTTACGGCTCAAAAGTTAAGGCCGGGGCAAGCATCGGTATAAGGAATTCGTTCTCGGATATTGCTGCTACTGCAGCGGAGTATTTCAATATAAAGTGGAATACGGGGAAATCTTTCTATAAAGAAATTATAAAGGGGTAAGCTTATGACTTTAGAAAGGATAAACAAGGCGTATGATTATCTGATCAATCATGTGAAACAGAGGCCGGAGGTGTGCGTGATCCTGGGCAGCGGGCTGGGCGGATACGCGGACGCCATAACGGGCACCGAGGCCATCGATTATAAAAATATACCGGGATTTCCGGTTTCAACGGTCGAGGGGCACGCGGGCAGGCTGATCTTCGGGAACAAATGCGGCGTTAACATTGCCTGCATGCAGGGGCGTTTCCATTGCTACGAAGGGTACGCAGCGGACGAGACGGTAATACCGCTTCGAGCGCTCATAAAGATGGGCATAAAAAAACTTCTTATAACTAACGCTGCCGGGGGAGTGAATACGAGCTTTGACCCCGGGGATATAATGATAATCGAAGATCATATCAACCTTACGTTCTTGAACCCGCTCGCCGGCCCGAATATTGACGAGTTCGGCCCGAGGTTCCCGGATATGAGCTATGCGTATGATAAGAAACTTATTGCAAATCTTAAAGCCGCCGCGGAAGAAAACGGAATAAAGGTAAGGACAGGCGTTTACGCAATGATGAAGGGCCCGTCATTCGAAACTCCCGCGGAGATAAGGGCCATGCGTACTTTAGGAGCGGACGCGGTAGGCATGTCGTCCGTTCCCGAGATAATTACAGCCGCGCACGCAGGCGTATCGTCGGCAGCGATGTCGTGCATTACGAACCTGGCAGCAGGGATATTGGATAAACCTCTAAGCCATGAGGAAGTAATGGAGACCGGAAAGATAGCTGCTGATAACATAAAAAAGATAATCGACGGCTTTTTAGAAAGACTGAGCGAATAAAACTGATATTTTTAAACAGGAAGCCGGAAGGCTTCTTTATTTATATGCGGAATAATAGCCATTCAAATTGAGAAACTAACAACAAAAGCAAAAAAAGGCGGGATCCATATGAAAAAGTTTGTTGTTTTTGTATTGGCACTTATAATAATCTGTTCATTTGCCGGAATCGCGTATGCAGCTGCGCCAACGTCTCAATCGAAGAGCTATATACTGATCGATGCGGGCTCGGGAAGCGTGCTAATGGAAAAAGACTCCGACAAACAGCTTGAATGCGCGAGCCTCATTAAAGTCATGTCGCTTCTTCTGTTCTGCGAGGCTGAAGAAAGCGGCAGGCTGTCTCTGCAGGATACGGTGACTATCAGTTCCCACGCGGCGTCAATGGGAGGAACGCAGGTATTTTTGGACGCAAATACTTCGCACAGCGTGGATAACCTGTTAAAAGCTGTCGCAATAAACAGCGCTAACGACGCGGCGGTAGCGCTTGCCGAGAAGGTAGCCGGAAGCGAAGATTCGTTTGTGGAGATGATGAATAAAAAGGCGGAGGTACTTGGGATTTCTTCAAAATTCGTTAACGCTACCGGGCTGGAGGCGCAGGGCCAGACCATGAGCGCGAAGGATGTTGCGAAGGTGTGCCGGGAACTGGTCAAATACGACCTTATAAGAAGCTGGAGCAGCACATGGATGGAGAATTACGTACACCCAGACGGTCGTAAAACTGAGATGGTCAATGCAAACAGGCTCGTTAAATATTACGCCGGGTGTGACGGTATATGCACGGGCTCTTCTCCCGGCGCAGGGTATTGCATAGCGGCGACTGTAAAGAGAGGGGGCGGAAGGTTCATATATGTAGCTCTCGGCTCTCCAAACAGTTCGTCAAGGTTCGACGAAGCTGGCAAGGCGTTCGACTACGCGTATGCCGGATTTACGGCAAAAACAATAGTTTCGCAGGGCCAGAAACTCGCTCAAAACCTGCAGATAACGGGAGGGACGACTCCTTACATCGACATATACGCAGCAGAAGGTTTCTCGGCCCTTATTGAAAAGGGTAAAGAGAATACGCTTGAAAAAGAACTCGTGCTTCTCGAAAATATAAGCGCCCCATTAAAAGAGGGCGACGTCGTAGGCTATGTTAAGATACTGCTGGAAGGGCAGGAGTTAGGCCGGGTAAACGCGATAGTAATGCAGGACGTAGGAATTCTCGATTTCCCGAATTCTCTGAAACGCATACTCACATGGTGGCTTTTCGCATAACGCTTAAAAGCCGTAATGACAAATCGAAATACATCTTCGTTGACATGCATAGATACCTCCTGTAGAATGTTTTGGGGGTATTTATGCGTATTTTGATTGTAAACGACGACGGGATAAACGCTGAAGGTATAAAAACGCTGGCAAAAAGAATAGCCGAAAATCACGATGTTACGGTGGTGGCTCCCGACTCTGAAAGAAGCGCAACATCGCATTCCATAACGATCCACAGGCCGCTGAGAGTAAAAAAGGCTGGGCCGGCGGGTATGGAAGGAATACCATGCTACGTTGTGGACGGGTTACCGGTAGACTGCACTAAAGTCGGCGTAACGCATGTAATGGATTCTGATGTTGACCTCGTGGTTTCCGGAATAAATCATGGCAGCAACATGGGTTCGGATATACTTTATTCCGGAACGGTATCGGCGGCGCTCGACGCCGTTATAATGGGGTACCGGGCAATGGCGGTATCCATAGCTTCGTTTTTTCCTAAGCACCTTGAATCGGCAGCGGGGATAGCTCTTGCGATGATCGACAGCGGCATGTTCGGCGAGCAGCCTGACGGAGTGCTTTACAATTTAAACGTGCCGGACCTGCCGGTAAACGAAATAAAAGGCCTTAGGGTCGCAAGGCAGGGAAGGACAATATATAAAGATTCAGTTGACGTAAGAAACGACCCGAGAGGCAACGAGTATATATGGATGTCAGGTGAACTAACGGATAGCGATGTGATAGACGATACCGACGTAAGCCAGGTAAAGCAGGGGTATGCTTCGATAACTCCGATAAAATACGATTTGACGGATAAAGAACAGCTTGATTATCTAAATTGCATAATCGAAAAAATCGAATTTCATTTCTAAACGATTTATGGTATTATTTATATTAATACAGGCAAATCGGAGGGCAAGACATGCAGGATGGCGATATATTAAAAGTAATAATAGAACAGCAGCAGAGCATGAGCAAAGGCCACAGGGCAATAGCTTCATATATAACCGAGCATTATGACACCGCCGCATTTATAACCGCGTCTAAACTGGGCGAAACCGTAGGCGTCAGTGAATCCACCGTTGTAAGGTTTGCTTGCGCTCTTGGTTTTGAAGGATATCCAGAACTGCAGAAAAAACTTCAGGAGCTTATAAAGAACCGTTTGACAAACGTTCAGAGAATGGGCCTGGGATCGGACATGACAGAAGAAGAGCTTATTCGCTGGTCTTTGCGGACGGATATAACGAGCCTTCGCCATGTAAAAGAAGTGCTTGATTATAAAATGGTCGAAAAGGCCGCTGATTCGATACTGTCCGCTAGAAAAGTATATATTATGGGCCTTCGCTCAAGTGAACCCCTTGCCCAGTTTTTTTGGTATTATTTAAACTATATAATAGATTCGGTGAGCCTTGTTATTTCCGGGATCGGCGATGTGTTCGGCCAATTGATGCACGCCAGACAGGGGGACGCCGTTATCGGGATAAGTTTCCCCCGGTATTCCGCAAGGACTGTAGAGGGCGCGGCGTTTGCGAAAAAAAACGGCGCAAGGATCATCGCGATCACCGATAACGAACAAGCCCCGCTTGCCGCGCTTGCCGATGAAACATTGCTTGTCAATTCAGACATGAACCTTTTTGTGGATTCGCTGGTGGCTCCGCTTGGAGTCATCAATGCGCTCATATTGCTCATAGGTATGAGAAAGAAAGACGGCCTCCGCCACAACTTTGAGATGCTGGAAGACCTGTGGCGCACGCACGAAGTATATACAGGAAAAGACGCTAATAAATGAAGCGGATATGCGTTATAGGAGGCGGGCCGGCAGGGATAATGGCCGCTTATGCGGCGGCTTTAAAAGGCGGCAGCGTATTTCTCTTTGAGAAAAACGAAAAACTCGGAAAGAAGCTGTATCTTACAGGTAAAGGGCGCTGCAACATAACGAACGCCGCGCCTATAGAAGACTTTTTTGATAACGTCGTTTCGAACGGCGTATTTTTGTACAGCGCTTTATATACTTTTGGCAACGCACAGCTAATTGAGCTGTTGAACAAGTACGGACTTGAAACAAAAACAGAGAGGGGAGGCCGTGTATTTCCCGTCTCCGATAAATCGAGCGACGTCATAAAAACGCTGGCAAAGCTATTAAGCAGCTTTAAAGTAAACGTCTTATTAGGGACAAAAATCGAAGATATAATCATAAAAAACGGTCATGTGACTGGAATAGTGTCAAACGGTCATGAAATGCCGTTTGACAGCGTGATAGTAGCGGCCGGAGGGTTGTCCTACCCCTCCACAGGCTCCACGGGCGACGGTTACAGGTTTGCCAAAACAGCCGGGCATACCATAAAAGAGCCGCGCGCTTCGCTTGTAGGCGTTGATACCGGGGAAGACATAAGCGCGCTGGCGGGATTAACGCTGAAAAATGTAAAATTGTCGCTCGTATTGGAAGGGAAGACGGTATTCGGCGAGCAGGGCGAAATGCTTTTCACGCATACCGGTGTATCGGGGCCGCTCGTGCTCTCGGCCAGCGCTTATATGGAGGATAACAAGCGTTACGATATATCGATCGATTTAAAACCCGCTCTCGATATGAAGACGCTTGACGCAAGGCTGATAAGAGATCTATGCGAAAAGTCGAATAAAGACTTTGCAAACGTGCTTAGCGGGCTGATTCCTGGAAAGCTGATACTGCTTACAGCGCAGCGTTCTGGGATAGCGCCGGACAAAAAGGCAAACTCCATAACAAAAGAGGAGCGCGCCCGGCTTGCGCAAACGCTTAAATCGCTTAAACTCGGCGTTAAAGGAAAAAGGCCGATAGAAGAAGCAGTTATAACGCGCGGAGGAGTCAACGTAAAAGAGATAGACCCTTCTTCGATGCAAAGCAAATTGTGCGGCGGGCTTTATTTTGCGGGTGAAGTTATAGACGTTGATGCGCTGACAGGCGGTTATAATCTTCAGATAGCGTTTTCCACAGGATATTTGGCGGGTATAAGCTGTTGACAACGGCAAAAAACTGTGTTATTATCCATCTGCTTGAAAAGTAGAGACTGCCCGTTTCTCACCTGCCGGCAAAAGCCTGGCACGGTAAGCGGATATAAACTGTTTATAACGGGTAGTCTGCCCGTTTTTTTATTGCTAAAAAGCGAAGGCCGAAAATAAAAATATATTATGGAGGTGTTTACTATAGCAGCTGAACATCAGATTAACGAGCAGATCAGGGACAGGAGCGTTCGAGTCGTTTCGGATGACGGACAGCAGCTGGGCGTGATGTCTGCACGTGAGGCGATGGATATTGCTGAACAAAAAGGGCTTGATCTTGTGAAGGTTTCACCAAATGCCGACCCGCCGGTTTGCAAGATAATGGATTACGGAAAATTCAGGTTCGAGCAGTCGAAAAAGCAGAGGGAAGCGAAGAAAAACCAGAAGATCATAGAATTGAAAGAGATGAGGCTGTCGGCGACTATCGACAAGCACGACCTTGAGGTAAAGGCCAAAAACGTAAATAAATTCCTTCAAGCGGGAGATAAAGTAAAGGTGTCTATCCGTTTTAAAGGAAGGCAGATGGCGCATACCGAAAAGGGAATGTCGGTAATGGATGAGTTCTTTGATATGGTAGAGAAAAACGCAGCAATAGAAAAGCAGGCGAAGATGGAAGGCAGAAATATGTTTATGATATTAGCGCCAAAGAACTAACGAGGAGGATACTGAAAGGATGCCAAAAATCAAGACACACAGGGGCGCCGCAAAGAGGTTCTCTCTGACTAAGAGCGGCAAAATAAAGAGGGCTAAGGCTTATAAGAGCCACATCCTCAACAAAAAAAGCACAAAGAGGAAGAGAAATTTGAGGCAGGGAGCTTATGTTGACGAGGCGGAAGCCAAAAACATCAAACAGCTTATCCCGTACAAATAAGACTAACAGGAGGTAATGCTAAATGGCAAGAGTTAAAAAGGCAATCAATGCCCGTAAAAAGCACAAGAAGATATTAAAACTGGCCAAAGGATATTTCGGAGCCAAGTCAAGGCAGTTCAGGGCGGCTAACCAGGCTGTCATGAAGTCTTTAAGATATGCGTATATCGGAAGAAAATTAAGGAAGAGGGATTTCCGCAGCCTTTGGATAACGAGAATAAACGCCGAGGCAAGGATGAACGGTATCAGCTATTCCCGCCTTATAAACGGACTCAAACTCGCGGGAGTACAGGTAAACAGAAAGATACTTGCGGATATGGCGGTAAACGATAAAACTGCATTTGCGGGGATGGTAAACGTAGCAAAGGGCAAACTCAAAGCGTAACGCATAACATGCAAAGGCTCCCCAAAAGGGGGCTTTTTTAATTTCACGGCGG
>CAZJOS010000020.1:0-2004 GCA_964547655.1 uncultured Christensenellaceae bacterium
CTGAACCAAAAGAGACGAAATAGGTTCGAAACAGAAAGCGAGGTGCGTAAGCAATGGCACATAAAAAGGGCGTCGGAAGTTCCAGAAACGGAAGAGACAGCGAGAGCAAGCGTCTTGGCGTGAAGCGCGGAGACGGCCAGTTTGTGCTCGCGGGGAATATACTCGTGCGCCAGCGGGGAACGAAATTTTACCCGGGCAATAACGTAGGCATCGGCAGCGACGATACTTTATTTTCTCTCGTAACGGGGAACGTAAAATTCGAGCGCAAAGGCCGCGATAAAAAGCAGGTAAGCGTTTACCCCAACTGATGAAACGATAAAGGCAGGCTCGTATGAGCCTGTTTTCTTTTTAACAGTAAATACGAAAATATAAGACGGACGGTAAGGGAGGATC
This sequence comes from uncultured Christensenellaceae bacterium, assembly GCA_964547655.1. Classification (GTDB taxonomy): domain Bacteria; phylum Bacillota; class Clostridia; order Christensenellales; family SZUA-584; genus DTFZ01. The sequence continues at coordinate 394 of CAZJOS010000020.1, forward strand.
GAAATGAAAAGAAATCGGATCGCTATGGCAGCCGCGGCGCTTGTGCTTGCGCTTTTTCTTTCAGGATGCGGCAAAACAAGTCCCAAATCAGCACCATGGATAACAGATGCATATAAAACACCGGGGACGGAAACAACGGCGCCCGACATTGCGACTGCGCCAATACAAACGGAGAATACGGAAAAGACGCGGCAGCCTGGAGTATATATTATTGACGGTACAAAGATCTACAGGCAGTATGACGGAGACAACACGCTCATATACGACGCGGCAGATCATTTTGATAAGAGTTGGAACTGCTGGCTCAATAACCTTGTTGAGGAAGACGGCGTGATATATTTTGCCGAGAGCGGCATATTGGGCGACGACGAGGAGAACTCGGTGCACCGCATAATCCGCATAGACGAATACGGGCGTAAAGTACTTGATGAAAAGAACGTTACCGGCTATGCGCAGCTGGTTCCGTATGGAAACCGGATAATCTTTGTGCAGGACGGATTCGATTCGCAGGATATAGGCTGGGCGTATAAGGACGGCAGCGCTTCAGCGTATCTGGATTTTTCGGAATATGCCGCGCGTTATGGCGTGGAGTATTGCAACGGGGCAACTCTGCGTTTTGAAGACGGGGTATTATATGCTGATATATCGTTTTTTGTAGACGCAGACCCGGAGATAGAAGAGCATACCGTCAGCATAAGCGAAGAACTCGAAATCACACGGGTAAAATAGCAGGCATGGAAATAGAGTGTAAAAACAACGGCATTATAATAAGCGGCCTCGAGCATTTTTCTCTGGAGCAGTGCCTTTGCTGCGGGCAGGCGTTTCGGTGGAAAAGGGAAGGAGAGGGTTTTAATGGCGTTGCTTTGGGGCGCGCGGTATATGCGGAGCAGAACGGGGATACCCTCACTTTGCAGGGCGTGGACGATAGCGCCATAGCGGACTTTATACTCTATTTCGACCTTGAGAGAGACTACGGAGCGATAAAGGCAAGCTACGCGGGCGACCCGTTTTTGCGGGAAGGCATGGAATATGCCGGAGGAATAAGGGTGCTCCGGCAGCCGCCGTTCGAGACCCTTATATCGTTCATAATATCGCAGAACAACAACGTTAAGCGCATATCGGGAATTATAGAGACGCTGTGCAGAAAGTATGGAAGGCCGGCCGGAGAAAGCTTCGATTTTCCGGATGCTGAAACGCTTGCCCGCCTTTCGGTAAGTGAACTCGGGGAATGCGGGACGGGCTACAGGGCGCAGTATATTTTGGGCACGGCGAAGATAGTATCGGAAGGTTTCGACCTGGGCGGCCTCGCGGATATGCCGTATATGGAAGCGAGGCAGAAACTTCAGGAATTGCCCGGCGTGGGGCCGAAAGTCGCCGACTGCATAGCGCTTTACTCCCTCGGGTTTACCGAGGCTTTCCCCGCCGACGTGTGGATGAAACGCGTGCTTAAATGCGTATACGGATTTCGAGGAAGCGACGCGCAGATGAGGGAATTCGTTGCCGCAAGGTTCGGCAAATATGCCGGGCTTGCGCAGCAGTACCTGTTCCACTACGCGAGGAACAACAGGTGCGCGCTGCCGGAAGAGCAGGAGGAGAAACCATGAAGATGCG
>CAZJOS010000020.1:2104-8447 GCA_964547655.1 uncultured Christensenellaceae bacterium
GAATGCAGGATCAAAGATTGTGTTAATAATAAAGGCTTCACATATTGTTTTCAATGCCCTGATTTTCCGTGCAGTCAGATAAAGAGCCTTGAGAAAAGCTATAAGACTCGTTACGGGGCAAGCCTTGTGCAAAACAGCTTAACGGTTAAAGAGATGGGCATCGCCGGTTTTATGAGCGAACAGGCAGTCCGCTACGCCTGCGCGCAATGCGGGGGCGTTGTATCATTGCACGACGCCCAATGCAGCGAATGCAGGGCGCCGGCTGAGCGCCCGGTTTAGCTGTTTACCTCGGCGGCCTTGCCCTGCCCAGCAGCTGCTCGGTGGAAAGCCCGAACGTATTCTGGTAATGCGGCAGGTCTACGATACCGACAGCGTATGTCGTCCAATTTCCGCCCCATTCCAGCCCGGCCTGCTGGCCCGGTTCCCCAAGCCTGTTGAACGTTTCCGTATCGTCTCAAGCGAATTGTCCGTCTCTTACCGGCAATGCGTCGAACGCAAGCCCCCAGTTATGATAAGAATCCCCCCCATCGCGTCAGTAACGATATTCCCCGGCTGCGTCCTGCCCTGCGGCATATATGTATTCTTTTAAAAAATATTTTGTATTATCATATGCGCGCCAAAGCTCATTCTGGTAAAAAACAGCCGGAAAAAAGCGAAAAACGTGTCCATTCTACTTATTAAGCTTAACGCATAAAATCTATATGATTAAGTTTTCAGGGGCTGTATATATTGGTATGAAGAATGCAAAAGGATTCTTTTTTTACATCATAGTTTATGTGTCTATACTGGTTGTCCTTATATCCCTCGCAGGCGTTCTTCAATACGACATACCCGCAGCCGCGGTGACGGCACAGGGATCGCAGCAGCCGGTCGGGCCCGAAAACTCCGCTGAGTCCCAGCCTTTACGGCAATACGATTGGGATAAGGTACTCGCCGCGATATTTGAAGAGAGAGACGGCATACTGCTCAACGGAAAGACCGAAGACTTAAAAAGAATGTATATAACGAAAGAGAGAAACAGCCTTTGGGCCTGCGAGCTTGAGATAAAAAGAGCGAAATATTTGATTGACTGGGCCGTAAGGCAGGGAGTAACGTTTATCGGCATAAAAAGCGATATAGTAATAAAGCGTGTTAAAAAGGTAGGGCGTGGCTATGCCTTTTATATCATGGTTTCCACAGGGTATACGTATGTTTATGAGGATACGCCTGATAAGGAGAATTTTTTTCGCATAGGCACATACCACTCCCTCGATCTGATACCGGGGACTTCTGAGGAAAGCTGGATAATAAGCCGTGAGTGGTATCTCGACCCGTTTCAGGATTCACTTAATCATAAGGCGTTTGAGGGCGGCGAAGTGAAGCAATTTGTGCTTTCACAGACTGAAAGGGATTTTTCGGGGATATCTGAAATGCGGAAAAAAGCGGTGGAGTACGCGGACAGGTGGGCGGGCGCCGCCTCAGACGGAGAAAACGGGTATAATTACAATCCCGATTACCCTAACTACAGCGGCAGGGGCGGCGACTGCTCCAATTATGTGTCCCAGGCACTTCACGAAGGCGGGTTTAAAACCGGCGGAGGGTGGAATTATTCGCGTAATGCCGCTTCGCGTTCATGGTGCAACGCGTCGGGGCTGGCCGGCTACCTTCTTTGGAGCGGTAAAGGATATACCATAAAAAAAGGAACGTACAGCCAGGTGTTTAAAGAATCATTCAAGCTTATTCCCGGCGACGTTATAGCTTATCAGGAGAAAGGCAAGATCGTACACAATGCTTTCGTGGTAGGGGCGGATTCTAAGGGCTATCCCCTTGTAAATACGCATACGACCGACCGCTTCCACGTTCCCTGGGATTTGGGATGGAACGACAGCGACATAAAGTTCATACTGATCAAAATGAATTACCCCGCATGATACTAAAACTCTGAAAACGTATAATCGTCAAAGCCTCATCGGCTTATGTTTTATTTGCTTTCACCACAATCCGACCGAATGAATATGGTATTATAGTTTTTTTAAAGGATGTGTTTATATTTGGGCGGCGATCAGGATGCCACACCTTTATTTGACGCTGTCAAGAGATATGTGGACAGCAGAGTCGTGCAGTTTCACGTTCCCGGACATAAGCAGGGGAGGGGGCTTCCTGAATTCAGCGATTACGTAGGGACGCGCGTTATGCAGATGGACGCCAACGGGATGGACGACCTTGATTTTATCAATAACCCCACCGGGGTAATAAAAGAATCGCAGCGGCTTTTTGCGAAAGCGTTTGGCGCAAAAGACGCTTATTTTCTTGTAAACGGTACGACTTCCGGGGTCCAGGCTATGATACTCAGCGTATGCGATCCGGGCAGCGAGATAATAATACCCCGTAACATACATAAATCCGTTATTAACGGCATCATACTGAGCGGGGCGATACCGGTATATATACAGCCGGTAATAAACCATGAGCTTGGCATAGCGATGGGGGTAACGGAAGAAAGCGCGGAAGAAGCCATACGAGAGCACCCGAGGGCTAAAGCGATACTCGTTATCAATCCCACATATTACGGCCCGTGTTCAAACATAAGGCGTATCATAGAAACGGCGCACAGGCACGATATGGCGGTAATAGCGGACGAAGCACACGGAACGCATTTTTACTTTCACCCCGAATTTTCCGTACCCGCGATAAAGGCCGGGGCCGACCTCTCAGCGGTGAGCGTGCATAAGACCGGAGGGTCTATGACGCAGAGTTCGGCGCTTCTTTCAAACAGCGATATCATAAACGAAGAGAGGGTGCTCCACGCGCTCGGGCTCATGTATACGTCAAGCGCGTCTTACATGCTTATGTGTTCGCTTGACGCCGCAAGAAAACAGCTCGCGCTCAATGGGCGGCAGCTGCTCTCGCGGGCGCTCTCGCTTGCGCGGCAGGCGCGCGAAGAGATAAACGGCATAGACGGCCTTATAGCGTTCGGCCCGGAACTTGCCGGGACTCCCGGGTGCTACGATTTTGACGAGACCAAGCTGGGGGTGCACGTAACGTCGCTGGGGCAGTCGGGGCGCTCCATAGAGCTGCTGCTGCGGAAGGAATATAACATACAGGTCGAGCTTTCCGACCTTTACAACATACTTTCCGTCGTGTCGATAGGCGACAGGCAAAAAGACCTTAACGCGCTCGCCGGAGCTTTGAGGGATATATCGGAAAGTTCCGATATCAAAGAGCACAAAAGGATAACCGGCCTTCCGGAGACGCCGAAAATGATAGTGCTGCCGCGTGACGCCTTTTACAGCCCGAAAAGAGCGGTACCCTTAGAGTCTTCGGTGGGCGAGATATCCGGCGAAATGATAATGGCGTATCCTCCCGGAATACCGGTGCTTTGCATAGGCGAAAGGATAACGAAAGATATAATCGAATATATAAAGATACTGAAAGAAGAAAGGTGCAAGCTGCAGGGCGCATCCGACCCAAGTACGGAACATATACGCGTATTAGGAGCGGACTGACCTTATTTAAGCGTAAGTATTATGCCGCCTATTATCAGCAGCGAACCCGCGACCCTTGCTCCGGTGATGGATTCGTGCAGAAAAAGCGTCGATAAAAGCATTGTGACGAGAGGCGAACAGGAAAGTATGATAGCCACGAGCGATACCGAGCCGTTTTTGATAGCCGCGAAATAAGCGAGGTCGCCTACGAACGTGGCTATGAAAGCTTCTATAATAAGAAAAACAAGCGCCGCGATGGGCACCTGCCCAAGCTTAGCGAAGCTGCCGTCGGCTATCATCCAGCCGGTCAGAATGATAGTGGTTGTAGCCGTTCGTATCGCGAGCCCGATATGCGGGTCGACGCCTTTCAGCCCGAGCTTAACGAAGAGCGGAGTTATTCCCCAGCAGACCATGCCAATAAAAGCAAAGATTATTACAAACAGATTATTTTTCGCCGATGGCTCCATTAAGCGTTTTTCCTTTTGTTATTAACTTGAAACCATATAATAGTTTTATATGAAAAACAATGAGGATATATTATAGTTTACCGCCATACAAATAGGTATCAAGGTAAACTCTTTTTGGCTGTAATGAAAAAGATACGAGACTTATCCGTAATAACTATATTGATCATCGTTATCGCCTTCCTTATGGCGGCGGCGATCATTTTATCGTGTATAAATTTGCCCGAATTCGATGAGATATTGAAATACATGCTTTCGGTTATTGAATATTAACAAACATTTATTGATTAACATTAAAAATAGATTGACATTGCCGCTTGAGGCTAATAGAATATCTTTAGTTCTTTACTCTGTTCAAGGGGGCAGTTTTGAGTAGCAGAGATATCTTATTAAACATCTATAAAAAGATGCTTTTAACGCGCAAGTTCGAAGAGAAAGCCGCGGAGTTGTTTGCAAAAGGAAAGATCCACGGCACGACTCATCTTTATATAGGCGAAGAAGCCGTAGCCGCCGGAGTATGCGCGGCATTAGGGCCCGGAGACTATATCACATCGACACACAGGGGGCACGGTCATTGTATTTCGAAAGGAATGGATATACGCCTTATGATGGCCGAACTTTTGGGGCGCGAGACGGGCTGCAGCAAAGGCCGCGGGGGCTCGATGCACATGGCCGATATAAAAAACAGGAATCTCGGTGAAAACGGAATAGTCGGAGGAGGATGCCCCATAGCCGCGGGGGCGGCACTGGCCGTTAAAAAGAAAGGTGAAGACGCGATAGCCGTCTGCTTTTTCGGCGACGGCGCTTCGAACGAAGGCAGCTTTCACGAGGCGGCAAATCTCGCCTCGGTATGGAAGCTCCCCGTACTTTTCGTGTGCGAGAGCAACGGTTACGGCATGTCTATGCCGACAGACAGATCGATGAATATAAAAAACATCGAGGCAAGGGCGCAGGGCTACGGCATACCGGGAAAGACAGTGGACGGGAACGACGCCGCAGCCGTGTATGAGGAAGCAAAAAAGGCGAGGGAATATGTAAAAGATAACGGCCCTATGCTTCTTGTCTGTGAAACATACCGCATATCAGGGCATTCGAAGAGCGATAAAAACGTATACAGGAGCAAAAAAGAAATAGCTGAATGGCAGAAGAACGACCCGATAAAACATATGAACCGATATCTGCTTGAAAACGGGTTTACCGCTGAAGAAGCCCTGACTCTTGAAAAAGAGGCGGACGGCGAGATAGAAGGGGCAATAAGGTTTGCGGAAAACAGTCCGTTCCCTTCTATAGATACTATTTTTGAAAATGTTTACGCGTGAGGACAGATGAAAAATATAACGTATGCAAAAGCGATAAACGAGGCGATGTCTGAGGAGATGAGAAGAGACAATGACGTGTTTCTCTTAGGAGAAGACGTCGGCGTCTATGGCGGCGCGTTCGGGGTAAGCGAAGGGATGATAGAGGAATTCGGCCCGGAGCGCGTAATGGATACCCCAATATCGGAGGCGGCAATTGCGGGCGCGGCGGTAGGCGCGGCATTGGCGGGCTTAAGGCCGATATTCGAAATAATGTTTTCCGACTTCGTTACGATAACGATGGACCAGATAGTGAACCAGGCCGCGAAGCTGCGGTTTATGACGGGCGGGCAGGCAAGCGTGCCTCTGGTGCTCCGCGCGGCGGGAGGAAGCGGAACGGGGGCAGCCGCGCAGCACAGCCAGAGCCTGGAAAACTGGTTCTGCCACATACCGGGGCTTAAAGTTGTGTCGCCCTCAACGCCTTACGACGCCAAAGGCCTTTTAAAGGCGGCTATAAGGGACGACAACCCGGTAATATTTTTGGAGCACAAGCTGCTTTATAAATCGAAGGGCGAAGTACCCGAAGAAGATTATATCTTACCGCTTGGTAAAGCCGACATAAAGCGCGAAGGCGGAGGCATTACGGTGATAACGTACAGCGAAATGGTTCCCAGGTGCCTCGAAGCGGCGGAGAAACTCGCAAAGAAAGGCATAGACGCCGAGGTGATAGACCTGCGGACCCTTAAACCTCTCGATACTGAAGCTTTCATAAACTCGGTAAAGAAGACCGGCAGGGCGCTCATAGTGCACGAGGCGTGTAAAACGGGCGGCCTCGGGGGAGAGATAGCGGCCATATTGGCGCAGGAAGCTTTTACATATCTCAAAGCACCTGTTAAAAGGCTGTGCGGGCTCGACATTCCTATACCGTTTTCAAAGGAACTCGAGAGAAACGCCGTGCCTACGGCTGAGGCGATAGAGAAGGCAATCAAAGAGATAATGGAATAAGCGCCTATTGAGTTTTGGGGGATGCACATATGAAAATAAAACTCCGCACCACAATAATATTCACAAAGGATATACCGGCCTCAAAGGCCTTTTACAGCGGGCTGCCTGGCCTTGC
>CAZJOS010000020.1:8547-11939 GCA_964547655.1 uncultured Christensenellaceae bacterium
ACCTCGACCTGTATTTTACCACCGGCGCGCTCGAAGAGGCGGAGCAAAGGCTGCGGGATGCGGGAGTAAAGTTCATCCACGGTATAAAGAAGTTTCATTGGGGCGAAAGATTATTCAGAGTATACGACCCTGACGGGCATATCGTAGAGATAGGAGACGCGGGCCAGGACGCCAGGTAAATTGATATAATAATTATAAAAGATTATAAAAGATGAGGAGCGATCCTCATTTTTTTGTTGACATATTCAGAAGCACGATATAATATTGAATTTAGAAATTTAGTAAATTAGTAATGGAGTAAAGAAACATGAAGATACCTGCGTTTTTAAAGCACAAGCCGGTCATAGTTTCCGAGAATTACGAGAACGTTGACGGAAGATACGCGTACAAATCGGACGCCAAAGGCCTCTCGCTCGGCCTCGCGCAGTGGAACGACCGGGGGAAGGTGGACATATCGGCAAAGGTGTGGAGATATACCGGCGAGAAGTGGTCGCGCCAGTCGGAAGAGCTGCCGCTGCACCGGGTGATCGACCTTGCCATACTGGTATGCAGGAGCATGCAGTATTTCCGCGAGGCGTACCGCATGGAGAAGCTCTACGACCCGGATGACCCGAAAATTGACCGCGTAGGCCTTCAGGGCGACGCCATGAGCGTTTCGGTGTGCACCGACAACCCGATGATAGACGAGGATATAAAACTGTTTGCAGGCGTGCTGGCGAAGGATGACGAGCTTATAGGAGAGAGGCTTGCCGCGCTCTCACGGATATTGAAAGAGATGGGGTACTGATGGATAAGCAGGAAAGAAAGAAGATAACGGACGCGTATAAAGCGCAAAGGTCTGTGGGCGGCGTATTCGCGGTGAAAAACGCCGCGAACGGAAAAAGCTTTTTTCAGTATACTGCGGACATAAAGGGAAGCAGGAACAGGTTCGAATTTTCGCAGGCTACCGGCGGCTGCGCGTTTAAGCCGCTTCAGGAGGATTATAAGAAGTACGGAACAAAGGTATTCAGCTTTAAGGTATTGGAGCAGATGGAGCAGAAAGAGGGACAGTCCGACGAAAGTTTTATGGATGAAATAGAGGCGCTCTATAAATTGCTCCTCGAAGGCATGGATAAGGATAATATTATTTAAGGAAATGCTGATTTAATGAATGCAATAAGATTTTCGAGATAATTTGCTGTCTACCAAGAAGCAAAAACGAAATAATAGCAGCGCTATTGTGGAGTTTTTGCGACGCAGGCAGGCGGCAAATTAGCCGAATAGATATTGCATGAATAAATCAGCGTTTCCTAAGGTGAACAGTATGGATATATTGGATAGGTTTACAGACGAAGAAGGAAAGATAAAGCAGCTTCCGGCAAAGAAGGAAGCAAGGCTCGTCGTGCTTTCCTATCTTGCGGAGAAGTTTGAAAAAAACAGGGATTACACCGAGAAGGAAGTGAACGCAATAATAGACGGCTGGCATACCTTCGGCGATTATTTCCTGCTTCGCCGCGAGCTTATCGACAGCGGGCTTATGAAAAGGGAACGGGACGGGTCGAGGTATTGGAAGGGAGGACAAAACAAAAATAGTTGATTAATATGGAATAATGGCTGCGTGCAAATCCATAAGAGAGCAGTACTGATATCTCCCACCTAAAAAAATTGCCTTTCAAATCAATATATAAATTTGAAGCTGACTTTTTGGATATAATAAATGCAGTCTCAAGAATGGAGATGCGGCATGGGTTTTGAAGCAATAATTCTTGTCATTGCCTGGGTGATAACTACTATTGGATTAATAATCTTTGTTCCGAAAACCAAGATTCGTGAAGCCATGGTGATTTTTTTATTCAAGCAGTTAATCACGTGGATAATCGGCTTATTGGTTGTTGAGTTAGGGCTTATCATTTATCCGGTCAAGTCATTTACAAATGCCAGTCAGACAAGTTTTGATTTTGAATTTTTCATATATCCGGCCATATGTGTCATATTCAATCTTCATTATCCTGAAGGAAAAAAACCGTTTAGACAGCTCATGCACTATATCAGCTATTGCTCTGCGATAACCGTTGTAGAAGTGCTTATTGAGAGATATACAGATATCATAGAATATATTCATTGGGAATGGTATGTTACATGGATAACTCTTTTCATTACATTTTATGCTTCAAGAAAATTTTATATCTGGTTTTTTAAACTGGGCAAAAAAAAGCGAGACAGGAACAGCGATAAGGGTAAAAAGAAACCTCCTGCCGCCGGGCAGGAGGCCTGAAGGCCTAAGAAACAGCCAAAGGCATAATGCACGCATCACGTCGTTATTTCTTTCTTATTATTATCTTATCGCTGATCAGATCGAAGGTAACGGCCAGCCCGTTTTTCCAGATCTGGTCGGAATTCAATTCGACCATCGTGGGGTAAGGCAGCCCCTCCGCCTGCGCCAGGTCGTTCACTACGGCGGCATCCCCGAGCACGAAATTAACGCCGCCTATTTTTACCGGCACATCGGCGAACTGCGAAGGTCTTTGCGTCATGGAAAAGGCGCCTTCGGGGTCATATAGATACGAATAATTTTTGCCTGTGTCGATATATACCATGACAGGCTTGCCTTCAAGCTCGGCCTCGATAAACGGCAGATTTTCCTGCCCGCTGCTTGTCGAATTATACAAATCAAGCACGATATAGTCGCCGTTAAGACTGTCATAATCTATCGGGCGGCTGCCGACTGCGATCCGGTGATTTTTATAATCAAGAGTAACAGTTTTGCCTTTAAAGTAAGCAAGCCCTATAAGCCCGTTGAACGGCTGTGAGGAAAACATTGACCAATCGCTTATATTCGTTTTAATATCCCTGTGTATTTCATTGAAAACACTAAGCTCTTTAACGGCTATACGCTTTGACCAGCCGCGATGCGAGCCGTCCCTGTTAAGCTCCTCGGTCTCGCCCAGAAGTTCGTAATCAATTTTATCCTCCATTATGTCCGTAAAGTGTATCCCGGGGCCGCAGCCCGTATCGAACACCAGTTCATATTCATCTCCCCCGACGGTCACAGGTATCTGGGGGCAGCTTCTGTCGCCCATCCTGTTGAACCTCAGCTCATGTATTTCGCTTGGTTGATATCCAAGGTCCGAAACCCACGTTAAGTCGGCCGGCTGGTTTAAGACCGCGCTATAGATTAAATATCCGCATACGGCAACGGCGGCAGCCACCAAAATATAAAGTATAAAGCGAAGTTTTAACATATTACGTTTTCTCCAATACAATATTGGCAAAATTAAGAGTTATTGATAAACTTTTCTCTTCTTTTTAACCATATATACAACTAAATAAATAACAGCAAATGCTATGGTTATAAACAATTTTACTTTTATAATCTCATAAGTGACATCTACTGTTTTATCGTCATCACTATA
>CAZJOS010000020.1:12039-19632 GCA_964547655.1 uncultured Christensenellaceae bacterium
TAATATAAAAGTTAATGCAATAAATATTATCCTTATAATAAAAGGGATTTTCTGTTTTGACATGATACTCCCTTATTCAATATATTATGTAAAACTATTCTAACATGTTTAATATAAATCCTCAACGTATGATAATAAAAAAACCTCCTGCCAATTCGGCAGGAGGCTTAGAGTCATTATTGGGTTATTCAGCCATCTTCTTATAGAAAGCGTAGCGGTCTTTCGCGTCTTCCTCGGCCAGCTTAAACAGCTTGCCCGCGATCTCCGGGAACTGCTTCTGCAGCGTGTTGTACCTTATCTCGCTGCTGATGAAGTCCTGATAGCTCATTGTAGGCTCTTTGCTGTCTAATGAGAACGGGTTCTTGCCTTCCTTCTTGAGCTCCGGGTTGAAGCGGTACAGGTGCCAGTAGCCCGACTCGACGGCCAGCTTCTCTTCAGCCTGCGACTTGCTCATGTTGATGCCGTGGTTGATGCACGGAGCGTAAGCTATGACGATGGACGGGCCGTGGTAGCTCTCGGCTTCGGTAAGCGCTTTTAAGAGCTGGTTGTAGTTGGCGCCCATGGCTACCTGCGCAACGTAAACGTAGCCGTAAGTCATCGCTATAGCGCCAAGGTCCTTTTTCTTGGTGCGCTTGCCCGCCGCGGCAAACTTCGCTACAGCGCCGGTGGGCGTCGCCTTGCTCGACTGGCCGCCTGTGTTGGAATAGACCTCGGTGTCGAGTACGAGTATGTTAACGTCTTCGCCCATTGCGATAACGTGGTCGAGGCCGCCGTAGCCAATGTCGTACGCCCAGCCGTCGCCGCCGAATATCCAGATGGACTTCTTGACGAACAGATCGCTCATGGAAGCGATCTCTTTGGCGAGGCCGTCGAGTTCGCAGCCGCAGTCTTTACACCCGTCGACAAGCTCTCTAAGCGCTGCCGAAGGTTCCCTGCTGCCGTCTCCGTCGTCTTTGGCGGCGAGCCACGCGTCGCATACGGCCTTGGCCTCTCCGCCCGCTTTGCTGCCGAATTCCTCAACGAGCTGCGCTAAGCGCGCGCGGCGCTGCGTGGTTCCCAGGTTCATGCCGAACCCAAACTCCGCGTTGTCTTCAAACAGCGAGTTTGCCCAGGCGGGGCCGTGGCCTTTTTCGTTTTTCGTGTACGGGCAGGTAGGCGTGTTTGCGCCGTAAATGGACGTACACCCCGTCGCGTTGGCGACGAGCATCCTGTCACCGAACAGCTGCGTTATGAGCTTGATATACGGGGTCTCTCCGCATCCCGCGCACGCGCCCGAGAATTCGAACAGCGGCTGCTGGTACTGCGAACCTATTACGGTCGATTTGTTTACGCTGACTTCCGCTTTGGGAAGCGTTCTCGAGAACTCCCAGTTCCCGCATTCCCTCGGGCCTATTTCCGCAAGAGGCCTCATTACGAGAGCTTTCTCCTTTGAGGGGCAGATATCGGCGCAGTTGCCGCAGCCCGTGCAGTCGTAGGGAGTCAATTGCATCCTGAACTTATATCCCGCGACGTCTTTGCCTCTTGCGTCTTTGGTAATAAAGTCTTTCGGAGCTTTTTTCAGATCCTCTTCCTTTGCGAGCACCGGCCTTATGGTCGCGTGCGGGCAGACGAACGAGCACTGGTTGCACATTATGCAGTTTTCGGGTATCCAGTCGGGAACGTTGACCGCTATGCCGCGTTTTTCGTACTGCGTGGTTCCTGTTGGGAAGAATCCCCTCGGGTCGAACGCGGATACGGGCAGCTCGTCGCCCTTCATGAGTATAATCGGGAACTCCACGTCTTTGAAGTATTGGATAGCGTCGGCAGGAGGAACGGCGGAGGGAGCGCCCTCTGTTATAGTCGCCCAGCTTTCGGGGTATTTGATCTCTTCCATGCCCTCTGCGCCTAAGTCGATAGCCGTGTTGTTCATCTTGACTATCTTGTCGCCCTTCTTACCGTACGTCTTCTTTACAGCCTGTTTCATGTAGTCCATCGCGTCGGCTTCGGGAATTACCCCCGCGATCTTAAAGAAAGCCGACTGCATGACCGTGTTTATCCTTCCGCCCATGCCCGCCTGCTCGGCGAGCTTGATTGCGTCTACGTTATAGAATTTTACTTTCTTTTTGGCTATGGCGTTTTTCATGACTGCCGGCAGCTCTTTCTCCATTTCGGCAAGGCTCCACGGAGAGTTTAGCAGGAACGTTCCGCCTTCCCTTATGTCGGCGAGCATATCGAGCACGCGCACGAACGCCGGGTTGTGGCAGGCTATAAGATCGGCGACGTCTATAAGGTATGTAGATTTAATAGGTTTCTTGCCGAAGCGCAGGTGCGATATAGTGAGGCCGCCCGACTTCTTTGAGTCGTAATAGAAGAAGCCCTGCACGTGCATGTCGGTATGGTCGCCCAGTATCTTTATGGTGTTCTTGTTGGCGCCGACAGTGCCGTCTGACCCAAGGCCGTAGAACTTGCACCTGAATGTGCCTTCGGGCGCGGCGTCTATCTTCTGCGAGAAGTCGAGGCTCAGATGCGTAACGTCGTCTACGATGCCCACAGTAAAGTGGTTTTTCATTTCGCCTTTAAGATTGTCGTAAACGGCCTTAACCATCGACGGCGTAAATTCCTTGGAGGAAAGGCCGTACCTGCCTCCGATAACGGAAATGTTTCTTCCCGCTTCTGAGAGCGCCGTGACCACGTCTTTATAGAGAGGCTCGCCTTCGCTGCCCGGTTCCTTAGTCCTGTCGAGCACCGCTATTTTCTTAACGCTCGCAGGGATGGCCGCGAGGAAGTGCTTTGCGCTGAACGGGCGGTAAAGCCTTACTTTGAGTACGCCCACCTTTTCTCCCCTGGCGCCTAAGTAGTCGGCTGTCTCTTCCGCGGCCTCGCTGCCGCTGCCCATCATTATTATTATGTTCTCCGCGTCGGGCGCGCCGACGTAGTCGAACAGGTTGTATTTTCTGCCGAACGCCTTATAGAACTCCTGCATCGTCTGTTCGACTATGGCCGGAACGGCGTCGTAAAACTTATTGGACGCCTCCCTGTTCTGGAAGAATATATCCGGATTCTGCGCAGTGCCCTGAACGTGCGGATGTTCGGGGTTCATTGCGCGTTCTCTGAACTCCGCAATAGCCTCTTTATCGGCCATAGACCCAAGCTTGTCGTAATCCAAAAGCTCGACCTTCTGCACTTCATGCGACGTCCTGAAGCCGTCGAAGAAGTGAACGAACGGTACTTTCGCTTTTAACGTTGCAAGATGGGCGACTGTCGCCAAATCCATTACCTCCTGCACGTTGCCTGAAGCAAGAAGCGCGAATCCCGTCTGCCTTGTCGCCATAACGTCGCTGTGGTCGCCGAAAATAGAGAGTGCGTGTGTCGCAACGCTTCTCGCGGATACGTGGAATACGCAGGGGAGCAGCTCGCCCGCTATCTTGTACATATTCGGGATCATCAGAAGAAGGCCCTGTGAAGCGGTAAACGTTGACGTAAAGGCGCCCGCCACAAGCGAACCGTGCACGGCGCCCGCTGCGCCCGCCTCCGACTGCATCTCCGCGATCCTCATCTTCTGCCCGAATATGTTCTTTCTGTCATGAGCCGCCCATTCGTCGCAAACTTCCGCCATAACGGAAGAAGGTGTGATAGGGTAGATGGCTCCTACATCCGAAAACGCGTACGCTACGTGCGCGGCGGCTGTATTTCCATCGATTGTCTGTTTGTTTGACATTTTTTCCTCCTTATACCATTATAAAAATTGATTATTACACATTGTGCCCATATATATTTAGAAAATAGCCGACTTGAGGCTATGGAGCAATATTATTGACTCAGCTTATCAGAGCACCCAAAAAGCTAAACCCCAGGGTATAAAGGCCCTTAAAAAGGCCTTAAGCCTTAAAAAAGAACACCCTGTTTTCCCAATCCATTATTATATAGTTTTTTAGTTTGCGGGTCAATCAAAAAGGGGTTTTTACATAAAAAAATGGGCTGAAGCGTTTCTCAGTCCATTTCAGGCCGAACTCTTATGTTATTCGGCTGCCGTCTGTGTATCGAGAGGTTTTCATACTTAAATTTCTGTCAAATCGCTGACAAAAGATTCCGAAGCGGGTTCCTGGCCGTATGTACCCTGCTCCAGCTGCTCCAGCGCGATGCCGGCGCCGAGCGCCACGGAATCGAGAGGGGTTTCGCTGCGCCTCACGGGCATGCCCGTAGCCTTGGCTACGAGTCTGTTGAGTCCGTGGAGCATGGAGGCTCCGCCCGACAACACTATGCCTTCGGTAATTATATCGCCCGAAAGCTCGGGAGGGGTAATTTCGAGTACGTTTATTACAGCGTCTATTATGCTCTGTACCGGAACTTCAAGCGCTTCTTTTACTCCGGACGAAGTTACTTTGCATGACATCGGAAGTCCTGTGGACGCGCTGCGGCCTTTTACTTCCATAGAAAGCTCTTTGCCGCGGTCTACGGCGCATCCTATCTCCATCTTCACCTGTTCGGCTGTGCTCTCACCTATTATCATGCCGTATGTCTTTTTGACATATCTCATTATCGCTTCGTCCATATGGCTGCCGCCTACGCGCAGTGAACGCGACGTCACCACTCCTCCCAGCGATATCACAGCGATCTCGGTCGTACCTCCGCCTATATCGACTATCATCGAACCCTTCGCCTGGTATATGTCGATACCGGCTCCCAATGCCGCAGCCACAGGCTCTTCAAGCAGAAATATTTCCTTCGCCCCGCCCGACCTTGCGGCCTCTTCTACGGCGCGTTTTTCTATTTCGGTTATTCCGCACGGCACGCATATTATGAGCCTCGGGCTGCGCCGGGAAAACATGCCCTGAGGTATGGCCTTTCTGATAAAATATTTAAGCATTATTTCCGTGGTCGTAATATCGGAAATGACCCCGTCTTTCATCGGGCGTACGGCGACTATATTGCCCGGCGTCCTGCCCATCATTCTTTTCGCTTCGTCGCCGACCGCAAGCAAGTCTTTCCTGTTGTTTTTCATGACTACGACCGACGGTTCGCGCAATATAATGCCCTCCCCTTTCATGTAGACCAGCGTGTTCGTCGTACCCAGGTCGATACCGAGGCAGGGAGCAGACAGTGAAAACATATGTAACCTCCGCATTATGTTATGGTATAATTCTTCCTGTATGTGTGGTTTTTATACAATCCGTTTATGATTTTTATGAATGAACACAGGAAGAAAGGGGCAGGATGCCATGGAAAGGAATCAGGCCGCGGAATATATAAACCGTATAAATAAAGTCTGCGATTATATTGACGGCAACATAAAAGAGGATATGACGCTGGAAATGCTTGCGAGCATCGCGGGGTTTTCACAGTATCATTTTCACAGGATATTCGCTGCAATGACAGGCGAGACGCTTTTCAGTTTTATATGGAGGCTGAAACTGGAGCGCGCGGCGGCGGCGCTGTGTGCGAACAAATCTATGACAGTAACCGATATAGCCGCAGAATACGGTTTTTCTTCTTCTGCGGTATTTTCAAGGATGTTTAAAAAAAGGTTTGGGTATTCGCCTTCCGCGTTCCGCAGCCGCAACAGAAGTCAAGAAAACGGCAGCCTCGGTCAACTGCTCCGCAACAACGGCAGAGGATTTCCCATAGGCGAAGGTTATAATGTTACTGCCGGATCCGGAAATAATTTAACATGGAGGCAGGACATGAAGGCTGAAGTAAAGATCGAGAAGATAGAAAAGACGAGAGTGGCTTACGTGAGGTATATGGGGCCGTACGCGGGAAACACGGAATTGTTTTCAAACCTGTATGCAAGGCTGTTTGCGTGGGCGGGGCCGCGCAAGGTCAATACATCGACGACATACGTGATATATCATGACCCCCCGGGCGTTACGGAAGAGAAAAACCTGCGCGTAAGCGTGTGCGTGCCCATAGCGGACGACGTCAAGGTCTCGGGCGAGATATGCGAGATGGAAATAGGCGGCGGGGATTACGCCGTAGGCAGTTTTTCCGTAAAGGCTGATGAATTCGGCGAGGCGTGGAATCATATGTGCGGAGAGTGGCTGCCGGGCAGCGGCTACCAGCCGGCTGACAGCGCCCCGTTTGAAAGGTACGGAGCAAGCTGCGAAACGGAAGACGGCAGGTTTAAAGTCGATATCTGCATACCGGTAGAAGTAATGTAAAAATCGTAAAAGAGGCTGTCCGGAAATGGGCAGTCTCTTTTACGTACTGGAGACAACAAAAGAGTTGTATTATGGAGGCTCCCTGATCGATTCTGAAATATCGGATATAAAGGTGAAATAATAAGTCGTTTGAGAAATCATTTTGTGATATAATGCGTAATAATGTCGTTTTATATTGGGCAAGAGGTGGCAGCATGGAAATGGAAGATGTCGTACGCTTTGATATGCAGAAAAAGCCTAAGAGGCAAAAGGGTTATCTTAAGGTGCTTACATGGATACTCAGCTTTCCGATAGTATGGAAAAACAGGCTTAAGATCAACAGAGTAAATATGAAGGGCCTAAAGCCGCCGTACCTGCTGCTTTGCACACATAAATCGTTCGTCGATTTTATGGTAACTACGGCGTGTATATTCCCGCACAGGGCAAATTACGTAGTGGCTATAGACGGCTTTATAGGCCGGGAGAAACTGCTGCGGAATGTGGGCTGCATCTGTAAGCGCAAGTTTACCAACGACCTGCTGCTGGTGCGGCATTTAAGGAGGGTAATAGATAACGGAGATATACTCGCTGTTTACCCCGAGGCCCGGTATTCGCTGATAGGCACCAACGCATGCCTTCCCAAGTCGCTCGGGAAGCTGGCTAAGATGCTTGGGGTGCCCGTTGTGGTGCTCAGCATGCACGGCAACTTTCTCAGGGCTCCCGTATGGAACCTGCACAAGCGGCGCGTGCCCTTAAGCGCAGATATTTCTCAGATAATCACGCAGGAGGAAATAGGCGCGCTGCCAGCAGAGGAGATTAATAAGCGTATTAGCGACGCGTTTTACTACGACGA
Organism: uncultured Christensenellaceae bacterium; assembly: GCA_964547655.1. Classification (GTDB taxonomy): domain Bacteria; phylum Bacillota; class Clostridia; order Christensenellales; family SZUA-584; genus DTFZ01. Next base: position 19,009 of record CAZJOS010000020.1, read on the forward strand.
ATACGAATGGCAGAAAGAAAACGGCATCAGGATAAAGTACAGGGACAGGGCGAAAGGGCTGCATAAGGTGCTATACAAGTGCCGGAATTGCGGCACTGAGTATCAGATGCGCTCAGACGGCAATATGCTGTGGTGCGACAGCTGCGGCAGCGAATGGACAATGACGGAATACGGCGAACTCATAGCCAAAGACGAAAAAGAGCGCGTGCATATACCCGCCTGGTATGAAATGCTGCGCGAAGAGGTAAAGAAGCTTGTTGAGACGGGAAAGTATTATTTTTCTTCCGAAGTCGTTATAGACAGCCTGCCCAATGCAAAAGGGTATATAAGGCTCGGGGAAGGGCGTTTGACGCACGATATGCACGGGTTTACGCTGGAATGCTTTGCGGACGGCGAGAGTTTTACTCTTAAGAAAGAGCCTCTGTCCATGTATTCGTGCCATATAGAATACGACTATATGGGCAAGGGAGACTGCATCGACTTATCGACGCTCAGCGATACATACTACATTTATCCGAAGACGCACGACTGGTCGGCTACAAAAATATCTCTCGCAACAGAAGAACTCTATAACCACTATTATATGAGAGGCTAGACTGTGCCGGTATGGTTATGGTAATATAC
>CAZJOS010000021.1:0-19563 GCA_964547655.1 uncultured Christensenellaceae bacterium
ATGTGAGCGGAAACGTTCTTCTCATAGACGACGTGCTCACAACGGGCGCGACAGCCGGAGAATGCGCGGCGGTACTCCGGCAGGCGGGGGCGGCAAACGTATATATTATGACGTTTGCCAAGTCAAACTATGGGGGCAAAAGGCCCAAGAAAAAAACTCTATTTTCTAAATACAAAAAGATACTCGTGAGCAATTAAAAGAAAATTATATTTAACACTGTTCATTTTCCAATAGCCGGTTGCTTTGCAGTTATGCTGTTCTTTAATTATTGTTTCTTTAAGTTTAAATCCAGCAGTCTCAAATACTTTTAACACATCAAAGCCCATATGCTGCATATGTCCATTTTTACGGCTATCGCCAATTAAAATTGCACAGAACTTATTCTTTTTTAAAACGCGATAGCTTTCTTTTGCGACTTTCTCCATTTCAGGTATGAAGAATTTCAATTCTAAATGAGATAAGTCATTCTCAACATCTTCACTATACTGAATAATATTTGCATATGGCGGATGAGTGCAAACCAAATCAACACTTTCATCACTGAGAACGCTTAGATTGCGTGCATCGCCTAATAGTATTTTTGGCTCGAAATGTGTATAATCCGGTCTTTGAAATTTTAAATGTTCTCTTGTAATCTCAATTGCAACGGGATTAATATCAATACCAATACCTTTTCTGTTTAAAAGCTTTGTTTCAACCATGGTTGTACCGCTTCCGACAAACTGATCGAGAACAATATCGTTTTCTTTTGAGTATCTTAAGATAATATTTCTCGGGATATAGGGAGACCAGTTCCCACGATACTTAGCGTTATGTGTTGCCCAATCCCCTCTTTCGGGAAAGCTCCATACTGTTGTCATTTGCAATTCAAAATTATCAGGTTCCCATTTAGTAGTTATGTTACCAGCCTCCAATAAGAAATTACTCTGCTATCGTTTGTCGTAATACCCAATCAATCCACCCTCTTACGGTGGAAGCCCTACGTTCTATAGTTGTTGAATTAATTGATAAGTTTGCTTCTGACATAATTCTGCATATTTCTTTTGTATCAGGTATTTGCCCTGACGATATTGCCAAACCAAATACCTGATTAAAAATCGGACGTTCTAACACTTTCTTAATCAGAGCTAGATGTTTTAATTTATAACGCATTTTCATTATTTTTATAGCTTCAGAAGAAAGTTTATATTGCCGCTCGTGATTTTCATTAAAGGTCCGTTCAACAAGACCAAGGTATTCACATGCAGCAATATAATAATCTGTTTGCCGTGGTTCAAATTCATATTTAAGAGTAACCTCGTCGCGAGTAAGTTCATCATTAAATAGCACTGAAAGCAGGTCTACTACTCGAGCAAATGAATCAGCTTGAGGAAATGTTATTTTAGGTTCTGGTTTTACTCGTATTGACTGCCATAACTCAATGACCTCATTTAAATTTAATGGCTCATCTTCAAAAGTGTAAGCAGAGTGCTTTAACAGTTTTAATGAATTGTAATGTTGCTCGTTTTCAAAAGCATATTTAAACACATGAAAAATATCATTCGAAAAGACAAGAAAAACTGGCACAATAGGTTTTGTGATTTTTCCTCTCCATAAACGATATGGAAAATATAATTGACGTATAAGAATTTCTTCGGCTGCTATGTTTTTTGCTTCACATATACAAAATGCATCAGGGCTCTCATAACCGGCATCAATCTCGACTTGTACATTCTGAGCGGAAATTTTATATTTTCTGTTTGATAATTTATCATCAATTAAATAATCAAAATTACCTGAAGACATTCTTCCGTTCACAGTAAAATTTACTTTTGAAGAACCGAGAATATCTTTAATTATCCCACTATTATATGCAAAAAGTAAGGCGGATGCTTCGCTGTACAGGTCTGTATGGTCAAGTGTTTGAAGATCGGGTATCTGTACAGCAGTCGGGCGAATGTTTGAATAGGTTATTTTTGTATGAGCGTTCAATGAACCAATTACATATTCGCCACGCTTTGTTGGAAGTATTGACAGCTTATTATCTCGAAAAATCTCAGGAAGTTGCGCGGACTGATCAAACTTAGCCATCAAACGGGCCTCTTTAAATTCATTAATTTGACTTGCAGTTATATTGAAAAGCCCGTCTTGTTTAACACGGTGAGGTATATCATACTTTTCGAATAGAAGTTTCCAAGCTTGTTCGATACTATACTTTGAAGACTTAGGCAAATTGTTCACCTCCAGTTTTTCACAAGAACTTCATTAACAATACCGCGCCCTGCGGCATCGGAATTAATCGGACGTTTTGCCACAACCGATATTATTTCAAAACGCTTATCGTTATATAGTTCTCGAATATATTCAGTGTCGGAGTTACTTAATAAACATTTTGACCCTCGCTCTGTTAAATCACGAAAAACATCACATAAACGCTCTTGTTCGCTCGCATCAAATTTATCTGCTTGATAGCCTGTAAAGTTTGTATTATCAGGGCTGTGATATGGGGGATCAAAATATACAAATGAATGACGCCCCGCATCTTCTACCGCCGCAGCAAAATCTACGCTCATTATAGTTATCTCATTTTCATTTAAATATTTGCTGATAGCTTTTAGTACAGACTCCTCACATATAGCAGGGTTTTTATATTTTCCATAAGGTACATTAAATAGTCCCTGCGAATTTACGCGGTATAATCCGTTATAACAGGTTTTATTAAGGAAAATAAGCCGTGCGGCACGCTCAACATCAGACAATTTTTTAAAGGAATTAGGTGCTCTATCTAAGGCTCTGATTTTATAATAATATTTTTCGGTATTTTTTTCTTTATGAATTTTCAGGGTCTCAACAAGCAAATCAATTTGATCTCGAATAATAGTATAGGTTAAAATCAATTCTTCATTAAAATCGTTAATTATCGCATGTTTTGGCTGTAAACAAAATAATAGAGCCCCTGCACCAACAAATGGTTCATAATAGGTATAGTCATTAATTCGTGCAGGAATATGCTTCGTTATCTCAGGGAGAAGTTGTCTTTTACCGCCTGCCCATTTTAAAAATGGCTTTATTAACGGGTTTCCTTTAGCCATTCAAATCACCTTTATTAGAAGAATTATTGTCACCCGATATGAAAAGACGATATGTCTCGATTTCAAGAGCGTCTGCAATACGCTGAATGTTTTCAAGAGATATGCTTCTTCTAAACGTTTCAATTGCGCTGATATATGTTCTATGGAGGCCGCATTTTTCAGCAAAAGCTTCTTGTGAAAGACCTAACTGTAAACGATATTTACGAAGATTTTTACCAAACACAGTAACAATGTCCATATATCAATTCTCCCGATGATATATAGAGTTTCTAAAAATGCAGACTATATGTCTACATACAATAAGTAACAATGAATAAATAGGTAATTAGAAAATGATTGAGAGTATATTTATAATAAAAAAACAGCCTCTTTTGAAGGCTGCTATATAATCTATTTAATATAAGTGAATCACTCTAGTGCCTGTTCCTGTCGTTATGCAGGCAGTTGTCTATAGCTATAGTGAGCGCAGTGAAAAACGCGGCGTCTTTTTCATCGTATATGGAGAGGAAATACGTGTCGCCCCAGCTGAGCCATTTCTTGTGTATCTCGCCCATAGGCTGCCCGTCGCGGCTGATGTAATAATCCATGTTCCAGAATTCGCCGGATATTTGAAAATTGCCGAAAGCGCTCTCTACGTTGAGGCGCGGACGCAGCAGCGTAAATTCCCTTTTGATGCGCGCGCATAAGTTTTCGCCCTGGAAGACGGAGTATTCCGGCAGGAAGGCGAAGACTTTCTGCTGTATGAAATATAACTCATTGCCCGCCATGTCGTATAAATGTATCTTCGCGCCCCATGTGAATATCTCGCCCTGAACGTGGAAAACGGGCTGCTGGCGTTCGTCGTACACGTCGTATTTGTCCCCTATGGAAAACACCCTTTGTTTGATATAAAGCTCCATACAGATACCCCCTTCAGCCGTTACGGCTTTATCATTCCTTATACCGCTATTCTATCATATTTTTATTGAATTTTTTACCCTATGCATATTATTATCATTACAGAAAATTAAGCGAAGGTTATTGGGAAATGAAAAGAAGCGAGTTTGAGATTATAGAAAAATACATGCTTAGCTGCATGTTTAGCCACCCGCTGCTGCCCGGATATTATTTATATTGAAACTTTGACCACGCGCATATTATAATCAACAAAACAGCTATAAAGGAAATGATTTTATGGAATTCGCAAAGAGGCTTGATAACGTAACGGGCAGCGCCATAAGGGAGATATTTTCCCTGCTTGCGCAGCCGGGAATAATATCTCTCGCCGGGGGCAACCCCGCCCCCGAGAGCTTCCCGAGCTTTGAGGCCGCCGAGATAGCGGCTGCCGTGCTCCGCGAAAACGGCAGCCACGTATTGCAGTACGGCGGCACTCCGGGTATAGGGCGGCTGAAAGACACCGTTACAGGCATGATGAAGAAACGCGGCATATCTGCGCAGCCCGAAGAGGTGATAATAACGTCGGGCTCCACGCAGGGCATAGGCCTCGCGGCAAAGACTCTCGTAAACCCCGGAGACGCGGTGCTCTGCGAGTCGCCGTCGTTCATCGGCGCCATACAGACGTTTCTTACATACGAAGCGAATTTGCAGGGCGTGGCCATGGACGAAGACGGCATGGTGATTGAAGACCTCGAGGAAAAGATAAAGAAGTATAAGCCTAAGTTCGTATACACGGTGCCCACGTTCCAGAACCCCACGGGAAAAACGCTGCCGGAGGAAAGGCGCAGGGCTATGCTCGAAGTATGCGGGAAGCACGGCGTGCTGATACTCGAAGACGACCCTTACTGCGATTTAAGGTATTCGGGAACGCCCGTGCCGCCCATAAAGAGCTTTGACAGGAACAACACGGTCATCTACCTCATGAGCTTTTCCAAGATAATATCGCCGGGGCTGCGCGTGGGCGCGGCTATTGCCGACAAGCGTATAATAGCGAAATATAACATAGCGAAGCAGGGCGAAGACCTGCACACGTCCAACCTTTCCCAGGAAATAGTGAACGCGTACGCAAACTCGGGTAAACTAGGGCCGCATATAGCCGAAGTTTGCGAAAGCTACCGTAATAAGCGCGACGCAATGCTGAAAAAGCTGGAGGGCTTCCCCAAAGGCGTGACGTATACTAGGCCGGACGGAGGGCTGTTCATATGGGTGACGCTGCCGGAGGGCATGGACGCCGCGGCGCTCTTTAAGCAGAGCGTAGACGCCGGCGTCGCGTTCGTGCCGGGCACGCATTTTTACCCGGAAGGCGGCCACCTCAATACAATACGATTAAACTTCTCGATGCCCCCGGTAGATCAGATAGATAAGGGCTGCGATATACTGAAGGGCGTTATTGAAAAAAACATGAGATCATGAAGAAAAAGTTATCCGAAATGACGAACGAGGAGCTGTGGGAGCTGTTCCCGATAAAGCTCTCGGAGCACGACCCTAAGTGGGCGGGGCTGTACTGGCGCGAGCGCGATAAGGTCGCCGCCGCCGCCGGCGATGAGAATATAGTAAGGATAAGCCACATAGGAAGTACGGCCGTTTCGGGGCTTATTGCGAAACCGACGATAGATATATTGCTTGAGATCAGGGAAGACTGCGACACTGAAAAGCTCAAAAAGGCTCTCGTTTCCGCGGGTTATATCTTCACCGCGCAGCCGGACAACCCCCCGCCGCACATGATGTTTTTAAAGGGCTATACGCCTCAAGGCTTCAAAGGGCAGGCGTATCATGTACACGTACGCTACGCGGGAGACTGGGGAGAGCATTATTTCAGAGATTACCTGAAGGCGAACAAAAACGCCGCGGACGAATACGGCAGGCTAAAGACGGAATTGCTCGGGAAATACGAGCACGACCGGGACGGATACACGGAGGCTAAGACGGAGTTTATAAATAAATACACGGCGCTTGCCCGGGCGGAGTACAGGGGCAGGTATGAGGTAGAATAAAGGAGAACGTATGAAAAGACTCTTACCGGCCGCTTCATGCATAATAGTGCTTGTAATATGCGGGTGTACGGGCGTTAGCAGGATATCCGCGGAAGACATAAGTTCTGTAACGGTGACCGGGCTGGAAACGGGCGGAAAGCTTACATGCTCTGAAGAGCAGATAAAAGCTTTTGCCGAAGCTTATAACAGCGCTGTTTTATATACGAACGACGTCGGGACAACGCACCCGTTTCGCGCGGACGCCGCATTTTCAGACGGATCGACGCTGACCGTATGGGGCGGTACGCAGGGTTTTTGCACGATGGAGAGCGATGCGGCAGGCCAGCAAAACATTAAGAGCCAAAAGCTTGACGACTGGTTCGAAGGGCTCCGGTGATAGTTTAAATGAGAGTATATCTACGGCCTGCTGCTGCGGTCGGTGGTCGGTGCGGATACAAGGTATCTCCTTTTACGCGGAAGCGGCACGGAGTGCCGGAGGGAGAGATATTGATAGCAAAAATTTCTGCGCTCCAGCAATATTAGATAAAGATCATATTATTATAAAGTATGCACTACCAAGAACAATGCGGTGCAAAGGTCTCTCCCTCAGTCTGCTTCGCATCCAGCTCCCTCGTCAGAGGGAGCCAAGACATCAGACAAAATGAAATAATCTCTTAGTCATCTGTTATACTATCCAAGAGGGTACGTTACACTCTTTTTTAGTTCAAGATAATTGTGGTCTGCTTGCCTCCATCTGATGAGGGAGGTGGCACGGAGTGCCGGAAGGAGAGATATTGCTTAGATACAAAAAATCAAATATTATCACGGCAAAAACTCTTCGCAGGAATATGACGCCATGGGAGCGTAAGCTATGGTATGAGTTTCTGCGCGATTACCGCGTTCGTTTCCAGCGACAAAAAGCAATCGATAATTATATAGTGGATTTTTACTGCGCCAAAGCAAGGCTGGTTATCGAACTCGACGGCAGTGGGCATTATGACGAGAAAATGCAAAGGAATGATGCTGAAAGAACGGCTGTATTGGGCCAGTACGATTTGACAATATTACGTTTCAGTAATTTAGATATTGATAAGAATTTTTATGAAGTATGTGCTGTTATAGACGATGTGGTACGAGAATCTCTCCCTCAGTCTGCTTCGCATCCAGCTCCCTCGTCAGAGGGAGCCAAGACATCAGACAAAGTGTGATTATCTAAGTAAGCCTAATATCTGTAACAAGAAGGTTTGTTATGCATTATTTATAGTTCAAGGTATTTGTAATTTGCTTGCCTCCATCTGATGAGGGAGGTGGCACGGAGTGCCGGAAGGAGAGATAATAAATTAAAGCCCCGCGTTCCCGTGGGCTTTGCGTTACCGTTCCTGTCTTTCGAATCTTATTCTCTCTATCAGTTTTACTATCTCGTACCACAGCACCGCCGACGCAATTCCGAAAGCCGTAAGCTTTCAATCTTATTCTTCTGTCAGGAGTTTCGGGCCGCTTTTATTCTGGTTCGGCTCCACGTGCACGTTTACCTCATAAACGTCGTCAACGTTGTCGATTATAACGGTGCGCACCCTGTCGGCGATATCGTGCCCCGCTTCTACCGTTATACTCGAATCGACCTCTATCTCCATGTCCACGAATATATACTGTCCGATGTACCGGGCTTTGAGCTGCGGTATGGATAGTATCCCTTCCACAACCGAAGCAGCGTCTTTTATCGAGTTTATCTTGTCGTCGTGCGGCGAAGCGTCCATAAGGTTCCTTACCGATACTTTAAGTATATCGTACGCAATCTTGAATATAAAGCACGCTACTACGGCGCCGGCAACAGGGTCGAGATATGCAAGAAACCCTATACCCAGCCATTTGCCCGCCATGCTGCCGAGGATGCCAATCAAACTCGCTATTGAAGAAAACGCGTCGGAGCGGTGGTGCCACGCGTCCGCCATTATCGATTCGCTGCTTATCTTTTTTCCGGCTGCGTAAGTGATACGGTACATTATCTCCTTGACAGCGATGGAAACTATCGCGGCGATAAGCGCAAGATAAGTTGGCGTTGAGAACGAAAAGTTGATTATGGATTCAATTATGCCCTCGATAATAAAGATAGCCGCAAATATAAGCGCTATACCGACAAACGTCGCGGAAATAGACTCGACTTTGCCGTGCCCGTAAGGGTGCTCTTTGTCCACCGGCTTTTTCGCTATGCGTATGCCGATGAATACTACTGAAGTCGCAACGATATCTGAAGCGGAATGCAGAGCGTCGGAAACCATAGCCTTGCTGTTTCCAAACAGCCCGGCCAGTAGTTTAAGCGCTGTAAGCAAAATGTTCCCTATAATGCACGCAAAGGTTACTTTCTCCCCGTAGCTGTAATCTACTTCTTTCATAAGCGGCCTCCGTTGGCTGCGGCGTAAGCTGCGGCCGGTATTATGATATACTTTATGCCTTGCTCTTCAGTGATGTATGTTCAATGTGTATAAAAAAACACCCGTGAAACATACTACTGTCCCACAGATGTTTGCTTTGGATCTATCTGCTGCCGCAAATGCGGCCCGGCCCCACGAACCAAAAAGGTTCATCGCCTGCTCAGTTTGTACTGTAGATTTGTATGCAGTGCAAAAAGATATTTATATAGTAATATATGCGCCCTGAGATGTCAAGTTGCTTCATTCTGAATTGCCGGGATAACAATCGTCGCAATACCCGTATATTTCGAGCCGGTGTCCGGTCACGTGAAAACCGCCGTCTTTCGTTTTTACCTGGAGGTCTTTTATGGGGCAGCATTCTAAGTCGATCATCTTCCTGCAGCAGCGGCATACGGCGTAATGTTTGTGCGTATGCCGGTTAAGTTCGTATTTCGCGGTCGCGTCGTCCATGGGGATGGATTTGTTTACTATTCCCTTTTCCGTAAACATCTCGAGCGAGCGGTACGTCGTTGAGAGCCAGGCGCGCGGGTCCTTTTGCTGGTAAAGCGCGTGTATCTGCAAGGCTGTTAAAGGGCATTCTTCGTTTTTGAGTATTTCGAGCAGCGCGGCGCGCTGCTTTGTCATTTTAATGCCTTTCAGGTCGATGTCGTTTTTTCCAGGCATGACGTTACCTCCTCAGCCCTGACCGTTTTCAATCAGGCGTTTTGGCGCCGAAGACCGGATAATTTTTTTTATAGCGTATGTGACGATTAGAGATACTACTCCGGTAAGGGCAATAGTTCCTCCGGGTTTTAAATCGGCGTAATAGGATATTGTAAGCCCCGCGAGTACGAACAGCAGGCCGAACGCTACAGAGAAAATAACAGTCTGTTTAAAACTCTTTGAAAACTGCATCGAGCATGCGGCGGGCAGCACCATAAGCGACGATATTATGAGTATGCCTATGGTACGGACAGAGATGGAAACCGTAAGCGCTATAAGCAGCATAAAAAAGAAATTGACGCGACGCACGGGCACGCCTGCAAGCCTTGCCGACTCCTCGTCAAATGTCATATATAACAGCGCTTTATACATGACAAGGAACGCAGCGAGTATAACAACACCCGCACCTATTATAATAAAGAGTTCGAAATCACTTATAGCGACAATACTGCCGAATAAAAAGCTGTTGAAGTCGGCGGCTTTATGAATAAATCCCGTAAGCACACCGGCGAGGCCTACGCCTGTAGAGAGTATCACAGACAGCGCTATTTCCGAGTATTTAGGAAACAGTTTTCTCACCGCTTCGATGCTCAGCGCCGCGATTACGCATGCTATAATTGAGCCGGCTATCGGGTTTATGCCTCCGATAAGCCCAGCCGCTACGCCCGCGAGCGAAGCGTGCGAGAGCGTATCGCCTATCATCGAAAACCGTTTTAATACGACTACTACGCCCACGCCGGGAGTTATTACGGCTATGACTATGCCTGCTATAAACGCTTTTATCATAAAAACGTATTCAAACATGGTTTTTCTCCTTACGAGGAACCTTTGGCTGCTCATGCCCGTGACTATGCACATGCACGTGCACGCTGTGCCCGTACAGCCGCGACAGAAAATCGCTGTCGAGCGCTTCGGCCATATCGTGCTCGCAGAGCGTATTTTCGCCCATACAGAAAAGGCGGCCTGCGTGCGCGGTAACGGCGGTAATATCGTGCGTCACCATTATTATGGATATTTTTCCCTCATTGTTGAGTTTATGCAGCAGTTCGTACATCGAATTCTCAGCGGCGGTGTCCATACCGGAAGAGGGCTCGTCCATGAGAAGTATCTCGGGGCCGTTCACCAATACCCGCGCGAGATGCACCCGCTGCTGCTGCCCGCCCGAAAGGCTGGATACGGGCGCTGTTTTACGGCCCAGCAGACCAACAATGCCGAGCGCTTCATCCACCTTTTCTTTCTGCTGTTTGGAGAGCATATGAAGCAGGCCGGTCTCCGAATAGAGGTTGGCGGAGACGACCTCGAAGACAGACGCGGGAAAGCCGGTATGCAGCTGGTTTTTCTGGGCCACATAGCCGATTTTGGGCCATTCGCGGAACTGCTGCGCGCTGACTCCGAAAAGCTCTATGCTGCCGCCCGCGGGGCGAAGCAGCCCTAATATTAGCTTTAAAAGCGTGCTCTTGCCCGAGCCGTTAGGGCCGATTATGCCGGCGAAATCTCCCCGGTTTATATCGAAATTCACGCCGCTGAATATGAGCCGGTCATCGTATCCGAAACTTAAGTTTTTAACGTCTATTATTCTTTTCATATCTATTCAAGCGCTTTTTTAAGCTCCGCAAGGTTTTTTTGCATTATTGAGAAATAATCTTCACCCGCGGCAATATCATCTGCGCTTAGCCCCCCGATGGGATTTAATACCGCGGTCTGCGCCCCGGTCTCGGCGGCTATAGCCTCGGCGACCCTGGGGCTTAAAAGCTCCTCCGAGAATATGACTTTCACGCCGTTTTCCTTAACGAGCTCAACTATCTCGGCCATGCGTGCAGGGCTCGGCTCAGAGTCTGCAAAAATGCCTTCTATGGCGATCTGGTTAAGGCCATAGGCGGAGCAGAGGTAGCCGAAAGCCTCGTGGGTCACAACGATATCCCGCCCGGGCAATGCCGAAAGCGTGTCGCGGTATTCTTTATCGAGAGCGTCAAGCCGGGCTGCGTATGTATCGTAGTTTTCCTCATAATACGAAGCGCCCGCCGGGTCGGCCTCGGCAAACGCGTTTTTTATATTAAGAAGCTCCGCCTTCGCGCGCATGGGGTCGAGCCATACATGCGGGTCGGAATCTATTATTGCCTCGCCTTTTGAGGCTTCAACAACTATGAGCTCTTTGTTCTGCAGCGACGACAGTATATCAGGAGCCCAGAGTTCCATGCCTGCGCCGTTATAAACGAATATATCAGCCTTTTCGAGGCTGAGTATGTCGGATGCGGAGGGTTCCCAGTTGTGGGGCTCGATGCCTGCGGGTATCATAATCGAAACGACGGCCCTGTCTCCGCCTATTTTTTTGGCGAAATCGTACATGGGGTAAAAGCTGGCGCTTACTCTCAATTTGCCTCCGGGAGTTTCATTGTCTGTCGTTTTGCCGCATCCTGATACGAGTATCAGCAGCGCCAAAACAGCGGGAATAATCTTTTTAACCATGTTTTCTCCTATTGCAAATGCATATCATTCGCAACTAGATTAACATCAGCTTTATCCATTGTCAACCTTTGCTGATAATTTTACCCTCCGGAGGCATCGGTTAATTCGAGAAAAGGAAAAGAAAATGAGAAAGGCTCCCCGGCAAGAACAGAATGTATTAAAGATTATTCTACGGTAAAACCGGCGTATTTTATTTTCAATTCAAGTATGCGGCGGACGCTCTGCTCGAGCCGCTCGCGGGAGAGTGTGCCGTCCTGAAGCGCGGCGTAAAGGGAATCAAGCACGGCTTTTTGTTTATCGGGGTATCTGCCTATCAAGAGCACGTCTCCGCCTGCGAGTATGTGCAGAACTGCGCCTTTTTCCATGGAATGCTGGCTCGTGAAACCCTTCATCCTAAGGTCGTCTGAAAATACTACGCCGTTAAAACCCATATCTTCCCGAAGTATGCCGGTAATGACCGTCGGCGATACAGACGTGATGTATTGGCTGTCTACATTGGAGTACGAAAGGTGGGCTACGAGCATTCCGTCTATCCCTGAGTCTATGGCAGCCTTGAACGGGATAAGCGAATAGTTTTCCATCTCCTCCAGCGTCGCTTTCAATACGGGAAGCTTATCATGCGAATCAGTGGCGGTATCGCCATGTCCCGGGAAATGCTTGCCGAGCGATGCTATTCCTGCATCGTGCAGACCCCGAACAGCTTCCACGACCAGCCTGGATACCTTTTCAGGGTTGCTGCCGAACATACGGCTTCCGAGAAACGTGGAAGAAGGGTTATGAGCAATATCCAACACCGGCGCGAAATTTATGTTTATACCTATCTCTTTAAGCTGCTCTCCTATGCGCTTGTACTGGTCAAAGACGCGCTGAGGGTCATCAGCCTTGCCGAGCGTTTTCGCTGAGCTGATAAACGGGTGCCACTGACGCGTGAAGCGCGTTACGCTGCCTCCCTCGAGGTCGATACCTATGAGCAGGGGTATATTGCTCTTGTTTTTTGAATTAACATTTTTAACAAGCTTTTCAGTCTGACTAAACGTATCCGTGTTCCAACCGTAAAGCATTACGTTGCCGACGGAGTATTCCTGCATGAGGTTTACGCTTTTGGCAGCCATGTCTTTTGTGCCCTCAAAGCCTATCATTATCATCTGCCCGATGAGCTCTTTATCGCTCATCTGTGAGATATAGTCGCCTAAAGGGTCGGGAGCTGCGGTGGGCGAAGGGGCCGGCTCTTCCGAAGGCGAGGGCGACGGCAATTCAGCCGTTGGTGAAGGAGTATCAAGAGGAATAGAAGTAATTGATACGCCGCTGTTGTAAGTACAGGCCGAAAACAGCGCGATCGCGGCAAATATAAATAAAAAAAGCTTCGTTCTTCTAATCAAACCTTACTCCAAATAGTATTGTTATTACAGTATAGGGAGGGGAAAAGGCGATGTCAAGGTCGGAAAAAAGGAACAGTGAAAAGGAAAAATACAAGAACTGTCGAATTAAAATCAGAGAACCTGTATATATCAGCAAGATATCAGGAGATTTTTCCATGAAAAAGGCAATCATCATAGGCGCAAGCAGCGGCATAGGCAAAGAGCTTGCAAAGTTGCTCGCAAAAGAGGGCTACATACTCGGGCTTGCGGCAAGGAGATTAAACCTGCTTGAAGAGCTTAAATATGAGCTTGGCGGACAGGTTTATATCAGGAAGATGGATATCTCGAAACCCGAAGAGGCCGCGGCGCTGCTTATTGAACTCATTAAAGATATGGGCGGAACGGACCTGCTGATAATATGTTCCGGCACAGGCCATATAAACCCTGAGCTTGACTGGAAACATGAACGCGATACGATAGACGTAAACGTAAAAGGCTTTACCGCTCTGGCGGGCGCGGGGCTAAAATATTTCATTGAAAAAGGGGAAGGGCATATAGCGGCAATTTCGTCTATAGCTGCGCTGCGGGGAAGCGGCACGTGCCCCGCATACAACGCGTCTAAGGCGTATATGTCAAACTACCTCGAAGGGCTGGCCTGCAAGGCGGCGGCTTCGGGTAAACGCATCGTTGTTACCGATATAAAGCCGGGCCTTGTGGATACGGCAATGGCGAAAGGAGACGGGCTTTTCTGGGTCGCTCCGCCCGAGAGGGCTGCAAGACAGATCTGGAGTATTATAAAACGCCGTAAAGCGAAAGGCTGCGTTACAAAAAGGTGGAAGACTATTGCGTTTCTGCTTAAGATAATGCCGCGAAAGCTGTATATTGCGGGGTGCGTCAAAAACGAAAAAGCAAGACTTAAAAACGTGAATAATTAGCGCAGCGGCTTATTGTTCTGTCAGCATTTATTCATTTGGAGGAAAGCTTGATCATATTATATGGTGAATGATGAAGTTGAAGCAAAGGACAAGAAAGGAGCTAAGCTATATGTTTGACGGTATGTTCGATCATGACAAAGACAGCAGATTGGATACGGCGGAGCGGGCTGCGGAGTTCGAATTTATCGATGAGGCATTAGACGAAAACTGCGACGAATACGGCGACGGTTACGATGAATACGACGACGACGGCGAATACGACGACGAATATGACGACGACGACGGCGAATATGATGAACGCGATGAATACGATGACGATGATGATGACGAATGGTAAAGCGCCATATACGGCTTAATTAAGCCGGAAACAATAATGACGGAGTCATTGAAATCCGGGTAAAAGCATATGCCTCAGATGTCTATTCCCATTTGAAAAATTTAACGGACAAGCCTGTGCAAACGGCCGTTATTGCCAGCAGGATTCCCGCCTCAGTGAGGAAACTATCTATGGGGCCTCCCATCCATGTGCCCTGAAGTATCTGGACGCAATAAGTCAGCGGTATGAATTTTGATATCGTCTTGATAATATCAGGCATATATTGGAGCGGGACCGTCGCACCCGAAAGAAACAGCATTGGAAAGTACACCAGATAAGCTATTGCCATAGCCGCGCGGTTGCCGGGCGCAACGGCGGCGATGAGAAAGCCTATTGAAAAGACGCCGGCGATGGATAAAAGAAAAGCTGTGATAAAAGAGAATATATTACCCGGAAAACGAAGTCCGAATACGATAATGCCCACAATGACCAGTATCATGACGCCGATAACGCTGATGAGAGCGTTTACGAGAAGCTGAGGCACCATTATTGTACCGGTGCCGACCGGCGTAGCTTTATATCTTTTTAAAACTTTGTGCTGCCGGTACTCGGAGAGGCTGAGCGGCAGGCCCATGATACCGGATACGGCCATGACCATTGCTATATATGCGGGCGTAAGAAAATCGACCGCGCCGTAACCGCCGTAGGAATCGTTTGGGGCGTTTCCGTTCATACCTCCGAACAGCAGAAGCATCATAGGCGGAAATACAAACGCAAAGAAGATATATATAAATTCGCGCAATGATAACTTAAGCTCAATAAGCGTAATGGTAAAAAAGGCTTTCATACGGCTTCCTCCATTCTGAATCCCGTTAGTTTTAAGAAAACGTCTTCCAGCCCGGGGTTTTTGTAGGACAGGTCTTCGAAATCGATATTGCGGTCGGTAAGATAGACGACAATGTCCCTAAGGAGATTTTTGCCGGTGCCGAAAATCTCCACGACACCATTACGTATGCTGACGCCCGTCACATTGTCTATCTCCGCAAGCTTCTCCTTCGTCGCACTCCTTGAAGTAAACCTTAGTTTCTGGCTTAAGCCCGCCTGTTCCACCAGCTCTTTTACCGTGCCCATGGCCACTATCTTCCCTTTTACCATGATGCATACGCGGTCGCAGAGATATTCCGCCTCTTCCATATAGTGCGTAGTCATAAGTACGGTCTTGCCTTCTTCGCGCAATGATTTGATGAGTTCCCACATATCTATACGCGATTGGGGATCGAGCCCCGTGGTAAGCTCGTCCAGAAAAACTATTTGAGGGTCGGCTATAAGCGCCGCAATGATGGATACCTTTTGTTTTTCTCCTCCTGACAGTTTCTTTACATAAGCCTTCTTCCTATCGGCTAAGCCGAATCGCTCAAGGAGGATATTATAGTCGGCCGGGTTATTATAAAAGCTTGCAAACAACCTGCAGACCTCCTCTACCCTGATCAAATTCGGAAAATACGCTTCCTGCAGCTGCACGCCTATATGGTTATAGAGCTCTCTGCGGCTGCCCGGGCCGATCCCTAAAACGCTTATCTTTCCGCCGCTGGGTTTTTTGAGGCCTTCCAGGCATTCCAGGGTAGACGTTTTCCCCGCCCCGTTAGGCCCGATAATACCGAATATCTCTTTTGACCTGACTGAGAAAGAGATATCGTCAACTGCGACCAGATCTTTATATTTGACCGTGAGCCTTTGTGCTTCGATTACCATATCATCACCCCTGTTGTTTTACAATTTAGATTATTATATCATACGATCATGCATATTTACTATAAATTAATCTATATCTGCCTGTTTATTGAAGATAATGATTTAAAGCGGAATAAAAACGATATGGATGATAGAAAAGGAGGGTTATCAGTTGTAAGCATTATATAATTCGGCCCAGCTTTTCGGCATCTATGCCGAACGCGCTTAACGTATTTAATTGCTCGCCGCTGAGGATATAAGAACTGCCGGATATCTCGCAATTATCAATGATAAACTGTTTGAGAGCAGCCTGCTCGAATGTGAGCACCTCCGCGCCGTCCAGCGTTTGCAGATAATCAAGCAGGGCGCTTAAAGTCTGCATTGGTACAGGCTCGTGTCCAATATCTTCCCCTATATCTCCCGTATCCGGGATAGCCGAGTGCCCCGAAAAGACAAGGGACTGCTTGTTTGAAATACTTTCACTTACTGCAAGTAACATTTCATCAAGCTTTGAATTCGTTCTTATACCGAACCTTTTTGAATTTCCCAGAGTGTTCCTCGTTTCAAGGTAATATTTTCTCGCCGTTTGCAGCATATCGCCGCTGAAAGCGTGGTATGGAAAAGCAAACGTTGCGGGATAGATACCCACAAGGCCCCTGATTATTGAAGCCGACCGTTTAAGCTCATGCACAAACTCTTCTTCCGGCATGCCGGTATAATCGTCGTGGCAAAAGCCGTGGCTGCCTATTTCAAAAGAGTTATCCGATAAAGATCTATAGCCGGGCAGGTACTTTTCTTCAAAGCCGGCTTCTCCGGGGTTGATATAAAAAGTACACCTTAGCCCGCGCTTTAAAAATTGCGGAGCTATAAGCCTCGAATGCGCAATGAAATTATCGTCCCACGTGAAGCAGACCGAAGACTTGCCGGTATCTATGTGATTAAAAGGCATTTTAATTGGCGGCATAGAGAAACTCCAAACTTATGTTTTATTGAATTATAATATATCGCCGCGCATATTAAAACTTAAACTTCGGTTGCGTCAAATCGTAAAAAAATTAGATTTTGCTCTTGACTTCCGCTGAAAACGTGATATATTTAAACATGTATTAAACATGTTTAAATAATTGAGGTGCCTTATGAATGACGAAGCGAACGCAAAGGAAAGGATATTTCAGGCCGTACTTGAACTATTGGCAGGAGGCGAAGACCCGGTAAATATAACGTCAAGGCAGATCGCCGCGAAGGCCGGCGTGAACCTGGCGCTCGTCAACTATTACTACCGGTCGAAAGAAAACCTTTTAAGCGAGGTGGTTGGCAGGATGATGGGAAACATCATCGTCCCTTTTATGGAGGGTGCTGACGGACAGGACGCCGAGAGCCGCTTGAGAAATATACTGATCACGACGGCCGACGCGGCATTTGCTAATTATAACATCTGTAAAGTCGCGCTCGCGGCGGAATTAAGGCAGGGGTGTACGAATTCATGCGCAATGATACTGCCGCTTTTAAAGGAGATATTTACCGGATTAAGCCGGGAAAAGCTCGATATAATATCGCTGCAGCTCATGCTTCCGCTTCATCACATATTCCTCGAGCCAAAGCTTTACGGCAGGCTGCTGGTTACGGACCTGTTTGACAAACAGGAAAGAGACGGAAAGATAAACGAAATGATAACATGTGTGTTAAACAAAGGAGATAAAGAATCATGAGTACGGAAATATATTATTTTTCAGGGACGGGGAATTCGCTGTTCGCTGCAAAGGAAGTTAAGAAGAGGCTGCCGGACGCTAGCCTTGTGCCTATCGTGAGCCTTATAGATAAGCCGCGAGTAAAAACACGCGGCTCACGGGTAGGTATCGTATTCCCCGTGCATGCGCTCACTATCCCCATAATAGTAAAAAGGTTTATAAAAAAGGCTGATTTCAGCTCAGCCGGCTATATATTCGCCGTTGCAACGCGTTTAGGCACGGTATTCAAAGGGTTTGAAAAGATAAGCGGATTGCTTGGGAAAAAGCGCAAAAGGCTTGACGCGCAGCTCGTGCTCAACATGGGCAACAACGAAGCCCGGCATAAGGGATACGTCGTTCCAACCAAAGAGGATATAGAGACAATAGAGGAAGACGTTCTTAAAAAGCTTGATGAATTTACCGAAATAGTTAAGGCCGGGAAGACAAGCCTTCCGGCCGATACAGGCGTCAAGTTTCCTTCGGGCAAAACCCGCCTTAGTTCGTTCCTCATCGAAACAGCGGTACTTAAGGGCATGGACCTGGCCGACCACACAGGCGGGGTGCAGTATTTCTGTGCCGATGAAAACTGCAGCGGCTGCGGCAATTGCGAGAAGGTGTGCCTGTCGGGTAAGATTACGATGAAATATGGCAAACCTGTCTGGCAGAAAAACGTGTTCTGCACGATGTGCTTTGCCTGCCTCAACTACTGCCCGAAGCGCGCGGTGCAGATTAACGATATACCCGGAGTTCCATCGTTCACGCGGGAGAACGGCCGGTACCCCCACCCGTATGCGTCGGCCGTCGACATAATGAAGCAGAAGGAAGAGAAGGTAATAGCGGACTTAAGCGCGCTTTCGGCTTGCCAGGCGGTAATAAATAAATATAAGGAAGCTTGACAGGCCAGCTAAACAAAAAAGCCTTCTGTCTCTTTTTGGGATAGAAGGCTGGTTATATTCGATTAGATAAATGTATATCAGTACCCGTGATGTTCTTCAGCGGCTTCCGCCTCTTCTTTTGTTGCATGGACAGTGCCGAACGGATGCTGCGGCGGCGCGTATATCGAATATAGTTTAAGCGGCCTTCTGCCTGAATTGACAAGGTTATGCCATTTGCCGGCAGGTATTATGAACGCATCGTCGGCAGATACATTTCTTTGAAAATCCAGATTGTCTTTTTGATCGCCCATCACGAATATACCGCTTCCTTCTTCAATACGTATAAACTGGTCGAGATGTGGGTGGACCTCGAAACCTATGTCTTCACCCGGGTTTATGCTCATCAACGTGAGCTGCAAATGCTCTCCCGTCCATAACGCCGTACGAAAATTGCTGTTTAGCTTAGCAGCGTCCTCTATATTCATGACAAACGGCCCCGGCCCGTAATCAATAAGATTCATACCCAAAGGTGCATCATTATTCATGGGCCTGTTGGCGCGCGGCATACTCATCCGGTTATTATTCGGATATCCGTAGCTGCCTTGCGGCGGTGTGTTAGCATATCCATTGCTGCCTTGCGACGGGTCGTTAGAGTACCCGTAATTGCCTTGCGGCGTAGTATTTACATACCTGTAGCTGCCCTGCGACGGGTTATTTACATACCTGTAGCTGCCCTGCGACGGATTATTTGACGGAGGATACCTCCTGTAAGGATCATACAAATTAATCATTCCCTTCTGATATCTTTCCTTTATTATATGCATCATAAAAATAAGATGTTATAAATATCGGGTCTCATACTATATGATACGATATGTCAAGGCTTATAAAATCGGTCTGAAACAGTATTATCAGTTTTCATGCAGTTCAGAATATATTATGAATAAACCCGCTGTCATGGCAAAGAAAAAAGCCCATAAAAAATTTACGGGCTTTTGGCACGCCTGGCGCGAATTGAACGCGCGACCCCTCGCTTAGGAG
>CAZJOS010000022.1:0-9311 GCA_964547655.1 uncultured Christensenellaceae bacterium
CCGCTTCGGTCCATGTGATCGTGATCCTGCTGGCCCCCGAAGATACCACCGACGTAATAGACGTATCGCCTACCGTGGTCTCCAGCGGCATAAAATGAATCCGGTATGGCGTCGCATTCAGGCAAAAATTATCAGCTGTGGAACCGCTGGGCGCATAAATTACCAGAATGCTGCTCCACTTAAAAGCTTCTTCGCCAATTGTTACATCGGAGTTGTTTATAACCACCTTTGTCAATGTCGCTTCGTCGGTTGCAGAAAAAGCGTAGTCGCCTATCGATTCGATGCTATCCGGTAACGTGATGCTGACGAGCTTCGTGTCGAAAAACGCGTTATTTCCTATCGAGGCGAGGTTATCTTTCGAAGCGAACGTAAGCGAAGCAAGATCGGCGCAGCCTTTGAACGCGTCGTCGCCTATCGTCTCTACGCTTGCGGGTATCTTCACGCTCGTAAGCTTCGTGCCGGAAAACGCGCCGTTGCCTATAGTTGTCAGCGTCGATCCCGCAGTCCCCGTATCGAACGTGACGCTGGCAAGGTCGGCGCAATCACTGAACGCGTTATCGCCAATCGTTTCTACGCTCGCGGGTATTTTTATGCTTGTAAGCGCCGTACCGGAAAACGCATTGGCTCCTATCTCCGTTATACTCGTCACCTCGAAGGTCACGCTTTCAAGGCTCGTGCATCCGGAAAACGTACCTTCTGCTATCGAGGCAATGGGCGCCTGTATAATTATATCGGTTACATCTCCCGCATGAGCTATATTTGGTTCTTCTCCTTCATCTGGATCTTCTACTTCATCTATAAAAGCCGTCTCGGCGATCGCGGTGACCGTTTTGCCGGACAGCGTCGCGGGTATCGTTACAGACCCTCCAGCGCCCGTATAAGCGGTTATCGTGACAGCGTCTGTATCTGTCTCCTCCCAGTCAAAATCTCCGTCCATGCCTATATCGCCGGTATCCGCGAAGACGGTAGAAACCCCCATCAGCGAAAGCAGCAGCACAGCCGTAATCAGGGTAACAATTGTTTTCTTTAGTGTTTGCATATTAATTGACCTCCAAAATATTTTAATATATGCAGCTTATAATAAAAGCGAAAGCAGGTTATTAACTCCCGGCAAGATGGTCCGGCTGATAATACTACTGATTATACACCATCCGTTCTTATTTTTCCAGCGAAAATTTGCTTATTTAAGTAATATAAAAGACGTATTCGCCACATATAGTTAATATATTTTATATATTTGTAACAATATCGGCTTTTTTTATTAAATATGGCGTTTAATCCACTTTTACGCTCTTTTTTATGGCGATTAGCAGTCGCAGGCAAGATAAAGAGCAGCTTATCCTGACAGAGTACAAAATATAAGTTAATGCCCCGGCAGCCCGAGGCATTTATATGTTTCCAATCTATTCCGTTATAAGCCGCCTTTTCAGCGGCATCCAGTCGAGCGCGCGCTCTATATGCGCGTCCCAGAAATCCCAGGTATGGGCGCCCGGGTATTCCTCGAAGTGCGCGTCTATTCCCAGGTTATTAAATTTTTCCTTTGCCCCGAGGTTATACGGGTAAAGAAAGTCCTCAGTCCCGCAGCATAAAAACATATCCGGCAAGGGCCTGCCTTCGTCTTTAAGCTTTTTTATCATATGGAACGTATCAACACAGGTGCCTTCGAGATGCGCGGGGTCGCTGAATATATCCGTTAATATGAGCGGCCCTGCGTATTCCCCTTCTTTATAGTCCGCAAACCGCGCGGCGGGATCGACTACCCCCGAGAGGCTCGCGGCGCATACGAACTGTTCAGGCTTCGTAAGGGCTACTTTTAGGGCTCCGTAACCGCCCATTGAGACCCCTGCGGTAAAGTTGTCTTCGCGCCTGCGCGACAACGGAAATACCGTTTGGGCGAAGTTTATCAGCTCTTCAGTTATAAATGTAAGATACTTTTCGCCGCGTATCATATCCTGATAGAAGCTGTTGCCCGCGGAGGGCATTATTACCGCGAGCTTCCTTTCCTCCGCGCGGCGCATTATACTGCTCTTGAGCGGCCAGTCGTCGCAGTTGCCGTAAGCTCCGTGAAAAAGGTACAGCGTCTGGAACTTATCGCCCGGCGAGAACGTCCAGCCCTCCAGCCACGGAGAAGGTATTATCGCGTTGATATCTGTAGTTGTACGCAGCGTCTTCGAAAAGAAGCTGCATTGAATATATGCCATATTAACCCTGCCTTTATTTCCCCTTTTCCAGCGCGTCTTCAATGGCGAGCAGCATCACCTTGCTGCTCATCGTAGCGCCGGATACCGCGTCTACCTTCAGCGACTGTGCCTCTATTACTTCGCCGGTGATCGCGTCGGCGCCGTGGTCGGGCCCGTGTCCGTGGCTTTTTATCACAATATCCGTTATTTCATGGCCCTTCACCGTTACGCTTACTTCCGCGGTCACCGGGAAAGCATTGTAGCTGCCCGTATATGTCCCATCGGCAACGGAAGATATATCGATATCCTTAACCTCAACGGTCTTCAGAGCCTCAAGATTCTTCCCGATTATAGAAAACGCTATTATCCCGGCAACGACCAGAACAACTACAACGGAACCTATGATTATCAATACCTTATATCTTTTTTTCATATCAGAACACCTCGCTGATAGCGGCGACTGCCTCGTCTGTCTGCAGCCCGCGCTTTATCTCATCTTTCCAGTGCACTATCGCCGAGCAGCAGACATCAGCGCCATTATTTTTAAGGGCTTTGCTTATTATCCTTACCGCCCTGTTTCCGCCCATCCAGCCTGCGCCAAGATGCTGCGTTACAAAGCATGCGGCCTTTTTGCTTCCGATCCCGCGGAGCTGCGCAAGATACGCCTTCATCACGGGGTTAAGCGAAAACGCCATCACGGGCGCCGCGAACACAAGAGCCTCATACTTCCCGGGGTCGGGCTTTGACTTTAAAGTGAGGGTCTGCCCCGGGCCCGGGCTCACCTCTCCCTCAGCCGTTACCTTGTCGATCTTTGCGGAGTGCCCCTTCGCGGCCAGTGCGTCCTTCAGCTTTTCCGCAACAGACAGCGTATTTCCTGTCTGCGAATAAACGATTATACCAATATCCATAAAAACTCCTTTCCCCTAATAGACTCGAAAACTTATGATTTATTGCATTCCGCTGCAATATTTTATTATTTTTTTCCACCAGTACCTCTGGAACGATATAAAAAAGTATCGCGCGGTATTATTTCATTTCTTCTGACACCCATCGCAGTAATACACGTTGCCGCCGAGGTACGCCTCGCGCACTATAGTGCCGCCGCACCGGGGGCAGGCAGCACCCACCGTATTCCGGCTTAGTATCGACGTGTAACCTCCTTTTTTGCCATAGAGATCGGTCTCGGTATCTCTGCCGCCCTTTTCCGTCATATTTTTTAGCGTATTCTTAACGGAATCATACAGCCTGCCGGTTTCCGCTTCGCTCAGCGTATCGAGTTTACTGCGCGGGTTAAGTTCCGCACCATAAAGTATATCCTGCAGTACGCCGTTGCCGAGGCCGGGAATGCGCTGCTCTGTGGCGAGAAACGCTTTTACGCTCATAGTTTTAGGCCCAGCGTCACGCAGCAGGCGGTCAAAATAAGTGCGGTCGAATGCGCCTGTAAGCGGATTTGGCTTCTCGCGGTTTCCGATAAGGTAGGGGTTGTCTACCTTATCTTCGGGGAAGGCCATTATACCGCCGTACATCTGTACGGAAGCGGTAAGCGCGCTGCCGTCCTCAAACTTCAGCAGCAGCTGGTGCTTTTCGGGCAGCTTCGCGCCCGGCTCATGGTACCGCAGCGCGGTGCCGTCGCTGAAAAACAGCGTAATGCCGCCCGAGAGCGCCAGCTCGACGGCGCCCGCGCTTGCGCGGGCTTCCGTAACGGTTCTGTTTTCCAGCAGCTTGCCGTATTCCGCCGGGTCGCCGGTATACCAGGCGAACTTGTGCGGCGAATGGCCGGCCTCGGCCGATTCGATACGTTTGCCCTTCACGGTTCCGTTCAATTGCCTCGAAAGAGTTGCGGCTTCGGGTATTTCTATCATCTTATGCCCCCTTGCGTTTATATAGTCAACAATATACCGTAATTTTCCGTAAACATCAATCATTAACCGTTAACGCATAGTGTTAATGAGGAGACTTGAATGCTTTTAATTATTTTTATAAAGTGAGTATATCATTCGCCGTTATTATTACAAGTTGATTGAATGGTAAAAGATTATATGCTATATTTAAACATATAGAAGGAGTGAATTAGATGTCAATCGAGGTGCCGGTTAATAAAATAATATGCGGAGACTGTGAAGATATTCTAAAGAACTTTCCTGACAACTGTATTGATCTTATTATAACTTCACCTCCATACGCAGATAACCGCAAAAATACCTATGGAGGAATACCTGTAAGTGAATATGTTAGTTGGTTTCTGCCTAAAACAACCGAATTCCTTCGGGTCTTAAAACCCACCGGCACGTTTATTTTAAATATAAAAGAAAAAATAGTGAATTCCGAGCGCAGTACATATGTACTTGAGCTTATTTTGGAAATGCGTAAGCAAGGATGGCTGTGGACCGAGGAATTTATTTGGCATAAGAAAAACTGTTATCCGGGAAAATGGCCCAATCGTTTCAGGGACGCATGGGAACGATGCTTGCAGTTTAACAAGTACAGAAAATTTGCTATGTATCAGGATGCAGTTAAGATACCGATCGGCAACTGGGCAAATTCCCGATTAAAAAATTTAAGCGAAACAGATATGGTTCGTGATGAAACTAAAAACAACAGTGGCTTCGGCAAAAGAATAGCGAATTGGGTCGGTAAAGAGACCGTATACCCGACAAATGTCCTTCATCTGGCAACCGAATGCGCCAATAAGAGCCATAGCGCCGCTTTCCCATATGCTCTTCCCGAATGGTTTATTAAGCTTTTTACTGTTGAGGGAAACATTGTCCTTGACCCGTTTATCGGTTCGGGCACAACAGCGATAGCAGCTAACGACCTCGGCAGGTTTTATATAGGAATCGACAAGGAGTCTTCTTATTGTGATATTGCTGAGCAGGCATTGAATACCCAATTGAATTGGAGGAGATTCTTTTGTCAATAAATATTCATGAACTGCAGAGTTTTGTTGAAGATAATATATCCGGTTTTCATGCCAACCGAATCAACTCACTTAATAGTCTTAAATTAAACAACGTTCTTAAGCGTAAAAACCCTTATCTATTTAAAGCTAAAAATATAAGAACTGCTGAAGAATTTATTAAGAGCCTTCTTCAGGCATATCTCTCGTCTCAGGAAGAAACTATATTCGGTGAGTTTCTCGAAAAGCTGGCTATTTTTGTGTGCGGAACAACAAAAGGCGGATATAAGTCGGGCATTGAAGGCATAGATCTTGAATTTGAAGAAGATAGCGTCAGATATATAATAACAATAAAGTCCGGACCAAATTGGGGAAACAGCAGCCAGATTTTAAAAATGCAGCAAAGTTTCCTGAAGGCAAAAAAAATATTAAGGACCCAAAATCAGGCCCAGCAGATAATCGCGGTAAACGGCTGTTGTTACGGCAGGGATAACAGCCCTGATAAGGGGAGCTATTTTAAATACTGCGGCCAGCGTTTTTGGGAATTCATCACCAATGACACTGATTTTTATACCAGGATCGTTGAGCCTCTGGGATATAACGCCAGACAAAAAAACGAAGAGTTTTATGAAGAATATTCCCGGGTGGTAAACAGATTTACACATGAGTTCCTCAAATTGTATTGCGATAGCGCCGGTGGAATAGACTGGTCCTCGCTTGTAAGGTTCAATAGTTCAAAAGAATAGTGGTGAACCTTTTATCCGCCGTAAGTACCGCAAAAAAAGAAGGGCTATTATGCCCCTCCCTGCCTTTACGCTTCCACTGTTATCCGCGTTTCCACCTCTGCGTTTCCTTTTATCATTGCCCATATGGGGCATATTGACGCCTCGGATATATCCACTGCCTTTTTAACGTCAGCTTCAGTTATGTCTTTTGATTTGATGCTGACCAGCAGCGTTATCTTCTCGAAGCTCGTGGGGTGCTGCTCGCGCCGTATACCCTCCGCACTTACCGTAAGCGCATCTATTGCCTTGCCCGTTTTACGCAGCAGCACCGACAGCGACCCTCCGAGGCAGGATGAAAGGCTTATATGGAAAAGCTCGAGCGGCATGTAGCCTTTGCCGTCCCCCGCGGGAGGTATATAGTCCGTCGTCACCGGAGGATTCTCTCCGGCGGTTCCTTTGAACATCATCTTTGTGTTTACAAGCTCCGTCTTTGCTGTCACAATGTTTGCCATCTTTAGAACCCAGCACTCTGCCCGCGGCTGAGGAAACGGGACCGGCAGCCCCCGGAGCTGAACGCGCTTTCCCTGTCTGGGCCATAATAATAGCCGCAGTGGGAGCGCTGGGCATAGTCGGCACGGGCATAGCGATAGCCGTGATACTGAAAGCAAGAAAACCCAAAGCGTAAATAAATTCATCGTATACTAAAGGCGCTGAAAAGCGCCTTTTAGATTTTACTTTAGAATGTCTTCTATAAATCTTAAGAAACTAATATTAGATAGCGAGAATCAACCAAAAAATAATGATAAAAAGACAAAATAGAAATTGCTGTGTACAAGCTCCGTTTCAATCAACCGTTCAAACAATGAACGCACGGTGACGCCGAGCTATTTCGGAATGATTGTCTCGCGCGTATCGACCTTAGTGAGGACCGTACTTAAAAACATATTCGTTGATTTCTGCGCCCAGCAGGTTTGATACCGTCGGGCATTTGACCTTTAATAAGAAGTATATATCCCTTCCGCAATCCGATAACGTCTCATAATTGCCCATCCCTTTGCTGATGACGATATCGGCGCCGAAGAATATGTCCAAAAACGCTTTGCTGCATTCGTCCAAAAGAATTCCCGGCATATCGCACCCGGTGGAGACTATCCGCGCGATACTGCCCAAGCCCGAGGCGTGCGCTTCCTTCTCCGTCGCGTCGTTTATTATGGGCGCGCTTCTCACCGCATAAGTAATATCAAAGCCCGGTAATTGCTCCAACAGTACCCTGTCAAAAACCGTTTCCCCGGCGTTATCCCCAATGACCAAAATACTTTTGGCAGTTTTCAGCCGCTGCTCAAAAAGGTCTGAATCACAAACCGCAAAAGGCTTCACGATCTCGCGCTCTATGTTCTTTTCAATATCATAGCCCGCGTTTACGGCAGAATCAAGCGTATTCCCTGCAGCGGCAACCTTCAATGCCCAATACAGGCGGTCCTGTTTGTTTTCTGCAATTTCTTTGAGCTTCGGATATACGCCAAGCGCCGCTTGCAGGTCTCTTTGTTTGATTTGGTTGTACGGATCTGCTATCCCCGTCCGCTTACTCACGAGCCTGTGTATTTTCCTGACTATCTCAGGAGAATTCCTGTATGATTTATATTTACATAGGATACGGACAGCGTCCGACATGATCCTTTCCTGTTTCTCGGCATCTTCCGTTGCCATCCTCGAAGCCTCAAGCACCTGCCGCAGTACGCACGGCAGGCAATCAAGATATACTTTCACGCAAGTCCCCAATCTTTAATTATAAATTAATCATAAATGAAAAGCTTTTCTTAATATAAGAATCATTAAGCCGCGATATCGGCCGCTGCGAACTCCTTTATGCGCCCGCCCGGTTTGCATCCGGAGCGGCCGCATACTTACTGTACACGGTTTACGGCATATCATCAAGTATCAGATTAAGGTTTCCGGTTATATTGTTGCATACTTTGCCCTTTACATATTAAAGGCGCTTTTTTCAGCGCCTTTTCGATTTTTCTATATCGATTCGTATTGCAGAACGCTTAACTGCCGAACAGCGCAAGAAAAACGCCCGCGGCGACAGCCGAGCCTATGACTCCCGCGACATTGGGGCCCATAGCGTGCATGAGCAGGAAGTTGCTCGGGTTGGCCCTTTGGCCTTCCTTCTGCGAGACCCTTGCCGCCATAGGCACCGCAGAAACCCCCGCCGAGCCTATAAGCGGGTTTATCTTCCCGCCGGAAAGCAGGCACATCAGCTTGCCTATGAGCACACCGCCCACGGTGCTGAATGCGAACGCCAGCAAGCCTAAGCCTATGATCAATAAAGTTTGCAGGCTTAAAAAAGTCTCCGCTTTCGCGGTTGCGCCTACCGTAACGCCGAGGAATATGGTAACTATGTTGATAAGCGCGTTCTGCGCCGTGTTTGAAAGGCGCTCTACTACGCCCGCTTCCCTGAACAGGTTGCCGAGCATCAGCATGCCTATAAGAGGCGCGACGGAGGGAAGCAGCATTATGCACAGTATCGTAACCGATATGGGAAACACTATCTTCTCGACCTTGCTCACTTCGCGCAGCTGCTCCATCTTTATCTGCCGTTCTTTCTTCGTTGTGAGTGCGCGCATTATGGGCGGCTGTATGATAGGTATCAGCGCCATATAAGAATACGCTGCTATGGCGACGGCCGACAGTATGCCGGGCGCGAGCTTTGTCGTGAGGAATATCGCCGTCGGGCCGTCAGCGCCGCCTATAATACTTATAGAGGCCGCTTCTTTGACCGTAAACGGGTCCTGAAGCGGGAGTACTATAGCTACGGTAAAAGCGATGTATATGCCGAACTGCGCCGCCGCGCCCATTATAAGGCTCGAAGGGCGCGCCAGCAGCGGGCCGAAATCAGTCATCGCGCCTATCCCCAGGAATATAAGCGAAGGGTAAATACCCAAGTGTACGCCCTGATACAGGTAATACAAAAGCCCGCCCGGCTGCTCCCCAACCGGCTCGTCCATAAGCCCCGCGAGAGGCAGGTTGGCAAGCAATACGCCGAACGCTATGGGCAGCAGCAGCAGAGGCTCGTATTTCTTAACGATAGCGAGATAAATAAGCACCAACGCTACCACTATCATTATTCCTTGCAGCGGCGTCATATTAGCGAATCCGGAATCTCCCCATATTTTTGCCAGTGTGTCGGTAAATGAAGTCATAATACGGCCTCCGTTACTGCAGGACCGCGATTAGGTCGCCCGTATTCACCGACACGCCTTTCGCTACGGTTATGTCCGCGACTACACCGTCTCTGGGAGAGAATATCTCGTTCTCCATCTTCATCGCTTCTATGATAAACAGTATATCGCCCTTTTTAACCGTATCGCCCCTGCTCTTTTTTACATCGAGTATCACGCCCGCGACCGGCGCGGTAACCTTTTCTCCGTTTACGACCGAAACAGGCGCGGGAACAGTTTCTTTTTTAGGCGGCTCCGCCGCGGGAGCGGAAACGGCGGGCGCGGCCTT
>CAZJOS010000022.1:9411-19137 GCA_964547655.1 uncultured Christensenellaceae bacterium
CAGTTTCTTTTTTAGGCGGCTCCGCCGCGGGAGCGGAAACGGCGGGCGCGGCCTTTACTGCCTCGCTTATTTCGCCTATCTTTCTTACCTGCGCCTGCGTCTCTTCTACATCGACCTCATATATATTATTGTTTATCGTAACTTCAAATTTCATTTTCCGGCCTCCTTATTCCCTGCATTTATTCGCTTTATGGAGTTGAACTTGAGCCTTGACAGCGGTATCCCCGAGTTTTTGCTGACTATAGCCATTATGGCCGCCGCAGTCTTCTCGTCTACGTCCGTAAGTTTAAGCTCTCCCTCTCTGTACTGCCGTTCCGGCAAAGCCGGCCCGGCCGCAGCTACGGCAGCCGCTTTCGCGCGCGGGCGGAATACCAGCGATATGAGCTTGATCACGACGCTGAGGGCAATAAGCACGGCGAACACTATAGCCAGCCCGAAAACGTTGACCCCCAGGCTCTGCGTAAAAGTTATATACTCTTCGTTCATATAGCCTCCTCCTGCTTCTTAACTATGGAGTAGGAAACCGTTACGGCCGCCGATTCCTCGCGTTTTTTAAGGAATCTCTCGGCTATCTGCGGGAAAGCGATGTAAGAGAGAACGTCTTCGTCGCTCTTCGCGAGGCTGCCCAGTTGTTTCTTCGTCTCTTCGAACGCCGGGGCCAGCGTTTCGGCATAGCGCCCCTTTATGGGCTTCTCGTCTCCAAGCACCTTTTTTTCAAGCTGCTTATCTACTTCGCCCGGCGCTTTTCCGTATTCGCCCCTGAAATAAGCCTTTACTTCCTTGGAAACGGTCTTATACCTTTCTCCCTGCAGCACGTTGGACACGGCCTGAACTCCCACCATCTGGCTCATCGGCGTAACGAGCGGCGGATATCCCAAATCTTTGCGCACGGCGGGTATCTCGCCGAGCACTTCGTCGAGGCGCCCTAAGGAATTCTGCGATTTGAGCTGCGCCAATAGGTTCGAGAGCATCCCGCCGGGCACCTGATACACGAGGGCGTCCGTCTCCGTGCCCATAACGAACGGATTGATAAGCCCTGAAGCAATGTATTTCTCTTTTACGGGCTTGAAGAAGTCGTTTATTTCTTTTAGCGCTTTCTCGTTTAAGCCCGTCTCAAACCCAAGCTGCTTTAAGGCATAAGCCATAGTTTCGGTCGGCGGCTGCGACGTGCCTCCCCCAAACGAAGATATTGCGCAGTCGATGCTGCTGCACCCTGCCTCCGCCGCCTTTAAGCCTGTCATAGGCCCGAGGCCGGTAGTGCAATGAGTGTGAAGCACTATCGGTATCTTCACGCGCTCGTTAAGCGCCTTTACGAGGTCGTACGCTTCGCCCGGCCCCATTATTCCCGCCATGTCTTTAATGCATATGGAGTCTGCGCCCATGTCTACGAGCTGCAATCCCATCGAAGCGTATTTTTCTAGGTTGTGGATGGGGCTGGTGGTGTAGCAGATCGCGCCCTGGGCATGCGCCTTGCGCTTTTTCGTCTCGTCCATCGCAACTTCGATATTCCGAAAATCGTTAAGGGCGTCGAATATCCTGAAGATGTCGATGCCGTCGTCTGCCGCGTGCGCCACGAATTTGCGTACAACGTCGTCCGGGTAATGCTTGTAGCCGAGTATGTTCTGACCCCTAAGCAGCATTTGCAGCTTCGTACGCTTTACCTTTGCCCTTATTTTGCGGAGCCTTTCCCACGGGTCTTCATTAAGGTAGCGAAGGCAGGAATCGAACGTCGCTCCGCCCCAGCACTCCAGCGAATAGTAGCCGGCTTTGTCCAGCGTTTCGAGGATCCCCTCGAAATTGGAGAAGGGCATTCGGGTAGCCGCAAGAGACTGGTTCGCGTCCCTCAATACCGTTTCTGTAATGTTGATCTTCATATTTGCTCCCTTTCTTAAATATTTTATATCTAAAATCGTAAAATTAAGCCTGAATTTTTCCGCATCAGGACTTTGAGCTTTTCAGCTTTCGGGTAATAAAAAAGAGCGTAAGCTTTAAGCTTCCCACCCTAGAAACTCGCAGTCTTGAACAGTAACTGTCAACCGAAATCAAAAATATTCAATTTGACGTTATTATAATATATTGTCGAAATAAATACAACCAATACTTTGTTATTATTTCTTTTTGTTTTCTTTTTATTTTTTAGGATAGCAGCAGGACGCGCGCCCGTAAATGCGGCGGCGCCTCTAGCCCCTGACCCCTCCCAGCCTGTTTACTATTTCCTCCATTGTGTGGTAATGCTCTTCTTCCTGCCCTATTATATATTCGTAAAGCTCCTTATTATCCTCGGTCTCGTCGTGCAACCGCCTGTAGAGGTCTATGCTCTTTTTCTCCATTTCCATCGCGAGGCGGTACGCGTCTATCGTTTCAGCGTCGGCCTTCATTTCCTTCAATTCCGGAAGCCCGTCGAACACGTTGGCAGAAAGGTCTTCTTTGCCGGCGATCTCCCCCATCTCGCTTTCCCGCAGCAGTTCTGCGTGGCGGCTCTCCTCTTCCGCAAGCGCCGAAAAAACAGCCTCGAGCGGCGTTCCCCGGTGCTTCTGCGCCTGATGGCGGTAATACCCTTCGCCCTCTATCTCCATGTTTATCGCGAAACTCAATCCTTCCATGTTGTTTCTCCTTTGCGTAATATAATGCCAATATCAAATATTATAACCAAAAGTACTCTGATTTTTTTGCAGCGCCTGTATATATTTTGAGCGGACATAAATGTCCGCCCTTATTTCGTAAATCATTTTAAGCGGTACTCACCACGAGCCGCCGCCTCCTCCTCCGCCGCCGCCTCCCGAGAAGCCGCCGCCCGAGAACCCGCCTCCGCCGCCGCCTCTGCCCGAAGAAGGCGGCGAAGAAGTCATATGTGAGCCGAAAGTAGTCATGGCATTGTGGAAACTCGCGGCAAATAATATCGGCGTGAACGACCCCTGCCCGTAATACCATGTGGGCGGCTGCAAAGCTATGCTCTCAAAGTTCTTTATCCAGATATCCGTTATGCCCAGCACGTATGCGTAAGGCAGTATGTTGTAGAAGTAAGACGGGTTCTCGGCGACAAGCGTTTCGAGCCTGTCTTTCTCCGCGAGTACTATGAAGTTTCTGAGGCCGAGTATCTTGCCCATCCACGCGTTGCCCTGCCCGGTGCGTTTGCGGACGAACACGGCGCAGATAGAGATTATTCCCGACGCAGCTATAGCTGCCCACGGCAGCATCTTCTCATAAGAATTGGGCAGAACTACGGCAACCAATACAGCGCTGATTGCCGCCCAGAATATGAGCGATATAAGCAGGCTGCCCACCGGGTTTTTTCTGCCGCGCCACGAGCGCATAATGCCGATTATTATATAAGACGGAAGCATCAGCGCGAACCCGAGCGGTATGCCCAGCATAAGCGCGAATATCAGCCCTTCGCCTATGCGCGACAGCGCCATAACGACGGCTCCGATAAGGGGCAGCGCGGCCAGAATCGTGACCCACGGCATTACTTTCATGGATTTTCTCGTAAACACCCGGCGTTCTTCCGGGGCGAACGACATCTTCACCATCGATTTGGTGCTCTCGAACGTCGTGTAAAACTTTTGATTGAGCGCCGCCGTCGTCACCGTATCGCCGGCCCTGAACAGGCCTTCGAACATGTGCCTTTCGAAGAAGTCGGAATCTTTATCGAGTTCTTTCAGCTTCTTCAGCTCATACACGCGTTTGCTTATCTCAGTTATCGATATGTTTCCTTTGTCGGCCCAGTAGACGAGCAGCGACACCACGTCGCGGTTATCTACCACCCCGTCTACCACGAACCCTACTTCGGCGGGGTTGAGGCCTTCAGGCGGGTAGAACTCGACGGTGGTCACGTACTTTCTGTCGCGGCCGTAAGCAAGGAACAGCAATATGCCTATTATCACGAGCACGCCCATTGCGCCTATCAATATCCAGTCCGTCATCTGCAGATGGGACATCGCAAAGTAACCCTGCGGCAGCTCGAGGCGCATGTTCACGCCTTCGCCCGGATTCAGAATACGCTCCATACTGCCGGTGATCGTGTTGCCCGAAACTTCGAATTTGAACACTTCGGGGTCGTAGCCTTGTGTGCCTGAATACCCGGTATTGAATCCGAGCTTGCTTTTATCAAATTCTTTGGGAAGCGTGACCTGGAATGTAAGTCTGTCTATCGGCTCATCCCAGCCCATGTTCTTACCGCCGGTTATGTTGTAGTAGACTTCGTCGAAACGCTCCGTCCCGTCGTTTCCAAAGCCGAGCTTATACGATATTATATACGTCTGATCGCCCGTGACCGTTAAATCCGGGCTGCCTATCTTAATGGATACGGTCCGGTCGTCGCCGCTTACGGAGTATTGCCATCCTTCTACTTTAACGTCCCACACGCTGGAAGCCACGCGCTTATCCATCCTCTCGCCGTTTGGCGTCTCGCGCTCCATAACGCTGTTTACCGGGATGTCGCGGTATATGCCGTGCCTCGGCTCAAAAAAGTGAACGTTTATGGTCTCGGTTATGTCGTATACGTTGTTTTCTGAGATAACCGTTTTAACGTCGAAATCCGTTATCTCGTAGCCCCCGAGCGACTGCGCCGCCGTGGCGCCCGCCGGAACAATGATCAGCGTAAACAATATTGAAACGCAGAGAAGTATTTTCAACAGTTTCTTCATAATGCGTCCTTTCCGCACTATTCGTGCAAGCCATGGAAGGTAAATAAAATATATTCCTGCCGCTCTCATTTTAGGCTATTTCCGGGCAAACTTCAATAACTGCTCTGATATTCTTATTACATTAACTGCTTACAGATCCGAAAACTCGTATTCCACCCTGTCTCTTATGTCCTGCCCCCTGCCCATTGGGGCGGCTTCTACAGTTTTTTCGGGCAGCTCGAAGCCAAACCTGCTCCCTATTCCTAATTTGCTTTCCATCCAGAGCCTGCCCCCGTGAAGCTCGACCAGCGAGCGGGCGAGGGCGAGCCCGAGGCCGCAGCCTTCTGAGCGCTTCGACATTGTGTTGTCGGCCTGCACGAAGCGGTCGAACACCGCCTGATGCATCTCGGCCGGTATGCCTATGCCGTTGTCTTTCACGGTTATGAGTATATTTCCGCGGTTATGGCTGTCCTGCAATACCACGGTGATAACGCCCCCCGACGGGGTGTATTTTATCGCGTTGGAAAGAAGGTTGAGCATTATCCTGCCCAGCATTTCCTCGTCGACGGCAATGTTGCGGCAGCGCGTATCTGAAATAAAATTTATAGTAAGGTCTTTTTTCCTTGCGTAGTCCTGCACCGAGTCCACTATCTCCCGCAGCGCTTTCGCGGGCTCTATGTTGCATAGGCTCAGGCTCATACGCCCCGCGTCTATCTTCGTTAAGTCGAGCATGTTGTTGAAAAGCCGCAGCAGCCTGTGGCAGTTCCTTTTCGATATCTCCAGAGTGTTGCGGAAGGTCTCGGGCTTTATTATTTCTTCGTCGAAGCAGAGCGATAAAAAATCTATACTCGAAAGTATTACGGAGAGCGGAGTGCGAAGCTCGTGCGAGAGGTTCATAAAATAGTCGGTGAGCGCCCTGCTTTCTTTTTTGAGCCTGCCGTTCTCGCCTTCGATGCCACTTTTAAGTTCATGGAGCAAAAGCGACTGCCTCCTCGCGCGCATCAATACTTCCACGCGCGCTAAAAGCTCCATCTTTGATATTGGCGTGGTTATTACTTCGTCAACTGTCTGCCACAGCCTGCCCGTTATGAGCCCCACGCCTTTCTTTGTGGAAACGAGAAGCACGGGCTGGAACAGCGGGCCCGCGCTTTGTTTAAGATCGGGATGAGTTACTTTGAGTCGGGTAAGAGTTTGTCCGTCGGCTATAATAAGGTCGAACCTTGAAGTTATCTCCATACTGCCGTCGTATTTGTGTATGTCGTAGTTGTGCCTTAAAAAGCCGGTTATGAGCGCCGAATTCGAGTTGCCTTCCATCGCCAATAATATACGTTCCATAACCTTACTATAGCCGCTCCTTACCCTTTGTTAATAAGCGCCTTTATGTATCCGGCCAGTTCCCTCATCATCACGGGCTTTTTAAACACGCCTTTTGCGCCGTGCTC
Organism: uncultured Christensenellaceae bacterium; assembly: GCA_964547655.1. GTDB lineage: Bacteria > Bacillota > Clostridia > Christensenellales > SZUA-584 > DTFZ01. Next base: position 15,479 of record CAZJOS010000022.1, read on the forward strand.
AAACCCCGCCTCATACGCTTTCTTATCGCCGCCATGCGATATTATGAGCATGGGTATGCCTTTTTGCCTTAAGAGTTTGCAGCAATCCCATATGGCGTCGCCAAAACCCGAAAGATCGATTATCGCTACGGCAACCGGCTCGAAACCGCATGCCTGCGCTTCAACTTCGCCCGGAGTTTTCACGTGAACCGCTTCTATATTCATTTTTGCGAGGAACCGCGCAAGCACTATAAAGTTTCCCGGCTTCGATTCTATCGCGAGCGCTCTGTGCGTCATTTTACAAAATCGGGCTCTCCCCGCAATATCCCCCTTAATTTAGTGAGCGGCTGCCCTATCGCTATGCCTTTTTCAGTTATGTCGAACTCGCGCAGGGTCTTTTCGAAGTCATTAAGGCGCTGTTTCAATACGCCTATAGCCTTCTTCATCTCGCCCTGCATCTCAAGGTAGCGCATGAATATAACGTTGTCGGCTAAGTAGCTTATGCCGTTCTCGGTAACTCTGAATTCGCCGGTAACGTTTGAAAGCTCCGTTATAAGCAGCACGGTAACCCCCATGTTCTGCAGGTATTTACATAAAACGTGAAGGTGGTCGATAAGCCTCTCGTTCTTCATCGCGAGGTTATACCCGCTAATGCTGTCTATCATTATAAATTTTACGCCCTTATCTTCCACCATATTTCGCACTATGAGAGCGAACTGGTCGGCGGAATAGAGCAGCGGCTCTATCTTAATAAGCTTAAGCGTTCCTTTTTCCATCTGCGCCCTCACGGGTATATTTACGGAATCGCATCTTGCAAGCATCATCTCCGGCTCTTCTTCAAACGTAAACACGACGCTGCCTTCTCCCCTTGCGGCGCCGGCATACGCTATTTGCATCCCCAGCGTAGTTTTGCCCACGCCCGGCGGCCCCGAGATCATGCTCACCGTGCCCCGTACTATACCGCCCCCCGTAAGCTTGTCAAGGTCACCGAGCCCTGTGGTTATCACTGAGCGTTTAAATATTGCGCCGTGTTCCTTCGGGTTGAGCTTGGGGTATATTACCACCCCTTCTCCCGTCAGCCGGTATGAGTGGGCGCCCGGGAAATAATCGGAATTTCGGTATTTGATTATCGATATGGAGCGCACATCGTTTTCATTGACGAGGTCTATTATAGCGTGAACGAGGAACTGCACGTCGTAATCCGGCGTTTCGGGATTGCTCTCCGACGTTACGAGTATCGTAGCCCCGCTGTCGGTTAAATACCGGAACAGCGAGAGCGCCTGCCGGTGGAACTGAAAACGGTCGGCCGCGAGGTAGCGCAGCTGGGTAAGCGGGTCTAAGAATACACGCTTAGGGCGTATCCTCTCCACCTCGGCCACTATTTTTTGGGTCACAGGCTCCCTCTCCACCTCGGCCGAAGAAAATATGTCGTAGCTTTGCACTTCAGAAAAGAATTTGGAATCGGGGCTTAAGTCGAGGAACGTTACTCCGGAAACGTCGAAACCCAATTCACGTGCGGTGATGCGCAGCTGCTCTTCCGATTCTTCGAGGGAAATGAAAAGCGCGGGCTCTCCCTTGGCCGCGCCTTCTTTTAAAAACTGGAACCCGATAGTTGTTTTTCCAGTGCCCGGCCCGCCGCGCAGCAGGTACGAGTTTCCCGGGAGCAGGCCCCCCAGCATTATCTCGTCCAGTCCTTTAATACCGGTAGAAATACGCCCCGCGTTTTTTTCGGCTTTTTTCCCTGATGCTGTATCGCTCATGATATGACCTCTGTTTTCTATTTATTATCTGGTAATAAAAAAGAAGAGCTTTTATTATCGGGTAATAAAATTATTATTTGGTGTGAAATAAATTATAAATATAGAACATCAAAGTATAAAGACCCCAAATTTACTGACATATTATACAACAAATTAGCACATAATACAAGGCAATATTTTGTCGAAATATAAGAGGAAAGCAGACGAGCTAAGCGACCCGCGACTTAGTTTTGTCATGCCATCTATTTAATCACATCCCTTCGTTTTTGTTCTGGATTGCTGTTTCTAATGAAAATCGTTTTCGTCTATCACTAAAGTGTGTACTTTACCGCCTTCATGTTACTAATAATATACCCGCCATATTTTGATATCTCCGCATTTGACTTTGATTTCAAAACAGTATATAATTCTTTCAGTTTTAAGGGGAATTATTCCAATGTAAAATAAGAAAAACATTATTACGGCGCATCCTGCTTTCTACCGGAGGTTACTTATGCGAAAACTGATAAACCTGTTGCTTGTTTTATGTATGCTGTCCGCCTTCGCCGCGTGTTCCGCACCGGCCGTCTCATACACGCCGGCCACGCCTTCGCCGCCGCCTCCCACACCGTCGCCCTCGCCGTCACCCACTCCCTTGCCGACTCCCTTGCCGACCCCTACGCCGTTTGGAAAACCCAACATATACCTCATTATGCTGGACGAGTACGGCACGTTCGACATGACCGAGAAATATTACGGCTACGACAACAAGGTGCTGGAGGAATTTCTCAAGGAGAGGGGGTTCAACATTTCCTATGAGAGTTACAGCACCGACAACCAAACAAGGCAGAGCATCTGCGACTTTGTTTATCTGGAATACGTATCGCGGCACCTCTCGAAAAGCAAGAGCACCAGGTATACCGCGAAGGCCCCGCTGTATAAGATAATGTCAGACATGGGGTACGCCCAGTTCCAGAACTCTATAGACAGCTCCCACTTCAAAGGGCTTACCGGCATAGCCTCAGCCTCGGGGAAGAAGGGTTTTGAGGCGATAAAGACTGCCGATTCGCCGGGGAACCCCGCGCCGCCGCTTTCTGCAGCAGTGCTTGCGTTGCTCGAAGATTCCAAAGGCCCGATGAAAGTTAATGAGGAAGCCTTGAACGAGTGGGGCTTTTACCCTTCCGAACTTATACGCAAGAGCAAGGCGTATAAGGCCAACAAAGCCAGATCTCACGCAAACAGGGTTTTAAAAGTGTTCGGCTTTTACGAGAACCCGGCGAATTACGCCGTAACTTCGCCCCGCATGATATATTCATACATACTCTCCAACCACGTACCCTTCGTGTTCAACGAATACGGCGGCATCATTCCGTTCAGTGACAGCCGCGATTGGCGCGACGAGAACGTATACCTTGGCCAGTACAAGTTTATAAACAAGCATCTGATGGCAAGCGTTTCCACCATAATAGCCAACGACCCCGACAGCGTAATAATAATAATGAGCGATCACGGTATACGTTACCACGCCGACTGCACGTTAAAACACAAATTTTATATAACCGACAAGGATTCGCTGCGTATAATTAACGCTGTGTATATAAAGGGAGACAAGTACGACATAGAAGGGCTCTCGGCTATAAACACCATGCGGTTCGTACTCAGCCTGTTTGAGGGAAATGAGGGCAAATACCCGCCGATACAGGACCACGTAACATCAGAATCGCCGGACAACCTTAAGGGGATAATACCGAAACACAGGTAAAGCGAAAAAAGTTATATAATGAGGCATGAAAAGCCCGTGTGTTTTTCAGCAAACTGCCGCTTGCTCTCATTGACAAGAATTTTGAAACATTATATAATTTTTTACGGTCTTAAGGAGAAAATACTGATGAAAAATGACGATAAAAAGAGCCCGACCGGAAAAATAACGCTCTCCGGCAA
>CAZJOS010000023.1:0-18799 GCA_964547655.1 uncultured Christensenellaceae bacterium
CTTATTATCTGTTTTCTCTGCTGTTTCGTTTTGCTCTCGAGCATCATGCAGAGCTCCCATGCCCTTTCCAGCGAAATAATATGCCCCTGCACCAGCTGCGAAGAGTATTCCGTAAGCCCTAAGTCTATGGCTGCGAGCGCAGTTGCCGAACCTCCTATAGCCGTGAAACCTATATCGCCGGCATCGGGTATCTGCGCGAACATTCTAGCCGCAAGCTCGTGCGCTTTTCTTAAAGCTTCCGCGTCCGCGTCGTCCCCTTTCGGAAACATCTGCAGCATGCGCACCGTCCCAATGTTAAAGCTGTGCATGAATCTTATGTCATCCAGCTTTCCGAACATGACTTCAGTGCTGCCGCCTCCTATGTCAAACATGCCGCCATATCCTTTTACGCTGCCGGCGAACCCTAATACAGCCTCCTTCTCTCCGGAAATAATTTCGATTTCGACGCCGCACTTATTTTTTATATAATCTATCAGCTCCGCATTGTTTGCGGCCTCCCTTACGGCGCTTGTCGCAAAACAATAAAACTCATCGGCGTCATATTCCCCGCTTATTTCTTTAAACTCAAGAAGGGTATCTTTCGTTCTCTCCATTGCCCCGAGGGTTATACCTTTCCCCTCGGATAAGCCTTCCCCGATGCGTATAGTACGAAGCGTCTTAAAATCGGAAACAACCACGCCGCCCGAAATATGCGCTATCATCAGCCTTGCGGAGTTTGTTCCGAGATCCACGACTGCGAAATTCATGTTCTTCCCCCTTTCGCCCAATTATTATAGCATAAAGGGGAATTTTTGCGGCAAATAAAAAAAGCGTAGTGAACGCTTTTAAAAGAGACTATTTTCCAGGTTCCAATATTATTTCGCCTTCATATATAAGGCCGAACTTATCCCGGGCGGTGTTTTCGATATATTTTTCTGTATACATATAGCTGCTCTGATGCTCCAGGCGGTCATAATCGGCCTGCGCCTTCTCGTATTGATCGGTCAATTCCGCTTTCTCGTTCTGCAGGAAATTTATATTCATCTGCTGCGCATATATGGCAATGCCCGTATAAGCCAAAAAACAGGCCAGCAAAATCAGCTTAAACTTAAGTTTAATCTTTCTTCTTTTTAAGACCCTCATATTAGCCCTCACACATTGGATGCTCTAGCATCTCTTTAACGGATACATATTATATAAACTGTTTTATAGTATTCGACACAACAAAAATCAAATCCTTTTAATTTTAAATAAAATTATCTGCTTTTTCTCTTTTTGTTCCACAGCGAAACTTTTCGGCCGATGAAGACGATGAAAGGAGATATCCCCGCCATATACAGGGCAAACCCGACTACAAAACCGATAAACGTAAAAAGCCTTAGTTCCCCCATATTTGCCGTATACATCACATAGATTACGATGACCCCGAGCGTTATAATAAACAGCGTATCGAGCAGCGCTGTTATCCATCTCCCTTTTTTCATCAGAACGCGGAATAAGCGGTATAAATCGTAAGCGGCGCCCACAAGCATTCCGCCGTAAAGCAATAAAAGAAAAATAAACGGCTGCGATACTGTCGTTTCCATATAAGACTTACCTGAACACCCTTGAAAAGACGCCTTTCTTCGCTCTTTCTTCTTCATGGTCCGCGTAATCGACGCTTTGGATCGTTCCCGAGATTACCAACTGGCCTTCTTCAAGGTTAAGTTTGCTTATATGCAGGTCTTCGCCTGTGATGGTAATAAAGCCGCGATTGGTAAGCAGTATCACTTCGTTTTCGTTAAAGCTGTCTACGTCTTCGACTGCGGTGATTATTACTTTTTCCCGCGAATCTATAACTACTTTATGGGGCGCCTTGTTTATTGGCATTTCCTTTTGTTCGTCCAGATACATAACATAACTCCTTCACGTAAAGTTTTGTCCAACTTCAGCTTTTCGGGCATTTCAATAAAATATATGCTCGCGGGAAGTTATGTATACGAAACAGTGACATTAAACGGATATGATTATTTTAATATTGAAGGTTTGAACCTCTTATCCTGAACCGAATAGGGCCTGCCGCCGCTATCTTTATCGTACGATCTGCCCCGATATGTTATCGCGCTTTCCGGGCAAAAGGAATAGCAGCGTAAACATAAACTGCATTTCCCTTTAAATTCGGGGAATCCGGACATGGTTATATTTTCTGAAGGGCAAAGCGAAGCGCAAAGGCCGCATTTTTGGCACCTTTCTTTGTTGACGCCAACGTAACTTCTCAGCCCTTTATACATCAGCCTGTAAGGCGCACGCTGCAGTATTCCCAACGGATAAGAGTATTTGCCCGTTATCCTGTATTTGCCGATAAGAAGGCTGCCTATATAACGCTCCACCTTTTTTTCGCATCTTGCCATTATTTTAGCAATTCTTTCTTTGTTTCTCGGCGCTCCCAACGGCCCGCGCCATACGCTTATGTTTGAAGGCATAACGAAATGTTTTGCGCTGTCTATAATGAGCCCTTTGCTTTCAAAGTGTTTGCGGTAAAAGCAGGCGCCGTCGCCCGAAAAAGCCATCTGCGTGCAGAATGTATGGATATGCTTGCCTTTTTCTATTGGGAGGAGATTGTCAACGAAATTTTTTATAGGCTCCGGCATGTCGGAGCCGTATATCGGCCAGCCGAAAAACACAAGGTCGGCGGTCTTTATCCACCAGTCGGCCTTTTTTACGTCAATACTTTCAATAGATACGGTATCGGCGTTTACATTATTAGCGTCGAGCTGCTTCTTTATCCTGTCCGCGACCCACCACGTGTTGCCCGTACCGCTGAAATAGAAAATAACAGACCTGAACACATTACGACTCCCTTAAGTAAGCGTTTATGAACGCGTCTATATCACCGTCCATCACCGCGGTTATATTTCCGGTCTCTTCCCCTGTTCTGTGGTCTTTTACCAGGCTGTACGGATGAAAAACGTAAGAACGGATCTGGCTGCCCCACTCTATCTTTTTCATCTCGCCTTTCAGTTCCATCATCTGCTGCACCTTTTCTTCTTCGCGCTTCTCGAGAAGCTTTGAGCGAAGCATGCGCATCGCCGTCTCCCTGTTCTGTATCTGCGAGCGCTCGTTCTGGCACTGCACGACGATGCCCGTTTCAAGGTGCGTTATCCTTATCGCGGAGTCGGTCTTATTGACGTGCTGGCCGCCAGCCCCTGAAGAGCGGTACGTATCCACCCTGATATCCTCAGGGTCTATCTCGATATCTGCGTCTTCGTCTTCTATTTCCGGCATCACGTCGAGAGACGCAAAAGAGGTATGGCGGCGCGCGTTAGCGTCGAAGGGAGATATTCGCACAAGCCTGTGCACCCCCTTTTCCGCTTTTAGGTACCCGTACGCGTTAAGCCCCTGCACCTCGAACGTTACGCTCTTTATGCCCGCATCGTCGCCGACGAGGAGATCGTATACTTTAACGTCATATTTCTTGCGTTCGCACCAACGGGTATACATCCTGTACAGCATCTCGACCCAATCCTGCGCTTCCGTGCCGCCCGCGCCGGCGTGCAGCGAAAGAATGGCGTTGTTAGAGTCGTATTTCCCGCGCAGAAGCGCTTTAAGGTGAAGCTCGCCCGAATACTTTTTAAGCGCCGTAAGCTCCTCTGAAAGCTCGGCGGCAACGCCGTCGTCCGATTCTTCTTCGAGCAGCTCAAGCATTATCTCTGAGTCGGCTATCCTTGATTTAAGCTTATCAAACTGGCTGAGCTTATCTTCCAAAGGCCGCATCCGCTTGCCTGTTTGTTTAGCTTCATCGGCATTGTTCCATATCTCAGGGGACTCCATCTTTTGTTTTAACTCACTGAGTTCCTTTTTCAACTCTTCTACGTCCAGAGCCGTTTTTATTTCGTCGGCGAGTTTTTTAATCTCCGAGAGTTTAAGCCTTGCTTCTTCTATGTTAAACACGTCATTACTCCTGTTGCTCGTTTTTTCCGCAGCAGTTTTTATATTTTCTGCCGCTTCCGCACGGGCAGGGCGCATTCCTGCCTACTTTGTTTCCTGATGAATCGGTCATCTTCTTCGGCAGCTCAACCGGTTTCGGAGGCTCCCGCCTCTGCAGCTGCGAAGCTATTTTTACGCGATACAGTATGGATATCGTCTCGTTCTGTATCTCGTGTATCATCTCTTCAAACATATCGAAACCTTCGCGCCTGTACTCGACTATCGGGTCCCTTTGCCCAAGAGCGCGCAGGCCTATTCCCTGCCGCAGCTGGTCCATAGCGTCGATATGCGCCATCCACTTCTCGTCCACCACGCGCAGCAGGATTATCCTCTCCACTTCGCGCATGCTCTGCCCCGCCGCTTCTATCTCTTCTTCTTTCATGCGGTAGTAATTATGGGCAAGTTCCCGTATCATATCTTTGGCGCTCTCATGCGTCAAATCTTCTATATTTACTCCCTTGAAAAGCTCGCGGTCTTTCGGAAGGAATACCTTCGAAAAATACTCGGCAAGCTCCTTTACATCCCACTCTTCGGGAAGCGCACCTTCCGGGCAATATACGGGGAATACTTCGTCTATCAGCGTATCGAGCATATCCATTATCGCCTGCTTTACGTCGGCCCCGGTGAGCACCGACCTGCGCTGCGAGTATATCACTTCGCGCTGTTTGTTCATAACGTCGTCGAACTGCAGCACGTCTTTTCTTATCTCGAAGTTCCTTGCTTCTATCCTTTTCTGAGCAGACTCTATCTGTTTAGACAGTATGCCGAACGTGAGCGGTATCTCGTCGTTCTGGTTTATAGACGAGATAAGTCCCTGCACCCTGTCGCCCCCGAACCTGCGCATAAGGTCGTCTTCCAGCGATATAAAGAAAACCGACGATCCGGGGTCGCCCTGCCTGCCGCTGCGGCCTCTTAATTGGTTGTCGATACGGCGCGCCTCGTGCCGCTCGGTCCCTATTATGTGAAGCCCGCCTACCGATACTACCTCGTCATGCTCGGTCTGCATCGATTTTTTATAATAACTGAGCAGTTCGTTATAGCGCTTTCTTGCGGCAAGAATCTCCGGGTCGTCCGTGGGCGCGTGGCTTACGGAATGCTCTATCATCTCTTCAGTAAAGTTTTCGATGCGCATGTCCCCGCGCGCTGAATAATCCGGGTTTCCTCCGAGTATGATGTCCGTTCCTCTGCCCGCCATGTTGGTCGCTATGGTGACGGCGCCTTTCTTGCCCGCCTGCGCTACTATCATGGCCTCTTTTTCATGGTATTTTGCGTTGAGCACGTTATGCTTTACGCCCGTCCTTGCCAGCATGCCCGAGAGGCGCTCCGATTTTTCCACCGAGACCGTGCCCACTAGCACCGGCCTGCCGGTTGCGTGCACGCGCTCTATCTCCTCGACTATGGCGCGGAACTTGCCCTTTTCTGTAGCGTATATAACGTCGTTGCCGTCCTTGCGGATCATAGGCATGTTGGTGGGCAACTGGACGACGTCAAGGTTGTATATGCCCTGGAACTCGTCTTCTTCCGTTTTAGCCGTACCGGTCATGCCCGCAAGTTTTTTATACATCCTGAAATAGTTCTGGAACGTTATGGTCGCGAGCGTCCTCGTTTCTCTCTCTACCTTGACGTTTTCTTTTGCCTCTATCGCCTGGTGCAGCCCTTCCGAATACCGCCTGCCTATCATCAGCCTGCCCGTAAACTCGTCGACTATTATGACTTCGCCGTTCTTCACGACGTAATCGATATCTCTCTTCATTATATTGTTGGCTTTGAGCGCCTGATTTATATGATGGTATAGCTCCGTATTTTCTATATCGGAAAGGTTCTCTACCTTAAAATGCCTCTCGCACTTGCTAACTCCCTCTTCCGTAAGGTTGATTGCTTTGAGCTTTTCGTCTATGGTGAAGTCTTCTTCCAACTTCAGCGTTTTAACAAATCTGTCCACCTGAACGTACATGTCGGTGCTTTTTTCTCCGGCGCCGGAAATAATGAGAGGAGTCCTCGCTTCGTCTATGAGAATGCTGTCAACTTCGTCTACAATGGCGTATTCAAGATCCCTTTGGACCATGCGTTCTTTTTGTATAACCATGTTATCGCGCAAGTAATCGAACCCGAATTCGTTGTTGGTGCCGTAAACTATATCGCACGCGTAGTTCGCCCGCCTCTCTTCCGCGGGGATTTCGTGAATGACGAGCCCCACAGTGTACCCGAGATAGGTATAAAGCTTGCCCATCCATTCAGAGTCTCTCTTTGCGAGGTAATCGTTGACGGTTATGACATGCACGCCTCTTCCTGTAAGCGCGTTGAGGCAAACGGGCAGCGTAGCGGCCAGAGTCTTGCCTTCGCCCGTCTTCATCTCGGCTATCCTGCCCTGATGCAGCACTATTCCGCCTATTATCTGCACAAAGAAATGGCGCATACCGAGTACGCGGTCGGCAGCCTCTCTCACCTGCGCGAATACTTCCGGCAGAAGGTCGTCGAGGTTCTCGCCGTTTGCATGCCTTTTTTTGAATTCATCCGTCTTTGCTTTCAGTTCGCTGTCGGAAAGCGCCTTGAATTTATCCTCAAGCGCTTCGACCGAGTCCGCGATCTTTCTTAACTTCTTTAATTTCGACTCATTGCTTCCGCCGATAATGTCTCTTACCAGTCCCATATGTTCCCCTTTTTATTAACCGTGCTGTAAAATATACGGCTATATTCTACCATTCATAATATATATAAGCAACTGTTTCAACAGAGCATGCCCATCTTATATGAGAATAAAAAGTGCGGGTTTTATAAACTGTTAACATACGCATACCGTAAATACATATTTATTTCATAGAATAATAGGATAGCCTTAATAGAATTTACAAACATAAGTAAATGCTGTTCGTTGATTTTAAAACCTTTGTGTGTTATTCTTTTTTAATTGAACATACATGGAGGTAGCTTTAGTGCCTAAGTTAACGATCGCTAAAAATTTATGTAAAGGATGCGGGCTGTGCGTTACGGTCTGCCCGAAGGGGATACTTAAGCTTTCGGAAACCGAGCTTAACGACAAAGGTTACAGCCCTGTGGAAATAACGGATATGGATATGTGCACGGCATGCGCTTCGTGCGCAAAGATGTGCCCCGACGTCGTATTTACCGTAGAGAAATAAGTCTTAGAAAAAGGTAGGTTCAAATGGCAAGAGTATTGATGAAAGGAAACGAAGCAATAGCGGAAGCCGCCGTTCAGGCGGGATGCAGGTATTTTTTTGGTTATCCGATAACTCCGCAGAATGAAATACCCGAATATATGTCGAGAAGGATGCCGGAAGTGGGAGGCGTCTTTCTGCAGGCCGAATCGGAACTGGCTGCGATTAATATGGTTTACGGCGCCGCGGGCGCGGGCGCGCGGGTCATGACGTCTTCATCGTCGCCTGGCATAAGCCTGAAACAGGAAGGTATAAGCTACATAGCGTGCGCCGAGCTTCCCTGCGTTATAGTAAATATGGTTAGGACAGGCCCGGGCCTTGGAGGAATACTCGCAGCGCAGGGCGATTACTTTCAGGCAACCAAGGGCGGCGGCCACGGAGATTACCATCTCGTCGTATATGCCCCGTCATCTGTACAGGAGGCCGCCGACTGCATGATGCAGGCGTTCGATACGGCCGACTTTTACAGGGTGCCGGTTATGATACTGGGAGACGGAATGATCGGACAGATGATGGAGCCGGTCGAATTCCGGCCGCAAAAGAAACGCCAGCTGCCTGAAAAGACTTGGGCTGCAACCGGACATAAAGCTTCTGAGAAAAAAGCGTTTATCAATTCATTGTATATAGAAGCCGAAGAGATGAATGAGGTGTTAATTAGGCTCGGGAAAGTATATGAAGAAATCAAGGAGAATGAAGTCCAGTACGAAGAATATATGATGGACGACGCCGAGATCGTAATAGCGGCATACGGTACAACTTCGCGGATCGCTAAAAACGCTATAGTTAAGGCAAGAAACGAATACGGCATAAAGGCGGGGCTGCTTAGGCCTATCACCGTATGGCCGTTTCCTGTTAAAGCGTTTGCAGCCGCCGCTGAAAATTGCAAAGCATTTTTAACTGTAGAAATGAGTACGGGCCAGATGGTCGAAGACGTAAGGCTTGCGGTAAACGGCAAGCGCCCCGTCAAGTTCCTCGGAACTTTCGGAGGTTTCACGCCATCGCCCGATATGATAATAGACAGTCTAAAAGAGATAAAGGAGGAACTGAAATGAGCGTAGTATTCAAAAAAAGTTCCGTACTTACCGATACTCCTTTCAGCTATTGTCCGGGATGTACGCATAGTATCGCCCATAGGCTTATAGCGGAATGCATAGAAGAGCTTGGAATACAGGAAAAAACTGTCGGCGTCTGTCCTGTCGGATGCTCGGTGTTCGCGTATAAGTTTTGGGATATAGACATGTATGAAGCTGCTCACGGCAGAGCGCCGGCGGTAGCTACGGGCGCAAAGCGCGTTCATCCCGATAATATAGTGTTCACATACCAGGGCGACGGAGACCTCGCTTCCATTGGAGCGGCGGAAATAGTCCACGCGGCTACAAGGGGCGAAAACATAACGGTGATATTCATAAACAACGCTATATACGGCATGACGGGCGGCCAGATGGCTCCTACCACTCTGGTGGGGCAAAAGACCACTACGTCTCCCTTCGGCAGGGACGCTGACCACTGCGGATATCCCGTGCGCGTTGCCGAAATGCTTTCCACTCTCGAGGGTGCGTATTATATCGAGAGGGTATCGCTTCACGATGTGCCTAATATCAATAAAGCAAAAAGAGCTTTTAAAAAAGCCTTTGAAAACCAGATAAACAGCAAGGGATTCTCGCTCGTCGAAGTGCTTTCCACCTGCCCAACCAATTGGGGCTTGACGCCGGTGGAAGCCATGCGCTGGCTTAAGGAGAATATGATACCGTATTACCCCCCTGGCGTATTCAAGGAGGCAAAATGATGTCGCACGAGATAATTATCGCCGGTTTCGGCGGGCAGGGCGTGCTTCTTATGGGCCAGCTCATAACTTACGCCGGTATGATAGAGGGTAAAAACGTCTCGTGGCTCCCTTCATACGGGCCTGAGATGCGCGGCGGAACGACGAATTGCCGAGTTATCGTTTCCGACGGCCCTGTTGGCTCGCCGGTAGTTACCGAGGCTGACAGCGTTATAGTTTTCAACAGGCCGTCGCTCGACAAATTCGAATCGTTCTTAAAACCTGGCGGAAATCTGTTCATAAATTCTTCGCTTATCGATAAAAAAGCAACGAGAGACGACGTAAAGCCTTTTTACATTTTGGCGAACGATGCGGCAATGAGTCTGGGAAACGCCAAGGTAACTAATCTCATAATGCTCGGAGCGTTCATAGCGGCGACCGGATTGGTAAAAAAGGAAAGCATAATGAAAGCCGTAGAGAAAGTATTCGGAGAGAAAAAGGCAGACCTTATCGCCATAAACGAGCAGGCTTACGACGATGGCGTAAAGCTGTTTAAGGAGATATGATGATAAGGCATATAGTCATGTGGCGCTTTAAGGATGAGGCCGAAGGAAAAACGAAACAGCAGAACATGGAGTACGTTAAAGCCAGGCTTTACTCCTTAAAAGAAGTCATCCCTGAAATAAAAAGCCTTGAGGTCGGAATTAACGTCAGGCAGTGCGGAGCGGCTTACGATATGGCCCTCGTATCGGAGTTTGAAGATCTTGCGGCGCTTGAGTGGTATCAGACGAACCCGAAGCACGTCGAGGTCTCCGAATACGTAACCAGGGTAAGGACTGACAGAGCTGTCGTAGATTACGAGTTTTAGTCATTTGCAAAGCATAACCGCCAGTACATGCACTGTTCCATGAAAAGCGATGTCAGCTTATTTAATTACATGCAATCCCATGATAGGTGTTATATATTTGTCTCAATTACTTGGAACAGTGCATTAGACGGTTATTTTTATACTCCTTATTTCGGCGTCGCGATGAAAAACAGCCTTGGGAAGCGGAATATCACTTCCCCGTTCTTCTGCACCGGATACCGTTCTTTTACCTTTTCCAGCAAGTCACGTTCGAACTCAGCTTTTTCTTCTTCATCAAGAACATTGAGATAAGGCCGAAGGCCCGCGCCGCGGTACCATTCCATTATCTCGCTGTGCGATCCCAGCCTGTGGTAATATACCGTCTCCCACATAGAGAACTCGGACGATATCTCCGAAAGCAGGTCGAAGTATTCACCCTGCTTAAGGTTATGAAAGGTTTGATCCAGATCAAACCTGCCGTTCCATTTTCCGCTCGAAGCGATTTCGCATATTGCCTTATAAATCACCTGCTCATACTGCAGCGGTGATTGTATGGCGAGCACGCCTCCGGGCTTAAGCAGCGCCATCATGTCCCGCAGCAGCTTATGATGGTTCGGCACCCATTGTATGCACGCGTTGGAAAACACGATATCAAAACCGTTTCCGAGAGAAGGCAATTCGCTGCCCGCGTCGCAGAGCTTAAAGTCAAGCTCCGGGTAATCCCTCTTCGCGCTCTCCAGCATTCCGGGAGAGTTGTCTATGCCCAGCACATGCGCGCCCATAAACCTCGCGGCCAGCACTTTAGTGCTGTTGCCCGGCCCGCAGCCGATATCGGCTATTCTTTTCGGGTCTTGCAGCGTGATCCTGTTTACAAGATCAACGGACGGCTGCGTACGCTCGTTTCCGAATTTCAGATATTGATTCGAATTCCAATCAGACATATCCGCCTGCCGTTACGATATACTCATTACGATCTTATCGATAGATGCGCCCGGCGCGACCATAGGCAGCACCATCTCATCCTGGTCTATCAAACAATGAATAAGGCTGGGCGCGTTTTTCTCAAGCGCCGCCTCAAGCGCTTTTTCAAAGCCCTCGGCGCTGTCAATTTTCTGTGCAAAATATCCAAACGCTCTTGCAGCCGCGCAGAAGTCAAGAGCGGGAAGGGTCGTCTCTGAATGCCTTTTATCAAAAAACAGCGTCTGCCATTGCCTCACCATTCCAAGAGTATTATTGTCTAAAAGCACCGTTATAACGGGCAGGCCGTACCTTACGGCGGTCGTCATCTCAATAAGGTTCATTCGAAAGCTCCCGTCGCCGGTAATATGAATAACGCGCTTTGCCGGATTTGCCACCTTTGCTCCTATCGAAGCCCCCAAGCCAAAACCCATTGTCCCAAGCCCGCCCGAAGTCACAAACTTGTTGTGCTTCTTGAACGGATAGTATTGCGCGGTCCACATCTGGTGCTGGCCGACGTCGGTCACTACTATCGTGTCTTCGCCGAGTTTTGCTCCCGCTATCTCCAGTATTTTTTTCGGAAGGTGACCTTCGGGTATATGCGCCTCGTCTTCGGCTTTCCAGTCGTCCACGCTCTTTACCCACTCTTCGTGCGTTTTTTTCGGCGCCTCTTTGTTTATATTTTTAAGAGCTTCTTTTATATCCTGTATAGCGTGAATATTGGTGGGGATATTCTTGTTTATCTCCGAAGCGTCTATGTCTATCTGAATTATCTTCGCGTGCGATGCGAATTTGCTCGTATCCCCCGTCACCCTGTCGCTGAACCTCGCGCCGAGAACTATCAGAAGGTCGCAGTTCTGGAACGCCATGTTGCTCGCTTTCGTGCCGTGCATGCCTATAAGGCCGGTATACAGCCTATGCTTGCCCGGGAATGAGCTTGTGCCCATCAATGTGGTCGCGACGGGAGCGTCGATTCGCTCCGCAAGCTCGTAAAGCTCGTCGGCGGCGCCCGAAAGCACTACTCCTCCTCCCGCAAGTATCACCGGCCTCTCAGCCTTAGTGATAAGCTCCTTAATAGAGTCCATAGGTATATCTGAAAATTTACACGGCATATCGAGCTTTTCCGGTTCAATGTACTCACATTCGGCAGCAAAAGAATTGTCTGTAATATCGATCAGCACCGGCCCCGGCCTGCCGTTCCTTGCGAAAGCGAAAGCCTCCCTGAACACGTCGGATATGCGCGAAACGTCCTTGATCTGGTAATTATGCTTCGTTACGGGCATGGTCACTCCCATTATGTCTACTTCCTGGAAGCTGTCCTTACCCAAAAGGCTTGCGGGTACGTTGCCCGTTATCGCTATGACAGGTATAGAATCCATATAAGCCGTAGCAAGCCCTGTTACAAGATTAGTCGCGCCCGGCCCCGAGGTGGCTATGCAGACGCCTACTTTTCCTGTTGTCCGCGCGTACGCGTCTGCCGCGTGCGAAGCGCCCTGCTCATGCGCTGTCTCGTAATGCTTTATTTTATCTTCCTGATAAAGAGCGTCGTAAAGCCTTATTACCTTGCCGCCCGGAAAGCCGAAGACCGTATCCACGCCCTCCCGTTTGAGACATTCCATTATTATCTTTCCGCCGTTGAGTTTCATAAGACTAACCCCTTTCTACTCCAGTATCGCGCCTTTGTCGGCCGACGAAACCAATCTTGAATACCTCGCCAGCCATCCCGCCTTCACCGCGGGCTCCCTTGTTTTAAAGTTTTTCAGCCTGCTGTCTATAATATTCTGGTCCACAAGAAGCGATATGCTCCTTGCCGGAATATCTATATCGATAGTGTCGCCTTCTTCGATAACGGCGATGACACCTCCCGCCTGCGCTTCGGGCGACACGTGCCCTATAGCCGCCCCGCGGGTGGCTCCGCTGAAGCGCCCGTCGGTAATGAGAGCGACTTCTTTATCCATTCCCATGCCCGCAAGCGCCGAAGTGGGAGAGAGCATTTCCCTCATGCCGGGACCTCCGGCCGGGCCTTCGTAGCGTATGACGACAACGTCACCGCTGTTTATATTACCCGCATATATGGCTTTGATAGCGTTTTCTTCGCCGTCAAATACGCGCGCGGGGCCTTTGTGCTTCATCATCTCGGGCGCTACCGCCGACTGCTTTACAACGCAGCCGTTCGGAGCGATATTTCCGCGAAGCACCGCTATGCCGCCCTGCTTGGAATACGGATCGTCAAACGGCCTTATCACCTTGGGGTTCAATACCATAGTGCCTTTAACAGTCTCGCCTATGGTCTTGCCGCTCACACACTTCTCGTCCGCGTTCAGCAAACTGTTTTCATTCAGTATATTGAGCACCGCGTACACACCACCCGCGTAATGCAGATCTGTTATATGCATATTGCTCGCGGGAGCGAGCTTGCACAGGTTAGGCGTCTCCTTGCTTATTTTGTTTACGGTATCGAGGCTAAGGGCAATGCCGCATTCGTGGGCTATTGCCGGAAGATGCAGCACAGAGTTTGTCGAGCACCCCAGCGCCATGTCGAGCTTGAGCCCGTTCTCGAACGCCTCTTCGGTCATAATATCTCTCGGGCACAGGTTCAATTCAAGCAGCTTCATGAGCTGCATGCCGCTCTCTTTCGCGTGCCTTATCCTGTCCGCGCTCACCGCCGGTATAGTGCCGTTTCCGCGCATTGCCATGCCGAGCGCTTCAGTCAGGCAGTTCATACTGTTTGCCGTAAACATGCCCGCGCACGAGCCGCAGCCGGGGCACGACGAGCACTCGAGGCTTTCAAGTTCTTCGTCGCTCAGTTTCCCCGCCTTGTACGCGCCTACTGCCTCAAACAGATTTGAAAGGCTGGCGTCGCTTCCCTTATGGTCTCTTCCCGGCATCATCGGCCCGCCGCTTACGAATATGGAAGGCCGGTTTACCCTCGCGGCTGCCATGAGCATTCCGGGTATTATCTTGTCGCAGTTGGGTACGAACGCCACCGCGTCGAACCCGTGAGCCATTATCATGGATTCGGCGGAATCCGCCACGAGTTCCCTCGACGCGAGAGAATACTTCATACCGGCGTGGCCCATGGCTATGCCGTCGCAGATGCCTATTGAAGGAACCATTATCGGCGTTCCTCCCGCCATCCTTACGCCGTCGGCAACAGCCTTGGCTATCTTATCGAGATGTATATGCCCGGGTACTATATCGCTGGTTGCGTGTATAACGCCCACGAGCGGGCGCTCCAATTCGCTGTTGGTGTATCCCATCGCCTTGAATAAAGACCTGTGCGGAGCCCTGTCCGCGCCTTTTTTTACACTGTCGCTTATCATGGTTATTCCTCCAAATTACTGAGTACCGCGTCCGCCATTTGTGCTGTGGAGAGAGTTTCTTCTCCCGCTACCGCTATGTCTTTAGTCCTCGCGCCATTTTCGAGCGCTTTATCTACCGCGGATTCTATCCTCTTAGCTATAGCCTCCTGCCCGAGCGAGTACCGCAGCATCATAGCAGCGGACATTATAGTGGCGAGCGGGTTTGCTGTTCCCTGCCCCGCTATATCGGGCGCCGAACCGTGAACCGGCTCGTACATTCCGAGGCTTCCTGCCCCGAGGCTCGCCGAAGGCAGCATCCCTATAGAGCCTGTTATCATAGCAGCTTCGTCTGAGAGTATGTCCCCGAACATATTGCCGGTCACGATAACGTCGAACTGAGAAGGATTCCTCACTAGCTGCATGGCAGCGTTGTCTACGTACATGTGGTTGAGCTCTACCTGCGGGTAATCTTTGGCGACTTCTATGACTACTCTGCGCCAAAGCCTCGAAGACTCTAAAATATTAGCCTTATCGACGCTCGTTAGTCGTTTGTTTCTACCCATAGCGGCTTTGAACCCCACATGCGCTATGCGCCTTACTTCTTCCTCGCTGTACTTCATGGTATCGTAAGCCCAGTTGGCCTCTTGCTTTTTCTCTCCGAAATAAATGCCGCCGGTCAGTTCCCTTATAACGAGAATATCGAGCCCGTTTTCTATGAGCGCAGGTTTAAGCGGACACGCGCCCGCAAGCTGTTTAAAGAGTATTGCCGGCCTCAAATTAGCGAATAGCCCGAGCCCTTTGCGCAGGCCCAAAAGCGCGTCTTCGGGCCGCATGCCTGAAGGCATTGTATCCCACTTGGGCCCGCCTACCGCGCCTAATAGTACGGCGTTGCTCGCCATCGATTTTTCCAGCGTATCTTCAGGCAGGGGCAGGCCGTATTTGTCAATAGCGCAGCCGCCCGCAAGGTATTCTTTGAAGCTTAGATCAATGCCGGTATTATCAACCGCTTTTTTTAAGACCCGTACGGCCTCGCCCGTTACCTCGGGCCCTATCCCGTCTCCGGATATCACGGCAATGTTGTATTTCATCTGTTCTCCTTATCTTAACTCAGTATATGGTCTATCGAATCTATCAGCGCGAATAAGCTCGCTTCTATAACGTCGGTAGATACTCCCATGGTCCTCCAGTAATTCTCGCCGTCGCTCGATTCTATGATAACGCGCACCTTTGCGGCCGTAGCTGCGTTTGTGTTAAGCACGCGAACTTTATAGTCAGTAAGCGTAATGGCCTTGAGCTTTGGGAAAAATTCTCCCAGCGCTTCGCGCAGCGCCTTGTCGAGGGCGTTTACCGGGCCGTTGCCTTCCGCCGCGGCCATGCGCGTCGTTCCCTCTACGTCCACCTTGACCACGGCGTAAGAGCCGAACGTCTTTTCATACGCGGGTTCGTCGTTTACCTTGAAATGTACTAAAGAAAACTTCGACTCGTGCAGGCCCAATTCTTTCATTACGAATATCCTGAAACTGCTTTCGGCGCCCTCGAAACTAAGCCCCTCGCTCTCGAGTTCCTTAAGCTTGCTTACAAGGCTGCTTATATTGTCTTTCTCGACCTTGACGCCGGGGAATTCTTCCTGGAGCTTTGTTGCCATAGCTGTCTTCCCTGCGACTTCCGACAGCAGGAACTCCCTTGTATTGCCCACCGCGGCCGGGTTTATATGCTCGAACGACCCTTCCGCCTTACAGAGGGCGTCTATATGCATCCCGCCTTTGTGAGCAAAAGCGTTCCTTCCAACATAAGGCAGCGTCTCGTCGAATTGCAGATTCGTTATCTCGGCGGCTTCTCTCGACTTGTGATACAGTTCTTTTATGTGTTCGCCAATGCAATCGTAACCCAGTTTAAGCTGAAGGTCGGGGATTATAGAGCTTAATCGCGCATTGCCGCAGCGCTCGCCGTAGCCGAGCAGCGTGCCCTGTACATGGCACGCTCCAAGCTGCACCGCAAGTATTGAATTAGCGACGGCAAGCTCGGTATCGTTGTGCACATGTATGCCTATCTTCACCTTTACGGCGCCCAACGACGCCTTTACCGCTTCTTCAAGCTCCAGCGGCATGGTGCCGCCGTTGGTGTCGCAAAGCGCTATGGTAGACGCCCCGCCGTCGCTTGCAGCCTTCAGCACTTTTAAAGCGTATTCCGGGTTGGCTTTGTACCCGTCAAAGAAGTGCTCCGCATCGAATATCACTTCGCGGCCTCTCTCTCTCAGATACTTTATTGTATCGCAGATCATCGACAGGTTTTCTTCGAGCGTAGTGTTTAAAACTTCGGTAGCATGCAGGTCCCACGCCTTTCCGAATACGGCAACGATTCCCGTATTCGCTTCCAAAAGCGCCTTGACACCCGGGTCTTTATCCGGCCTGGTGTCTTTGCGGCGCGTACTGCCGAATGCGACAAGCTTCGCGTACTTCAGCGGTGCTTTAACTGCTTCCTCGAAAAACTGCCTCTCTTTGGGGTTGGAAGCGGGATTGCCCGCCTCGATATAATCGACCCCTAAGCTGTCTAAGAGTCTCAGCATGTGCATTTTATCGGTAAGCGAATAGTTTATTCCGCGCGCCTGAGCACCGTCACGCAGCGTGGAATCGAATATCTCTATCTTCCTTGACATATTTACTCCTATACTTCAGCCGGATTGGCGGGAACTCCGATCAGTATTCAGGTTCATCCTGCCACGGCATCATTTTGCGCAGGTTTTTGCCGACTTTCTCCACGAGAAGGTCTCTCTCCAGCCTGTGACGCGCGTTGAAGTTGGGGCGCCCCGCTTTGTTTTCCAGTATCCAACGCTTTGCGAATTCGCCCTCCTGTATCTCCTTTAATACCTGTTTCATCTCTTTACGTGTATCTTCGTTTATTATACGCCTGCCAATTGAATAGTCTCCGAACTCGGCCGTATCGCTTATGGAATAGCGCATATAAGAAAGCCCGCCCCTGTTCACCATATCTATGATAAGTTTCATTTCGTGTACGCATTCGAAATACGCGCTCTCCGGCTCATACCCTGCTTCGATTAGCGTATCGAACCCGGCTTTCATAAGCTCTGTCACGCCGCCGCAAAGTACAGCCTGCTCCCCGAAAAGGTCGGTCTCCGTCTCTTCCCGAAACGTCGTCTGCAATATGCCCGCTCTGGCTCCGCCTATACCGAACGCATATGCGAGCGCAACGTTCTGGGTGTCGCCCGAGGGGTCCTGCGCTACCGCTATGAGGCAGGGAACGCCTTTGCCTTCTTCAAACTGCGAACGCACCGTATGCCCCGGGCCTTTTGGCGCGATCATAAATACGTTTATGTCGGCCGGCGGCTTTATCTGCCCGAAGTGAATGTTGAACCCGTGAGCGAACATAAGGTATTTGCCTTCCGAAAGCCCGGGCTTCACCGACTCTTCGTATATCTTCGGCTGAAGCTCGTCGTTTACCAGCATTACTATAACATCTGCCAGCTTTGCGGCCTCGGCCGCCGTTGCCACTTTAAGCCCCGCTGCCTCCGCTTTCGCCCACGACTTCGAGCCGTGATATAAGCCTACCGTAACGTCGAAACCCGATTCCATTAAGTTGAGCGCGTGCGCGTGCCCCTGGCTGCCATACCCTATGATGGCTATCTTCTTATCCTCAAGATATTCCTTTTTGCAGTCTTCCTGATAAAACAACTTTGCCATTTTTACCGTTCTCCTTTATAAAAATTATTTTTTGTCTTCAGTGTATAGCAGAGTATCCCCGCATTCCAAAGCGACCATCCCGGTCCTCGCCAACTCTACTATTCCGTACTTCTTTAGTTCCTCTATACCTTCGTTTATCGACGATATAGTCCCGGTCAATTGCACTGTAGTAGTATTTTCGCCTAAGTCCAGTACAATGCCCCAGCGGGCGGTGACCGCGTCCATAAAGTCTTTTCTGTTCACTCCGGCAGTATTAACTTTGACCAGCGCGATTTCCCGGAGCGTGCCCTTATCTCCGGATATCTCCTTTATCGCTTTAACGTCCAGCTGTTTATCAAGCTGCTTTACTACCTGCTCTATTACCGCGTCGTCGGCGTACATAACTATAGTTATTCTGGACAGCGCCGGATCGTCGGTTACGCCGACAGTCAGGCTCTCGATATTAAACCCGCGCCTGCTTATAAGGCCGGAAATACGGCAAAGAACGCCGGGTTGATTCGATACAATAAAAGATATCACTCGCTGCATGGCAAACTTCCTTTCTATTTTACTCCAAAAACTCAGGCTTTTCGGTGACCCAAGTAAATAAAAAACTGCGTGCTCCTCTAATAATAAGAAGAGACGCAGTTGATTTCAACTTCGCGGTACCACTCACCTTGACTTTTATAAAAAGACCGCTTCAGGCTCTATAAAGCCCTAAACCTGTAACGGGGTTATCCGGCAATGCTTACTTATGTTTCAACACGCGGCTCCGGAGTGACTCGCCTTACAACCGCTACCGGCTTGCACCGACCGCCGGTTCTCTTGAAAGCTTGTTTGAAAGGCCTTTCTCCATCCTTGCTTTTTTATATTAGCGTTTAATATAACAGACATACTTGTATTTGTCAACACATTAATATGATAAAATATTTTAACATTTTTGTGACGTACTTGTTATTTCGCCTGCCGCGTTTTATTTGTTTGTTGACAATGCCGCTGTATTTCTCTTATAATAATACAGCTGTTTAATATATATGGAGAAGTACCCAAGTACGGCTGAAGGGGCTCCCCTGCTAAGGGAGTAGGCCGGGGTAACCGGCGCCCGGGTTCAAATCCCGGCTTCTCCGCCAAAA